>JBMYRC010000013.1:0-47402 GCA_049601975.1 Alphaproteobacteria bacterium | reverse complement strand
CACCGCCAACGGCTTCCCTTGCAACACCAACCTCACAGGGCCTGCAACCCGCAGCGCCGGTCGGAAACATTTCCATCAGCCCCGACGGTAATCTCTACAGCATTCCGTTCGGTCCAGGCTCGACCGAATTGCCGGGAAGCGCGACACCTGCCTTAAGCAAATTGGCCGGACGCATGAATTCCGATGAGAATATCCGAATTCAATTGATGGGCTTCGCCGCTGGCGGTGCTGGTTCCGCCAGTCAGGCGCGGCGCAGTTCGCTGTTCCGGGCGCTCGCGATACGTACGTATTTGATGAAGGAAGGCGTGCGCAGCACACGGATGGACGTCCGTGCACTCGGCCAAACCAGTGCTCAGGGAGTGACGCCGGACCGGGTTGATATCCTTGTCCAGAAACAATAGTGGACCTTTCAACCGCTTCGCCTCAGCAGGGAGTTTTCGGGCAAGATGACTAGGCCGCGCAGTTACCTCGTCCGTATGGTGCTCTTTCTAGCTGCCGTCTTAGGTGCTGTTTTCCTGCTCTTTTTACCTCTCAGAGACGCGTTCTTTGCGAATGTTGTCCTCAATGGCGTGATCCTCGGTGTGTTGTTTATCGGCATTTTCCATATGTTTCGCCTCGTCTTTATGTTGCGTCCCGAATTCGCCTGGATCGAATCGTTCCGCCGGGACGGACTCGCCGTCTCCAGCGGGCGGGGACCGCGGCTACTGGCGCCAATGGCGACAATGCTTGGCGAACGCAGCGGTGATCGCTTCAGCCTGTCCACCATGGCGCTGCGCTCATTGCTGGATGGCATTGCCACCCGCCTTGATGAAGGACGAGAAACAGCGCGCTATTTTATCGGACTGCTTGTATTTCTCGGCCTGTTGGGAACCTTTTGGGGCTTGCTCGAAACCGTTCGCTCCATTGGCGACGTCATCTCCGGCCTCGCCGTTCAAGGAGATGCGGTTCAAGAAGTCTTCGAGCGGTTAAAATCAGGATTGCAGGTGCCACTGGCCGGCATGGGAACGGCATTCAGTTCTTCCCTATTCGGCTTGGCTGGGTCGCTCGTCCTCGGTTTCCTAGCGTTGCAAGCGGGACAAGCGCAAAACAGATTTTATAACGATCTTGAAGAATGGCTTTCCGGTCAAACCCGTCTCGGGGGCGGGGGCGCGGTCGGCGACGGTGATCAGACTGTCCCCGCCTATATCCAAGCGCTACTCGAGCAAACAGCTGATAATCTTGAAAATTTACAAAGAACCTTAGCGCGCGGCGAAGACAGCCGGATCGATGCGAACCGGCGAATTGTACAGCTGACGGATAATCTGGGATCGCTCTCTGAATCCATGCGAACGCAACAGGAATTGCTGCTGAAGTTTGCGCAAAGCCAGTCTGAGTTAAAGACCATATTCTCGGCCTTGGCTGAGGGGCAAACCAACCAAGGGGACGATCAAGCCGTCACATCGCTTCGCAGTATAGACGGTCATCTTGCACGCCTACTCGCCGATCAAACATCCGGCCGGGAAACAGCTGTGCAAGAGGTCCGCAGCGAAATTCGTCTCCTCGCCCGAACGATTGCCGCCCTCGCCGAAGGCGAGGAGCCGCGATAGCGCAGATATTATGGCACTCTCACGGCGGGGTTCGAACAACGCGCTCGATATTTGGCCGGGATTTGTGGATGCGCTCGCGACGCTTTTAATGGTCATCATTTTCCTGCTGATGATTTTCGTCGTCGCGCAGTTTTTTTTGAATGATGCCATCGTCGGCCGCGATCAAGCGCTCGAACGTTTGAATCAACAGGTCGAAGAGCTGGCCGACCTACTGGCTCTGGAAAGACGAGCTGGTGAGGAATTACGCAACGATGTGACACAACTTTCATCCGAACTGCAAAGTTCACTTGCTGCCCGAGACGGTTTGGAAACGGACATCTCTGATCTTCGCAACCGCCACGCGGGTCTCTCGACGGAACTGCAGGAGGCGAGTGACAAACTTTCGGAAGCCGATGAAGAACGCCGCCGCTTGGGGGCCGAACTCGCACAATTGCAACAAGATATAGACGCGATGAAGGCGCTCCGCGACGAATTGGCTAAAGACTTGGCCACCGCCCGAACCAAGCTGGGCGAGCAATCCGAGAAGGCGGCCGTCGAATTATCGGAAGAACGGAAAATTTCCGAGGCCGCGAAAGCTCAAGTAGCCCTTCTGAATCGCCAGATGGCCGCCTTCCGCGAACAGATCGCAAAACTGAATGCCGCTCTCGATGCCTCCGAAGCGCAATCGAAAGCCCAGAACGTGCAAATCGTTGATTTGGGAAAGCGCCTGAACGCTGCATTGGCCAGTAAGGTTCAAGAGTTGGCGCGATATCGCTCCGAGTTCTTCGGGCGGCTACGCAAGGTATTGGGCAATCGGCGCGACATTCGCGTTGTCGGCGACCGGTTCGTCTTCCAATCCGAGGTTTTGTTCGGTTCCGGTTCGGCACAAATGGGTGATGGTGGTAAGCTGCAATTGGCGCAGTTGGCGAAAACGCTGATCGAGATTGCGAAGAAAATCCCGAAAGACGTCGAATGGGTTTTACGCGTCGACGGCCATACCGATCGCATTCCGATCAAGACAAAAGCCTTTCCGTCGAATTGGGAACTGTCAACGGCCCGGGCGGTTTCCGTTGTGAAATTCCTGATTTCCTCAGGCATTCCGGCAAATAACTTAGCGGCGGCAGGATTCGGGGAATTTCAGCCCTTGGACACCCGCAACGACGAGATCGCATTCCGGCGAAATCGGCGGATCGAACTCAAGCTGGATCAGCGCTGAGATCAAACTGCCGCTCTGCCAGCTTCGTATAGAGACCGCCTTCGGCAATCAGGCGATCATGCGTCCCCTCGGCGACAATTCGCCCGCTATCCATGACGACTATCCGGTCTGCTTGCCGGATCGTCGAGAGACGATGCGCGATGACAATACTGGTCCGGGACGCCAGGATCCGTTCCAGGGCTTGCTGGACCAAGTGTTCCGATTCTGAATCGAGAGCGCTCGTCGCCTCGTCCAGCAATAGTACCGCCGGATCTCGGAGGATCGCGCGCGCAATGGCGATCCGTTGACGTTGTCCGCCCGATAGCCGCACACCTTTCTCTCCGAGAAAAGTATCGAAACCGTCCGACAATCGCTCGAGGAATTCCGTCGCCGCCGCCGCATCGGCTGCCGCTCGCACTTCGTCGTCACTTGCATCGGGCCGACCGTATCGGATGTTCTCCATCGCGGTCGCCGAAAATATACTTGGCTCCTGCGAGACCAATCCAATGCGCTGGCGCACATCCACCGGATCCGCCCCACAGATATCGACACCGTCCAAACTAACGCTTCCAGAATCAGGGTCATAGTACCGCAACAACAATTGAAAGACCGTGGTTTTACCCGCACCAGACGGACCGACAAGAGCAACCCGCTCGCCGGCTGCCACCGCGAGATTGAAGTCGGATAACGCGGCAATCTCTTTTTGTGCCGGGTAATGGAATGTCAGATCCGTGAAACGGACCGCACCCTCGGTCGGCGACGGCAGCGAAACTGGTGCCGATGGTGGCGCAATCATCGGTTCGGTTGCCAGCAATTCGAACAGACGTTCCGCCGCTCCCGCCGCCCGTTGCAAATCCGCCACAACTTCCGAGAAGGCACCGACCGAGCCCGCGACCAATATCGAATAGAATACAAAGGCCGATAGCTCGCCCGGCGACATTTCCCCGGCGATGACCGCGCGGCCACCGAGCCACAAGATCAAGCCGACAGCGCTGAAGACAAGCATGATCACCAGAGCGGTCAATATGGCGCGGGCCCGAATGCGTGAAATGGACACATCAAGCGCATGTTCCACTGTCTCCGCAAACCGCCGTCGGTCTACTTCTTCATGGGTAAACGCCTGAACTGTTCGAATGGCGCTCAGGGTTTCCTCGGCATAGCCGCTCACCGCGGCGACTTCATCCTGTGCTGCACGGCTGCGGCGGCGCACGATCCGCCCGATCAAGACAATTGGTGCCACTACGAGCGGCACGAACAAGAACACAATCCCGGTCAACTTCGGGCTCGTCACGGCCAATAACGTCGCCCCGCCAAGGAACAATAATATGTTGCGCAGCGCCACCGAGATCGATGATCCAATGACCACCTGCAGCAAAGTCGTATCCGTCGTCAAACGAGAGAGAACTTCTCCTGTACGCGTGATTTCGAAAAACCCGGGACTCAGCTTCAAGACATGATCGAATACCGCCTGGCGGATGTCGGCGACCACACGCTCACCGATCCACGAGACGATATAGAACCTCGCATAGGTCGCCATCGCGAGCACCACCACCACGCCAAGGAGGACACCGAGCGCCAAGTCGAGAACCCCACCACCACGATCGCCGAATCCACGGTCAACCATGAACCGCAGGCCCTGGCCCAAGGCGAGCACGGTACTCGCCGCGACGATAAGGGCGACACCTGCGCCAAGGACCGCCGCCAAATAGGGGCGTAAATACGGCCAGATCGCGGTCAGAACTTTTATATTCCCGCCGTTTTCACGATCCTGATCGACTGATCGATCCATATATGTACGATGGCGCATAAGCTATTCCGTGATCTCGCTCCGCTGCAGGCGGAACGGTCTTATCAACAATTCGAACGGACTGCACTATGTTGGTGTAGAGCAACAAAACAAGGAGGGAGTCATGACCATCAATCGTTACAAAGGAAGTGCCGCCGGGCGGAACCGCTGTGTTGAGCATGGCGGCATCGTCTATACCGTCGCGACGGCACCGGGCGCCGACATTCAGGAACAAACGCGTAACTCCCTCGCCCATCTCGACGAGAGTCTCGAGATGGCGGGATCAAATAAGACCCGCATCCTCCAGGCGCAAATCTTTCTCAGCGATATGAGCTTGAAGTCTGGCATGGATGAGGTGTGGAACGATTGGATGGGAGATGATTGGCAGAATTGGCCGCAGCGCGCCTGCGTCGGCGCACCCTTGGCAGGCGATACGCTTGTCGAAATCATCTTGACCGCGGTGAAGGCCTAAGCGCGCAGGACCTGTCCGGATCGGGTTTCCGTCGGCGCGTCTTCGGTGAAAGCAAGATCGCCATTCACAAAGACATGCCGCATCCCAACAGCGGTTTGATTGGGCTCCCATTGCGTTGCCCTCTCGCCAAATATGGTGGGGTCAAATATGGCGATATCCGCCCGCATACCCGGCTGCAACCGGCCCCGATTTCCTAATTTCAGGATCTCCGCCGGCGGCCCGGTCAGCTTGTGGATAGCTGCTTGTGGCGTTAGGAAACCCGCTTCCCGCACGCTGAAGCGATAGAACCATGCGGCCCAGCTATACGCACCATGAAAGGCCGATCCTGATAGCGGCCCATCCGGGCATAGCGCGGTCGCATCCGAGCCCGGCACGCAGAGCGGATGCCCGAACGCCAAGGTTTGATCGTTCGTATCGTAGACCGGGCGCACGATCATCAACGGCACCGTCGCTTCCGCCGATTGGCACAGCAGGGACAATGCCGCATCGACCGGCGCCAAGCCGAGGCGCTGTCCGATCGTCACAAAGTCGAGACGGGCTAATTCCGGCGCGATTTGGTTATCCAATAAGACGACCCGATTCCACCCGCCACTGTTCACGATGGAGGGATACGCCTCAATGCGCGCTCTCGCCTCCGGATCCGTAATATGACCCGGCAGTGCCGCAAGGCCGTCCACCAGGGCCCAGGGGGGCAACATGGCGTGCAGATAGGTCAAGGAGAAGGTACGGGTATGCATATCGAAGGACACATCCTGTCCCGCGCCACGGGCCGTCTCGACTAGGTCTATGCAGGTCTCGCAATCGTCCCGCCCGCCACGAGGCAATAGATGCGAGACTTGCAGGCAAACACCGGCTTGCCGCGCTGTCTCGAGCGCTTCCACGACCGCCCCAACCGCGCCCTTGTCGCGCCGTCGCGTGTGGGTCGAATACAATAGATCGCGCCGCGCCACGGGTTCGAGCAATGCCTCGATCTCGCTTGCCGCCGCGCCGACTTCGATCGGGTATTCCAAACCGGTCGAAATTCCAAACGCCCCCGCATCCAACCCCTCTTCCAGGTAGCGCAGCATCTGTCGCAGTTCATCTGCGGTCGCCGGGACAT
This sequence comes from Alphaproteobacteria bacterium, assembly GCA_049601975.1. GTDB lineage: Bacteria > Pseudomonadota > Alphaproteobacteria > UBA8366 > UBA8366 > UBA6544. The sequence continues at coordinate 41,285 of JBMYRC010000013.1, read as the reverse complement.
CCTTCATTCCCATGGCCGCTTGCCGCAATTGTCCGTTGGGGACCAACGTGAGGACATTGACGGCCGGTTGGACCTTATCCAATAGGTCGAGATACTCCGCTCGACCAATTCAGCGAAATATCATCGGTGATTCCGTATATCGCATTCCGCGCAAGTGTCTTGTCGACAAGCGGAAAACAGCCATGCCCGCAATTACCGATAACTTCCAGCGTGACGCCCTGGGAAATCGAACTTACCGCGCGGGGGTCAACTAAAAGGGTGAAATCAGAATGACTGTGAATATCGATAAATCCCAGAGTGATATAGAGTCCTCTCGCATCGATTTCCACTGCCTCCACGGACGGTATAGCGCTGATTTCTGAGATCGCTCCGTCACGAATCAAAACATCCGCCGGCACGCCCGGATATCCGAGGCCATCAAACACCGTCCCACCGCGTATTACGAAATCTTGGATCGCAGAATTCCTTTGCCTTTTAAGTATCGCCTAAAATACAAGGTACAGGTAATATACCGCAAAACAACGGGCCGAAGGCTTGCATCCCCAAGCAGGCTCGGCTATACAGCCGCGCTTGAACTTCAGGAGTCGAGAGATGAAAGCAGAAACTCATCCCGATTATCACGAGATAACCGTCCAGATGACGGACGGGACAAGCTACAAGACCTATTCGACCTACGGCAAAGAGGGAGACACCCTCAAGCTCGATATCGACCCGAGCTCGCATCCGGCTTGGACCGGTGTGCACCGCCTGATCGATACCGGTGGCCAACTTGCCAAATTCAACAAGAAATTCGAAAGTTTCGGCCTCAAAGTCTAAACTAAAAATTTCGGTTGAGATTGATTTAGGGCGCCCGGTGGCGCCCTTTTTCGTTCAGTTGGCAGTGAATTGACGATCCAACCGTTGTACGCGGCAATACAGATCGTAACTCCGCCCCAACAAACTCACCAATTGTCGCGGCAACTCGGCTTCGCTCGCCGATTCCCAATCAAGACAAACCCGTTCACCTTCGAGACGATAGGCCTCATCCATCAAATCCTGGGGGCTGAGTTCGCCTGCTTGATACGCCTTCTGGACAAGTAACCAAGCCACAATTTGTGCCAATCGGGATGTGAGACGGAAGCTTTCACGATTCTGAATCATACGCTCATCGAATTCTCTTCGACGTTTATTTCGGTATTAGTGCTCAGCAAAACCGCGCGCTTCGATCAGGAGATCGTACGCTTCGTCATAGGTTCGCGAGAGATAGAGCGCCGTCAATTTACCGGATCTTTTTTGTCTGTTTCACGTAATCCTAATGTCCCATCCCCCTTAACTATAACAGGATTCTAGACCGATTGCGCCTAAAATTGCTCACTATTTGGTTCACAGAAACCTCTTGAATCTATCCGTCGCATTCCAATCTAAGAAGTGTTCCGAGCGCCCATAGTGGGCTCGGATAGTGTGAAACCGGGTCGGCCATATGGCGACCCAAACGACCATGTCGCTTAGAAAAGGATATGAAAATGCGAAACTTAGATTTCTCCCCCCTATTCCGGACCACCGTCGGCTTCGACCGTATGGCACACTTAATGGACTCACTCGCGAATGAGCCCACGAATAGTTTCCCGCCCTACAACATCGAAGCGACCGACGAGGACAACTACCGGATCACGATGGCCGTCGCCGGATTTGGCGAGGATGACATCGAGATCACCGCACAAGACGCACAATTGCTCGTAAATGGTCGTCTCAACTGCAATCAGGCGGAAGATAGCCGCACGTTCCTGCACCGCGGGATCGCCGAGCGCGCGTTCGAGCGTCGATTTAACTTAGCCGAGCATGTTGTCGTGAAAGACGCGCGTCTCGAGAACGGTTTGCTGCATATAGATCTCGTGCGCGAGGTTCCCGAAGAGAAAAAGCCCCGCAAGATCGCGATCGCAGGCGGAGACCCGAAAGCGCTTGAAGGCAAAGCCGCCTAAGGCGTCTAAGCTCCTCTCGAAAATGGGCGCGCATCGAAAGGTGCGCGCCCTTTTCTGTAACTATGCCAAGGCTTCGATACCGGCGCGAACGGTATCCGGCACCCGCACGGGCTGCCGGGTTTGCGTATCGACATAAACATGCACGAGATATCCGAGCGCGGCGGCATCGTCGTCGCCGACATGGAACAACCCGATATCATACGCCACCGATGTGTTACCGAGACGTTGGAGCTTGAGGCCCGCCTGGGCGACATCGGGATAGGTGAATTCCTTCAGATACGTGCATTTCGATTCGATCACGATGCCATGAACCGTATCGTTTTGATAATCGAGCAGCTCGTTATCGACCAAAAAGCGGTTCACCGCCGTATCAAACCACGCGTAATAAATGACGTTATTGATATGCCCGTAGGCGTCGTTATCCATCCATCGTGATTGTAAGTCGATGAACCATTTGAAATCGGACCTAATGAACTGCCCGCCGGCTCTCATGCATTCGACTCGAGAAATGCCGCAAGTATTTTTAAGGTCCCTCTCGGAGATTCGATCATCATCATATGACCCGCGCCGGGTAGGACCTCAGTTCGGCAATTGGCGATCGCTTCCTGCAGCGCCCTGGCACCCTTCACAGGCGTCATCCGGTCCGCGGCACCCAACAACAGCAACGTATCGCATTGCACTGCCCCTGCCGCCTCCTGTCCACCTTGATAAGCATTGGCGGCGTTGAGATCGGCGCCGAGCACCCCCGGCCGCGCATGCTCGATCAATCGGCCACCACCGCCCATCATCCACATGCCCGGCGCAATGTTACCGCCACGATGAGCCTGCTTGCCAAATCCCCACCCGACAATCAGTTGCCCCGCCACGGGCTCGTTCGCCGTCGCCGCATCCAACAGACCCTGATGCACCGGCATCTTTGGCGTCACCCCCAACAGCGCCAGTTGCGAAACCCGGTCGCTATAGCGCCCTGCCGTCTCCAGCGATATCAACGCGCCGAGCGAATGACCGACCAATGCCGCCTTCTCAAGCCCGGCGGCATCCAGGAACGAGATGAGCCAGTCCGCTCCAGCAGGCACGCTTTCGGGTGGTTGCCCGGTGCTTAACCCATGTCCCGGCAGATCAACGGCAAAGACGTTCCAGCCGTGATGCGCCAGATAGCGAGATTGCTGCTGCCAGACGGTTTGATCCATTCCAGCACCGTGGAGAAGCACGACCGACGGTTTTTCCGCATCAAATGCCTTGCCGCCGGTTTGGGCGAATATTCTTGCGTCATCCATTTCAATCCACACGGCTTATCCCCTTTGCGATGCACGCAGCGCCTGATCCAAATCGGCCATCAAATCATCCACATCCTCGAGACCAATTGACAAACGAATCATATCTTCTCCGATACCGGCTTTCTCGAGTTGTGCCGCGGTCAGTTGCTGATGGGTCGTGCTGGCCGGGTGCAGAATTAATGATTTCGCGTCGCCGACATTAGCGAGATGCGAAAACAATTCGACCCGTTCGATGGTTTTTTCGCCGGCCTTGCGCCCGCCCTTCACACCAAAGCAAACGATTGATCCCGCACCCTTCGGGAAATACTTCTTCGTCAACGCCGTATCGGGATGGTTCGGCAAACTCGGATGATTAGCCCAGGCGACGGCATCGTGGGCAGCCAGGAAAGCCGCCATTTCTCCCGCACTCGCGACATGCCGTTCCATTCGCATCGGTAGTGTCTCGACACCCTGCAAGATATGAAATGCACTTGTCGGGCTCATGCAGGGCCCGAAATCTCGCATCCCTTCAAGGCGCGCGCGCATGATGAATGCCGCTGGGCCGTATTCCTCCCAGAAATTGATTCCGTGATAGCCATCGTAGGGCTCGGTTAGAGTCGGAAACTTGCCGCTTGCCACCCAATCGAATTTGCCGGAATCAACAAGCGCGCCGCCGATGGCGACTCCATGTCCGCCAAGCCATTTCGTCGCCGAATGCATGACAATATCTGCGCCATAATCAAAGGAACGGCATAGGTACGGTGTCGCGAAAGTCGCATCCAACATCAATGGCAAGCCCGCATCATGGGCGATTTCGGCAATCGGCTCGATATCGAAAACTTCCAGGCCGGGATTCCCCAGAACCTCACCGAACACCAACCGAGTTTCGGGGCGGATGGCTGCCCTCATGGCCTCATGGTCGCGCGGATCGACAAGCGTCGCCGTAATTCCAAACCGTGGCAGAGTATATTGGAACATATTGGTCGAGCCGCCATAGAGCGAAGAGGAGGCAACGATATGACTGCCGGCTCCCATCAATGCCACGATCCCCATATGCAAGGCCGCCTGTCCGCTGGCCGTACACAATGCCCCCACACCACCTTCCAACGCGGCGATGCGTTCTTCCAAGACTGCGACAGTCGGGTTCGAGATACGCGAATAAATGTGACCGGAGGCTTCGAGGTTGAAGAGAGATGCCGCATGATCCGCATCCTCGAAGACGAAGGACGTAGTCTGGTAGATCGGCACCGCCCGCGCGCCGGTGGCCGAATCAGGTTGCTGGCCCGCATGAAGCGCCAGTGTCGCCGGTTTCAGGTGATCGGGTTTAACCATCGCAAATTGACCCCGCAGTAATGAACGTGCGGCACATTAACCGAATCATTTCTCGGTTCAAAGCATCCTGAATGGATGAACCGCACGGTAAAAAAAGGGTCGCTAAATCAATAACAACCCGAGTCTAAAGGGAGGAAATTAGATGGGATCCAAGGTAGCGAACCCATCCGGACGCGCTTGGGACAATCGCGTCATCTATCAACTTAAGGAAAAGTTGCTAATAATAAGTTAACAATTATAGTTAATTTCTTATTTGTTACCTTATCTTTTGAAAACGGCGTCCGCGGCAAGTTTTTGTTCTTCCTTGCGAATAATGGCCATGCGGATGCGTTCTATTTCCGCCTCAAGCTCACCTATATACTCGGACAGCTCGCCAATTGACATGACGTCTAGATCCGTCGGTTTCGGGCGCAGAGCGCGCGGAATATCATCATCTTCTTCGGCCATGTTTATCGTCTCCTCGGTTCGATTGCGACCACTTGCAAGTGTGCTCACCGCAGGCTAGACCTGCAACCCAATTCCAGACATTTAACTCATACGGCGGGAGCGAGAAACATGTCTTTACCCGAGACAATGACCGCAATGGAAATTTCGGAGTTTGGCGGTCCGGACGTATTGAAACCGACGACCCGTCCCCTTCCGAAACCCTCGGCGAATGACGTTTTGATCCGCGTTGCGGCCGCTGGTGTAAATCGACCAGACGCTATTCAACGTGCCGGTCATTACCCACCACCGCCCGGTCAATCAGACCTTCCGGGCCTGGAAGTCTCCGGCGAAATCGCAGCACTCGGAGATGGCGTCGAAGGTGTTTCCATCGGCGATCGCGTGTGTGCGCTAACGCCCGGTGGCGGATACGCGGAATATTGCATTGCACCGGCGGCGCATTGTTTACCGGTTCCAGACGGTGTTTCAATTTTAGACGCCGCGGGCATCCCCGAGACTAGTTTTACGGTCTGGCACAATGTGTTCCAGCGCGCCTATTTGCGCGAGGGTGAGAGTTTTCTCGTCCACGGCGGGTCGAGCGGCATCGGGACGACAGCAATCCAATTGGCCAAAGCCATGGGGGCCACCGTCTACACAACCGCCGGCTCAGACGTGAAATGCGCTGCCTGCCGGGATCTCGGTGCGGATGTCGCGATCAATTACCGGGACGAGGATTGGGCCGCGGTGCTGCGGGCAAAAACTGAAAAACGCGGTGTGGATGTCATCCTTGACATGGTTGGCGGCGATTACATCCAGAAGAACATTGATAGTCTGGCCATCGACGGACGCTTGTCGATCATCGCGTTTCTCACGGGGGCAACAGCCGAACTAACATTGAGCCGGTTCATGGTCAAACGTCAGACCATAACCGCGTCCACTCTGCGCGCCCAATCGGATGCGTCGAAGGCGGCTATTGCTTGCGAACTGAAGGAAAAGGTCTGGCCGATGTTCGCCGCCGGTCGGATTAAACCGGTTATCGACTCTAAATTCCCACTCACGGATGCCGCTCAAGCACATCAACGCATGGAATCGAGTGGCCATATCGGCAAGATTATCTTGACGGTGGCCGATCACTAATCTGACAGGGGCCATTGCGCCACCGACAACGTGCGGTATAAATGCGTTAATTGGGAATAAATATTCAAAAACGTTCCGTCGCCGACGCTCGGGAGCGGAAAAATCGTAAAGAATCGAGGATTATCATGGCAAGACCGCTAATGCCGCAGGCAACGGCCGTTTGGTTGGTCGAAAACACGGGCCTTTCATTTCTGCAAATTGCAGCCTTTTGCAATCTCCATGAATTGGAAGTGCAGGCAATCGCGGACGAAGAAGTCGCGATCGGCATGCAAGGGATCGACCCGATCATCAACGGTCAGTTGACACGCGAAGAAATCACACGCTGTGAGGGCGATGGCGCCGCGCGGTTGGAGATGGCAAAATCCGACATCCCGCAACCGGAGGCGCGACCCAAAGGTCCGCGCTACACACCGCTGTCCCGCCGCCAGGAAAAACCGGACGCAATCGCCTGGATTTTGCGCCATCACCCGGAACTTTCCGACGCCCAGGTCGGCCGTCTCATCGGGACGACCAAGCCAACGATCAATGCCGTACGCGACCGTACGCATCGGAATATGCCGAACTTACGTCCCCGCAGTCCTGTCGAACTCGGGCTCTGCAGTCATGACGACTTGGCCCAGGCTATTGAGAAAGGCCTAAAGGCCGGACGACAACCTAGGATCATCGAAGCAATTCCAGAAGGGCCCGTTTCGTCAATGGCCAATCCGTTCGGAGACTCCTGAACTAGGCTCGCGTCTCGGCATTTCGATTGAATACCGCTAAACCGGGGCACAATGATCAAGAGAAAGGTACGGCTGAAACGGAATATCCGTCGTACCGTTCTCATACTTGCGGCCAGCGTGGTCACCTCTGCGGCAATCGCTCAACAGAGCAACCCCTATGGGGAACGCAACCGGCTGATCGCGCTGAAGGAAATCACCTGGCCGGAAACCGCCTCCGCCCGCTATTCCGTAAAGTTGCCGGTTCCGGCCAAGGAACATATTTGGGATCATCTAGGATCGGTTTCCTCGGTAAATTTTTCGCCGGATGCTCGAATAGCAGTGACCGGCTCATGGAAAGAGAGCCGCGCCTACGATATCGTGACGGGCAAGCTCCTTCATACCTTTCTACCGAAACGGCCATCCTACGTGATCATCGCTGCCGTGGCGCCGGACGGTAAAACCTCTTTCACCGGAGCCGGCGACGGCACTAACCGTGAATGGGACCTCAAGACCGGTAAAATGTTACGCGAATGGGGCCACTGGAAGGATGTCGAGGATCTCGATTTTTCGCCGGGCGGAGGACGCTATGTCGCGACCAGCGCCGCTGATCGCACGGCGAAGCTTTAAGACCGGGAGACCGAAGAGAAAATTGTCGAGATGTCGCAAACCGGCACGGTCCTTCCGCTTGATTTCACACCCGATGGCGTGAAGCTGATCACTGGCTCGGTGGATAAGTTCGCCCGGCTCTGGGATCTACGCACCGGGCAGGCAATCCACGAATGGCGACACTAAGGTGAAGTCGGCGCTGTGGATGTCTCCCCCTATGGCCGTTACGGGTTAAGCGGTGCGCAGGACGGCACGGCCCGGCTTTTCGATATTGAGACCGGTGACGAAGTGCACCGCTAGACACACGAAGGCGCCGTCTACGACGTACATTTCGCGCCAGACGCCAAACTCGCGGTGACTGCAGGCGGAGATAATACCGCGAAGGTTTGGCGCGTCGAAGACAAGAAACTGACGCAGACATTCTCGCACGGAGGTATCGTCTCCTACGCCCGTTTCACACCAGACGGTCGCTTCGTGCTAACCGGATCGCAGGATAAAACCGCCGTCCTCTGGGTCGCCGAGACAGGACGCAAAATGGCGACGCTAAAGCTGGGGGACGGAGTTCGCTCAATGGCGTTCTCTCTGGATGGCCGACTAGCCCACATCGGATCGTTCGACAAGACGGCGCGACTGGTCGACTTCGGCAAGTATTCCGACTTGGAGAGAACGGCGAGTTACTTCCGGGCCCGCCTTGCACAAATTCTTAATCACATCATCTCGCAATACATCGGCCCGCCGCCGACGCCTCCGGTCATTGCGCCGCGCGGAGAGGAAGAGCGCGATTCCGCCTACCGCCGCCGCATCACTGCCGAAAACGGCCGGTACAAGACGCAGGTTCGGGAATACAGGGAAAAACAATCGACCTTCCCAGTTTGGCGGCGCAATCAGATCGTTGAATATACTTTTTATTCAGTCTTCGGAACACCGGTCGTGAAAGACGTGCGTCATGATGCGACGGATGGCCGGACCATCGTGGTGATCGGCTCCAACAGCGCGTTGGCCGGTGGGATCAAGCGGAATTTACTATTGAAAGAAAATGTGCCGCAACAATACGCCGCCGCGATGAAAAACGTGTTGAGCCAGGGGACGCCCTTTATTCGGCTTTCCTTCCAGGACGGCCGTCTGATATTTTCCGGGGCCATTATCGAGGCGAATGGTCGGTCTTATCAAGGCGAATTTGTCGACGACATCGACAGTCTCGAAGTTTCGACAGCGCTCAACCGACAAGCGCCGAGAGCGGTAAAACTCAATAGCCCGCTAAATCTTTAAAACGGCCGCTATTTGCCCAATCCGCGACATGCCGCGCAATTTATTTAAGCTTTCCGATTTTTCGATAGTAGCGTTTTGCCCCTGAATGGAGAGGAATACCGATCCCGTCGAGAGCGCTCTCCACCGCCACTAGCTTTCCCTTAGGATGTCCCTGCTGAAGGAGCTTACCAGCACCCTTTCGCCACAATGCCTTTGTCAGACCGTAGATGAATTCCTCATCCGCCATCGCCGACACGATCATTAAGGCATTCACGGCAATGGTTGGAAAATCTGCGCTGTTCCCATAAACCTGAGCCGGAATAGTGCCCCGACTAAGGAATTTATGCGCTGTCAGCAACTTTTCGATGACCTGTGAAGATATGGGGAGAAGTCGGGCGTCGCCGCTCGCAACCACTCGACTGACATTCACCTCCGCATATCCGGCGACCGTCAAAACGCATCAACCTCACCCAGAAACAGTTTCGGCGCCGCTTCTCCCGGCGCTAGATAGCGCGGCTTGATATCGCGGCGCTCATCAATACCCGCCGCGGCCAACAGCAGGCGCGCACCAACCAGTGTACCAGACTCGGCATCTCCGAGGGCGACGACGCGTTTCTTCAAGCCAGCCAACGTCTTGATCTGAGACGCCCAGCCGACAATGAAATGCATACTTTCCGGATAGAGACTCGCCACCGCCCGGATATTTGGATGTGCCTTGCGATCTTTGAACAGCCCTTTCCCGGTATGCGCCCGGTAGGCCGCATCGGATTGTACGAATTCCGCATCGAGCCAACCCGCCGACACCCCCTCTACATTCTCCACCGATCCGAGAGAGGTTAAAGCCGATGCCGTCAAACCGGTAACACCGCACGGGGAGTTTTCCCCACACCGCCTTTCGCCGGGCGGTGCGGTGATAGTGCGAGCAACTATTTATCAGATCGGATAATAGGTCCAGCCGATATGGCCGGTGCTGATCTTGAATTGCTTGACGCTTTGCGCTTGAGCTGATGCCGCCAGCACGAACACCACTAAAAACGCTGGTATGCCGAGCGATCGACCGATCATATTCCCTGCCTGTGCGGATTTCTGTTTCTGGATTGTATGTCATTCGCAGAGATGCTCAACGAATCTTAACCATTTTCGCGCACGCCTCTCTGCCAAATTAGCACACGAGCGAACACTCCTGATTTAGCATCTACGAATGTTTTGGCAGTAGCCAATACGGAAACGCCTCAACGAGACAATCGCGAGACCGGAATCGAAGACCGCCGGTTACTTTCCGGCATAACCGATGCCCTTCAATGCCGTCTCGATCTCGTCCAATATGGTTGGATCGTCGATTGTCGCCGGCATCCTGTATTCCTCGCTATTGGCAATCTTTTGCATGGTGCCGCGCAGGATTTTGCCGGAGCGGGTCTTTGGTAACCTGCCGACTACGGTGGCGGTCTTGAAGGCGGCGACGGGCCCGATGCGCTGGCGCACCATTTTCACGACTTCGCCGACAATCTCGTCATACTCCCGCTCCACTTCAGCGGAGAGAACGAGGAAGCCGAGCGGTACTTGCCCTTTGAGCTGATCCGCCACACCAATGACAGCACATTCGGCGACATCCGGATGGTCCGCCAAAATTTCCTCCATGGCGCCGGTAGAGAGCCGGTGTCCGGCGACATTGATGATGTCGTCGGTGCGGGTCATGACGAAGATATAGCCGTCCTCGTCGATATACCCGGCATCCCCGCTCTGATAGTAGCCCGGGAACTCCTCCATATAGGCTTCCTTGTACCGCTCCGGCGCGTTCCATAGGGTGGGGAAGCAGGACGGCGGCATCGGTAGCTTGATGCAGATCGCCCCCAATTCGCCGCGCGGTATTTCTTCGCCCGTTTCCGGATCGAGTGTCCGCACGTCATAGCCTGGCACCGCACGCGTCGGCGAGCCCGGCTTGATCGGTAATTGTTCAATCCCCATGCAATTTGACCCGATAGGCCAACCCGTTTCCGTCTGCCACCAGTGATCGATGACTGGGACTTTCAGATTATCTTCCGCCCAATGCAGCGTGTCCGGGTCTGTGCGCTCCCCCGCCAGGAATAAGGTGTGGAACTTTGACATATCGTATTGACCGAGCAATTCGGCCTTCGGGTCCTCCTTCTTGATCGCGCGGAAGGCGGTCGGTGCGGTGAACAATACCGAGACACCATGCTCTGCGATTACCCGCCAGAACTGTCCCGCGTCGGGTGTGCCCACGGGTTTGCCCTCGAACAGCACCGTCGTGTTGCCGTTCAGCAGTGGCGCATAGACGATGTAAGAGTGGCCGACCACCCAACCAACATCCGAGGCCGCCCAATACACATCATCGGGCTCCACATTGTAGATATTCTTCATACTCCATTTGAGCGCCACCATATGGCCGCCATTATCACGCACTACGCCCTTCGGCTGTCCCGTCGTACCAGATGTATAGAGAATATAAAGCGGGTCCGTTGCCGCGACGGTGACGCAGTCGGCCGGTTCTGCCGACGCCATCTCATTCGCCCAATCGAAATCATGGCCATCCGCCAGATCGCAGGTCTGTTCTTCACGCTGCAAAATCACGCAGGCGGCGACCTTATGGCTGGCCAGTCTTTGCGCTTCGTCCAGCAGCGGCTTGTACGCAATGACTCGCCCCGGCTCGATCCCGCAGGACGAAGAGAGAATTACCTTCGGCGCGCAATCATCGATCCGTGTCGCCAACTCGTTGGCGGCAAATCCACCAAAGACGACCGAATGGATCGCGCCCAAACGCGCGCATGCGAGCATGGAAATCGCCGCTTCCGACACCATCGGCATGTAGATGATGACCCGGTCGCCCTTCTCGACACCGTGCTTCTTCAAGACGCCCGCGCACTTCGCGACCGCGTCGCGCAGTTCCGTATAGGTGTAAGTCTGCTTCTTACCGGTGATCGGACTGTCGTAAATCAGCGCCAACTGGTCGGCACGCCCCTCCTCCACATGCCGGTCGACGGCGTTGAAACAGGTGTTACACTCCGCTCCCACAAACCAGCGATAGAAGGGTGGATTGCTGGTGTCCAGCAACTGATCCCACTTCTTCTCCCAATGAATGGCTTCGGCGGCTTCCGTCCAAAACCCTTCCGGATCCGAAAGCGAACGGTTGTAGACTTCATCGAAACGGCCCATGGCGTCCTCCCTAAATTTCGGCGACGCAGACAATCGTCACATCGGTTCTTATTATTGAGCCAATTATAGGAGGTCGCAGGGCCGGAGCAATCACCAAGGTGTCACAGTATTCGGCAACACGGTATTGAGCCTTGGGCTACGCTCGCCTACAAATTCGCTCGAATATCGGGAGGCGGGACATGGCCGACAAGTACGAACAAGATTTAAGTAAGAATGCGGCCAATTACGTGCCATTGAGCCCGCTGACCTTCCTGCGCCGTAGTGCCACCGTCTACCCGAACCACCAAGCCGTGGTACACGGCAATATCAGCCATACCTATAGCGAAGTCTACGACCGCGCTCGAAAGCTCGGCAGTGCAATAGCGTCAAAGGGCATCGGGAAGAACGATACGGTGGCGGTTCTCGCGACCAATGTTCCGGCCATCTACGATGCGCATTTCGGTGTGCCGATGGCGGGCGCCGTCCTCAACACGATCAACACCCGTCTCGACGCCGCGACCATCGCCTTCATCCTCGACCACGGGGATTCGAAAGCCGTGATTACCGACACCGAACTTTCACCGATGATGAAGGAAGCACTGACCTTATGTAAGGCCAAGCCGATCGTCATCGATGTCGATGATGCCAGCGGGCCCGGCGGCGAACGGCTGGGTAGTGTCGAATACGAAGATTTCATCGCCGGCGGCGATTCGGAATACGACTGGAAACTGCCGGACGACGAATGGGATGCCATTTCGCTCAATTACACGTCCGGCACGACCGGTAATCCGAAAGGTGTCGTCTATCATCACAGGGGTGCGTATCTACTGGCGCTCGGCAATGTTCTCGCCTGGAACATGGGCATGCATCCGAAGTATCTGTGGACCCTGCCGATGTTCCATTGCAACGGCTGGTGCTTTCCGTGGACGCTCGCGGCCCAGGCAGGGACTAGCGTCTGTTTGCGCCGGGTCGAGCCCGCCGAGATCTTTCGCGCCATCGACGAAGAAGGTGTCACCAATTTCTGCGGCGCGCCGGTTGTCCTCAATATGTTGATCAACGCCAAGCCAGAGGAACGCCGCCCTTTACCGCGCGAGGTGCAGGTAATGACCGCCGCCGCACCGCCGCCCCCCGCTGTGCTGCAGAAAATGGAAGAAGACGGCTTCAAGATCACGCATGTCTATGGCCTGACCGAGAGTTACGGCCCGGCCGTCATGTGCGCCTGGCACGACGAATGGAACGATCTGCCGGACGAAGCGCGCGCCCAAAAGAAAGCACGCCAAGGGGTTCCCTACCACGTGCTCGACGATCTGATGATCGCCGACCCTGTCACCATGCAGCCGGTGCCGAAAGACGCCGAAACCATGGGTGAAGTCATGATGCGCGGCAATATCGTCATGAAGGGATACTTGAAAAATGCTCCGGCTTCGACGGAAGCCTTCGCCAACGGCTGGTTCCATACCGGTGACCTCGGTGTTTGGCATCCCGACGGCTATATCTCGCTGAAGGATCGCTCGAAGGACGTCATCATTTCCGGCGGCGAGAATATCTCAACCATCGAGGTCGAGGAGACACTCTATAAACACCCAGCCATCCTGGAAGCCGCTGTTGTCGGCAAGCCGGACAACCATTGGGGTGAGACGCCCTGCGCCTTCGTCGTCTTAAAGGATGGCGCGGAAGCAACGGCGGACGAAATTATCGCCTTCTGCCGCGACAACATGGCCCGCTTCAAGGTGCCGAAGAACATTATTTTCGGAGAATTACCGAAGACATCGACCGGGAAAGTGCAAAAATTCGTGCTGCGGGATAAGGCGAAGGCATGTTAACTGTATTCGCACCAAAGTTCAGTGATTTTTAGATGTAAAATTTCAATTTAAACTTTTAATACGTCATAAGCCGTCGGTCTTCCTTGGCGCATTCAGGCCTGAGAGATAGAATTGATCACTGCATCAAGAAGTAAGGCCGCTACGTCATGAACTTTGATTTCTCGGAAGAGCAGAATCTATTGCGCGAACAAGCGCGGCGGTTCTTATCTGAAAACGCCGAAGGTAAGGCGAGAAGCATCCTTGAAGGCGACGATCTGTTCGACCGTGACTTGTGGCGCGGTATGGCGGAACTCGGTTGGATGGGAACGGTAATCCCCGAAGAATACGGCGGCATTGGCCTCACCCACGAAGATCTATGCGTGTTGGCGGAAGAAATTGGCCGCAGTCTAGCCCCAACGCCGTTTTCCTCGTCCGTATATCTCGCAACGGAAGCACTCCTGCTGGCGGGTTCGGATGAACAAAAAGCAGATTGCCTCCCACGGGCCGCTTCGGGCGATGTCATCGGTTGTTTCGCTGTCACGGAAGGGATCAATAAATCTAGTCCCAAGAACATCGAAACCATCTTCGCGGACGGCAAGCTGACCGGTGAAAAACACCCGGTCGCGGATGGTGACGTGGCCGATTTCGCCATCGTGCTCGCGCGCACTCCGGCAGGTGAGCCAGTGTTGACGATTACCCTATTGGATGATGTCACATGCGAGCCCATGGACACGGTGGATCCCAGCCGCTCGCACGGCAAATTGCGGTTTAACGGCACACCGGCCAGCATCCTCGGGAATATCGGTGACGGTTGGGTACTGGCCGAGCGTTTGCTCGACCGAGCGGCCGTGCTTCTCGCATTCGAGCAAGTCGGCGGCGCTCAACGATGTCTCGAGATGGCGGTAGATTACGCTAAGAACCGCTTTGCTTTCGGTCGGCCCATCGGTTCGTTCCAGGCGATCAAACACAAACTAGCCGATGTATTTATCGCCACAGAATTAGCCCGCAGTCATACCTATTACGGCGCCTGGGCACTTTCCACGGATGCACCGGACCTGCCGGTAGCGGCTGCGGCGGCACGTGTCGCGGCAAGCCGGGCATTCTATCTGGCATCCTCGGAAAACATTCAAACCCACGGCGGCATGGGCTTCACATGGGAGCTCGACTGCCACCTTTATTACCGCCGCGCCAAACTGCTGAACCTAGCGCTCGGCGGGGAGAGGCGCTGGAAACACAAATTGGTCTCAAGGCTCGAGAACCGCAATGTCGCAGCCTAACCGGACGGTCTGAGGAGTAACGATTATGGATTTCGACGACACGAATGAAGAAGCCGCGTTCCGGGCCGAGGTAAAAGCGTTTCTGTCTGCCAACGCGGAACTTAAGAAACCCGGCGAAAGCTTCAAAGTCCCCTATGGCGGAGATGGCCTGGTAGAGGTCGCAAAGGAATGGCAGGCCAAGAAAGCTGCCGCCGGTTTTGCCGGTATTACTACCCCAGAGGCGTATGGCGGACGTGGCGGCACGGCAATGCAGCGGGTGATTTACGATCAAGAGGAAGCCAGTTACCTGACCCCCAGAGGTGTCTATGAAATCGGTCTCGGCATGTGCATTCCAACCATGCTCGCGTATGCAACCGAAGAGCAAAAACAACGGTATGCCCCGCCGGCCCTTCGCGGCGAGGAAATTTGGTGTCAATTATTCTCAGAGCCGCAGGCGGGTTCAGACCTCGCCAATTTGCGTCTCAAATCGGAGCGTGACGGCGACAATTGGATTCTAAATGGCCAGAAGATTTGGACGTCGGGAGCGCATTTCTGCGATTACGGCGTCATCGTAACTCGAAGCGATCCGAGCCAAGCCAAGCATAAGGGCCTCACCTACTTCTTCATCGACATGAAGTCGCCCGGCATCGAGTGTCGGCGAATTGATCAGATTTCGGGTATATCGAACTTTAACGAGGTCTTTTTCACCGACGTCCGTGTGCCGGATAGCCAGCGCCTAGGCGAAGTAGGCGACGGTTGGCGGGTATCCTTGACGACGTTGATGAACGAACGTCTTGCTATCGGTGAGCGACCGGCACCGGGATTCGAAGAAGCGCTTGAGTTGGCAAAAGAGATCGAACTGGAAGACGGACCCGCCATCGAAGACGGCGGCGTCCGCGACAAACTCGCCGACTGGTACATCAACGGACGTGGCGTGACGCTAACCCGCTTCCGCAGCCTAACCGCGCTCTCGCGTGGTGAAGATCCGGGCCCGGAGAACTCCATCGGGAAAGCGCTAACGGGAAAAATGCGCCAGGACATTGCGTCTTTCGGAATGGACTTGATGGACGCCGCGGGAATGGTCTCCGATCCTGACTACGCGCCAATGCGGGGCATGTTCCAAGACGCATTGCTCGACGCTCCAAGCGGGCGCATCGCGGGCGGGACGGACGAGATTCTGCGCAATATTATTGCCGAGCGGGTTCTGGGATTGCCGCAAGACATCCGTGTCGATAAGGGTATCCCATATAGCGAGTTAGCAAAAAAAGAGCAGGGATAGTGACCGGCTATTCCGCCGCTGATTTCATCGCTGCCTGACTGCCGTCGAGGCTGACACCTGCATCGAGCATCGCTTCGATTTCAGCGTCGCCGTAGCCCGCTTCGCGCAAGACTTCAACGCTGTGTGCGCCTTGCGCTGCCGGAAGTGTGCGAATTTCCGGCTGCGTTTTGGAAAATGTCGCGGCCGGCCCGACCAATCGGATACGCCCCTCGGTCGGATGGTCGAAAGTTTGAAACAAACCGACCGCCTGCAAATGCGGATCCTCCGCCAACTCGCCGAGAGGAGTCGCGGGACCGTTCGGGATATCGGCCTGATCAAGCGCCTGCAACAGCTTCTCGGTCGACCATTCCGCCACGCATTCGGCGACAATTGCATAGAGATCGCCAATACTCTCGCTCCGCACCTTGGCGTCATTCACCCTTGGGTCCTCAACCAATTCGGGCCGTTGCATGAGCTCGAAAAATGCCCGCCATTGCTTCGTGTTATAGGGCAGTACGCAAACATGGCCATCCGCTGTCGCATAAGGACGGCGATATTCGACCATCGATCGCTCGTAGCCGGCTTCTCCCAGCGCGGGGTCCCAGCATTGACCGGATTGATGCTCGACCATATTGAAGCCCACCATCGATTCAAGCATCGGCACCTCGACCAATTGTCCCTCGCCGGTGCGTTCCTTATGGAACAGCGCCGCCATCGTCGCATGAACGATGAATTGCGAGCCAATTTTGTCGCAAACCGACGATTTGACGAAACTCGGCGGCCCTTCGCGGCCGCCTTGCATCGCTGCCATGCCGGACATCCCTTGAATGATATCGTCATAGGCCGGGCGCTTCGCATATGGTCCCGCTTGGCCGAAGCCGACCAGCTCCATGTAAACGACGTTTGGATTGACCGCCTTGCAGTCCTCATAACCCAGACCGAGGCGCGCCATCGCGGCCGGCCGCACCGAGCACACAATGGCGTCGACGCTTTCCGCCAATTTCAGATATGCTTTTCGGCCCGCCTCACTTTTTAAATCGAGGACGATGCAGCGTTTATTCCGGTTCGACATTAAGAAGAAATGTCCCATCCCGGCGCTCTTCATCGGCGCGATGGCACGGGTGATATCGCCTTCCGGTGATTCAACCTTGATCACTTCCGCGCCGTAATCGGCCAATATCTGCGTCGCATACGGCCCGAACGCGACCGTTGTCAGATCCAGAATCTTAATGCCGGAAAGCGGTCCCGCCATGGTCTTATCCTCCGTGGAACGTCACGAACTCTTCAAGCGGTTCACGAACCGTCTCGAGCTTATTCACTTCGGCGGTCGTATCCTCGTAGCCGAGGCTCAAGCCGCAATGTACCAGCTGCACATCCGGTAATCCGAGATGCTTTTCAATCAGGGTATGATAACCGGCCCATGCTGCTTGCGGACAGGTATGCAATCCCTGTCCTCGCGCTGCCACGCAAATGTTCTGAATAAACATTCCGTAGTCCAACCAGCTCATCCATCCCATATCGCGATCGATGGTAAAGATCATGCCAACCGGTGCGTTAAAGAACTTAAAATTCTGCGCATGAAACTCACGGGTTTTCTCGTGCTCGCCCTTCCCGATACCGAGCAGACCATACATGTCCCAACCGACTTTACGCCGGCGCGCCAGATAGGGATCGCGGTTCTTCTCAAGATAATGGAGGCGACTAGCTTCGTGCTTCTCGGGCTCGTTCCAGAAGGCGTCGAGCACGGCATCGCATAGCCCCGTCAAGGCGTCGCCCGTCAAAACGTGAACGTGCCAAGGCTGCATATTGGTACCACTCGGCGCGCGCGAGGCGACCTCGAGGATATGAGCCACCGTATCGTGCGACACTGCGTCGGATTTAAACGCTCGCACCGACCGGCGCGACGTGATGGCTTCATCGACGCTCAGCATGCGCCCACTCCAATCTTACTTTGTTCAAACGGGGAAAGTTCGGGTTGAACTGTCTCGCCGCCGCGCGCAAACGCGGCGTCATATCTGCAAATAGTTCATCCGCCGGGCTTTGACAGCCCGATCAGGAGGTCGTGACTAGTGCGGCGAAAGCTTGACGATCTCATCCTTAATCGCAAGCTTTTGTCGTTTCAGATCCGCAATCGCCCCGGTATCCGGCATCGGACGGTTTTCTTGATTTCCAAGTTCCGTCTCCAGTTTCGCGTGCTTTTGTTTCAGGGCTTGGACGTGGTCTGTCACAGACATATTCGGACTCCCTAGTGGTCATCGCGCCGTTGACCTCCGGAAGCCTCAGCGATCGTTTGCCGTCGCATTTTCGACGTCCGGCGATCCGCAGCGCTAGTATAAATACTAGCGCGATCCAGTGTCCGTGTCACCCAATCGTCGGAAAAGAATATCGCCAATTTGTCCTATTCGTCCCATTGTCCACAGGCCGTGACCAATAGTTTAATGGATTCACGCGTGCCCGTTCGATTCTCCACGCCGAGTAACCTCAAATAGGCTTCCAAAGCGATACGAATCGATGCGACATCCTTAACTTCCCGCTCCGCGGGTGCTAAACCCGCCAACCGCATCTGTTCAATTCGCTCGCATTCAATCTCCAGTCGTTTCACTTCTTCGCGGATTGGATTCGAATCGCTAAGGGGAACACCGTTTATCCCGGCCTTCATATCCCGTCGCAAGGACCGTAAACATTGGACAACGTCGCTTTGCCAAACACCCGTCTGTGCCATCGCTTCCCGTAGCAGCGACTCATCAACGGGCGGGCGTCCACTCACACCACACCAGCAGCAGAACAACACCACATTCGCATCCGCGCCAAAGCGGTCTTGCAGGTCAATGAGACATTCGGAAATACCGGCTCGTGCATAAAACTCGAGCGAAAACGACCAGAACTCGTCCACCGCATCCTTACTCATTCATCCCCCAACGAAATACCGAGGCCGCGCGCGGTCGCCACGACCGGTCCATCGATATCGACAGCATGATAGGCGGAAATCGCCGTGTCGATGGGCACGTCGATCACTTGCCTGTCTCGCCAGGCCACCATGCGGTCGCGCTGTCCTTCAGCCAGTAATTCGACCGCCCGCACGCCAAAGACCGACGCCATCAGACGGTCACGGGCCGTCGGCACGCCGCCGCGCTGCACATGCCCAAGCACCGTCACCCGAATTTCCGCAGATATCATGTCCGATAATTGCGCCGCCAAGGCATGACCGATACCGCCATACGTCGCCCTCCCCGGTGCGTTGCCGCCCGTCACGGCCCCGCCATCCGGGGACGTAACAGCCTCGGCGACAATCATCAGCGCGAAGTTATGACCGCGCTCTCCAGCGCTCTCCAAGCGTTTTGCCACGACGTCCAAGTCGTATGGAATTTCCGGTATCAGTATTACATCCGCCCCACCGGCAATCCCCGAGACAAGCGCGATATGCCCGGCGTCGCGCCCCATAACTTCGAGGACAATCACCCGACCATGACTTGCCGCAGTGGGCTGCAGGCGATCCAGCGCTTCGGTCGCGACGTGTACGGCGGTGTCATATCCGATCGCAACTTCGGTGACGCCGACGTCGTTATCAATGGTTTTTGGGATACAGACCAGCGGCACATCCGCCAAATCCGCCAAACGCTTCAACAGCGCCAAGCTGCCGTCTCCACCAATGCCAATCAGCCCGTCCAGTCCAAGCTCACGTATGCCTTCCACAACCTCGGACGAGCGATCGCGGATCGACCCATCAGGCATCCCAAAGGCGAACGGATTGCCGGTATTCGTACTACCGAGAAACGTTCCGCTTTGACGCATCAAGGTGCCATTGAAATCGGCCGGTGTCAGAGGCCTGGCTCCGACCGGTCGCTGCAGCAAGCCGAGCGTTCCGTTCTCAATACCGACGACATCCCAATCATAGCCCATCACGGCGCGATGGACGACGGCACGCAGCGCCGCATTCAAACCCGAACAGTCGCCACCGCTCGTCAAAAGTCCTATTCGTTGTTTCGTCGTCAAGCGACAATTCCCACACTTTCGCTAGAGGCCCGGAACATGCTAATTCCCCGGCGCCTAATCGGCACCGAATTTGTTACACTCAAGATATCCTGAATAGGGAATGATTTCCGGCATGGATCGAAGCGACGAGATCAGAGGCCAAATCGAAGAAATGAAATCCGAGCATCGAGACTTAGACTTGGCAATTGCACGCATTGGGGAAGAACCGCCTTTCGATCAGCTTCACGTCCAACGGCTGAAGAAACGTAAACTCGTCTTGAAAGACCAAATTTCCCAATTGGAAGACCAACTCTTGCCGGACATCATCGCCTGAGGTGAGCGGCCAACATTATACAGTCGGGTGATCCCGGTCGTCGCCCGCGAGAGCCGCATCGGCTTCTTCATCCACTTCCAGGGCATGAACCGCGACGTCGGCTTCCAGCGCAATTTGCACGTCACCATCGATAAAAGGCCGGTTGGATAGCAATTTTTCGACCCAAATAGCCTTTTCCTCTGATTTATCGACATTGCTTCCAACCAGCACCACTGCAAACTCGGCACCACCCAGACGGCCTATAACATCGGCTTTATCGGTATGATGTACCAATGTTTCGGCCACATGTTCGACCACCGCATCACCGGCGGCATGGCCATGAATCTCATTGATGTCCTTGAGATTGCGAACTGTCACGAACAATAAGGTGTTCAGCGCGCCGTATTCCCGCGCCAGAATTTGCGCATGCCCCAATTCACGCAAGAACGCGCGGCGATTGAGCGCAGTCGATAGTTCATCGTGATCCGCAAGGTTCGATAAATAAGCGATACGCTTTCGATTGCGGCTGAGTTCGTGGCGTAATTGCCCGATCTCTTCCATGAGCTGCATCATCGCGATCCGCGCATTCGGGGTTAGATCTTCCGGCGTGAGACCGTGAAAAGACTCGATATCAATCGCCTCTCCCTCGGGATTTTGCGTAACTTCGCCCTCAGCTTCGCTGTCGCGAGACGGCATTTTCCGAGCCGGATCGGATGTCGGCCGGGTTTTTCGTTCCACCGGTGATGACCGCTCAACCGATTTCATTTCGTCCACTTTCATGTCGAGCCTTCCTTTCCGGAATAAGAATTCGGCTCCACTTCGGCGATTTTTGCCAAAATCGTTAACGAACAGTCTGAATCTTACTCGAAGCACGGCCGGACGGCCACTATTTGGGACAACTTACGCATCAGTCGGACTAGCCGACCATGCAGAAGCGCGGAATTTCCGGACGAATTAGGTCTCCCGACGCAGGACTACACCCCGAAGGCGCTCGACGATTAGCGAGAACGCCAGACCGCGAACTTCCCGGAGACGCCCTGAAACCGATAGCGCCAGCCCGCGGCTAAAGCCGCGGCGCTTGCGGTTTGGAGGTATGCTGAAAAGGATTGAAGAGACGGCCGAGACGAGCCGTCGTTTGCGGCACCTTCATGACATCGGCAATGCGCCGGTCGATAAAGGCCCAAGTCTCTAAACTCTCCGGCGATTCATCCTGCAGCCAAAATAGGACGGATGACACATATACTCCCGCGAGCAGACCGCGCTTGGAGTAAAAGTTCCAATCCGTCGAAGTATCGCCGACCGCGCGCCAAATGGCGTCGACGGTCCGATACAAGAGCCGCGTCCCGACAAGTGTATTTTGTGGCAGCGCCAAGTGAGTCACGGCGCGGCGCACGGCCTCTCGCTCTCCAGCCGCCAATTCGAGGCGTAGCCGCACGGCAGATGTAATGCGATCGCGGATACGCATAGCGCCACCCTCTTGCTCCGACAGGCGACGGGTCATTTCGTCATCCATCGCCATGCTGTGCAATTCAATCAATTCCAATCCACCGCCCGGAACCAGTGCCTGCATCGTCGCAATGGACATGGCGATATCCGAGGCCCCTGCCTTAAGGGACCTATCACTCCAGCCGTCAAAGGGCACGTGAGGGAGGACGGCCCGCAGCAGTTCATTCCGGAGGTCTTCGGTCACTCTTCTGCCTCCGCTTCTTCGGACGCTCCGTCGGCGTGATAGCGCATCTGGTCCCGGAACATCAAAAGCGACAAATCCTCCATCCGTTGCGGATAAAGGGTGCCGTCCAGATGGTCGCATTCGTGCTGCGCGACGCGCGCATGAAACCCTTCCGCGACCCGATCTATCGGCTCCCCTTCCAGCGATACGGCCCGGTATCGGACTTTGGTATAGCGCGGCACGGCCCCGATCATACCGGGGACCGACAAGCACCCTTCCCAATCAACCTCGGTTTCTTCGGTTAAGGGTTCGACAACCGGGTTGATCAGCACGCTCAACGGGACCGGATCCGGGTTCTCTTCATCGCGGCCTTCCGGCACATGAAAAATGACCACCCGTAGCGGCACATGCACCTGAGGGGCGGCCAAACCGGCTCCATCGGCATCGGCCATTGTCTCCAGCATATCCTCGACCAGACGGCGGATTTCCGGCGCGGTCGGGTCGGCCACCTCGGATGCGGGCTCGCGGAGCACAGGATGCCCCATTTTTGCAATTTTCAATATCGCCATGAGACTAGTATATGATGTAGAAATTAGAGGTTACAGTGTTGTAAACACCCCTTCCCAAGCAGAATTCACCGTGATATAAGCCGCGACCACTCAGCAGTCGTTAAGATGTTTGTCAGGCAGGAGAAGTCCCATCGTTCACGTCACAGTCCGCGACAATAATGTCGATCAGGCCCTGAAGGCGCTCAAAAAGAAAATGCAGCGCGAGGGCGTCTTCCGTGAGATGAAGCTGCGCCGTTCCTACGAAAAGCCGTCGGAGCGTAAAGCGCGGGAAAAAGCCGAGGCAGTTCGCCGTCATCGCAAGCTGCTTCGCAAGCGGTTGGAGCGCGAAGGCTTCTAGTCACTGGCTGATTAGAGGTATCCCGAAAGCGCCCGCGGCCTTGCCGGACGGGCGTTTTTCATTTGCGATCCTAATCTCCTCACGCAAGGACCGATAGCATGGCGAAGAAGCGGACAGGCGATCCCTGGATGCCGGCGCCGAAATACGCCGCCACTTTGCGTGGGCTCGGCGTCAACCTATTGGTCACGAATATTCCAGCTTCTGTCTCCTTTGCCGAGACGGTCTTCAGCGCGCAGTGCGTCTATTCCGACCCGGACTTCGCCGTCCTCCGACTCGGTGACATGGAATGGATGCTGCACGCCGACCATACTTACGATAAGCATCCGCTCGCGGGCTTCGTCGAAAATATTGACGGGCGCGGGGCGGGTGCGGAATTTCGACTGCACGGCGTAGACCCGGACACGGCGGAAACGCGGGCACGAGACGGCGGATATACAGTATTAGCCGGCGCTTTGGATAAGCCACATGGACTGCGCGAAGCCTATATCCTCGACCCCGACGGCTATTGCTGGGTGCCCGATATCCCGCTCTAGCGGCGCCCTCTTCACACAGGGTTGAATTGCATTTGAAACCTGGAATGTCGGACAGTCTGAATATGAAACAGATTGTCAGCGTAATCGCACTCCTCTGTCTTTGGGCAAGCCAAGCGGCGGCCAACCCGGATTACTGGCGTCACGAGTGGCCCAAGACGGACTTCACCAAGCATTCTATCCCCCTGACGGACATTCTTTCGGGTGGTCCGCCCAAAGACGGCATTCCGCCAATTGACGATCCGACGTTTAAACCGGTCTCGGAGATTGATGAACTGGGCGAGATAGAGCCGGTCATCGGCGTGTCGATCAACGGCCAGGCGAAGGCCTATCCGCTGCGCATCCTGATGCGACATGAGATCGATAACGACGAGCTTGGCGGCGTTCCGATCACGGTGACGTTCTGCCCCTTATGCAATGCGGCGATGGTGTTTGACCGCAGGGTTGGCGATACGGTTTTGGACTTCGGTACGACCGGTAAGTTGCGGAACTCCGATTTGGTCATGTGGGACCGGCAAACCGAAAGCTGGTGGCAACAGTTCCTCGGCGAAGCCATCGTCGGATCGATGACAGGGACGAAACTGAAAGCGTTGCCGGTGCGCCTTGAATCCTGGCGAAACTTCAAAGAGCGATTTCCGAAAGGCCAAGTACTCACGCCGACCGGCGCATATGCCTCCATGGAGACTTATTGCTGCAATCCGTATGGCGGTTACGACACACAAGCCGGACCTTATCCGCATTTTTTGACTGTCGATATGCCAAAAGGCATCCCCGCCATGCTACGGGTGGTCTCGCTTGAAGATAAATCGCAAGCCTGGTCGATGGCGCTCCTGCGGGAGAAGAAGCAATTGAAATTGCCGAATGGCGTAACCCTGAATTGGACGCCGGGGCAAAACTCGGCGCTCGACGTGCCCGAAATCGCCAAAGGGCGGGATGTCGGCAATGTCACAGCCACAAAATTTGGCCCTGATGGCCCGGTCGATATTCCTTATTTCGTGGACTTCGCCTTTGCCTATCACGTCTTTTTCCCGGACAGGAAGATAAACATCCGATAAATCCGATCTGGAAAAAGGCACGCCGTGTTAGCGCGGGTCTGGCTATTTTAGGAAGCCGCGTGGAAGCGATTATTCCAGCGCTTTGACGATATCCTCACACATCGCCTTAGCGTCAGCGAACAGCATCATGGTGTTGTCCTGGAAGAATAACGGATTGTCGACCCCCGCATAGCCCGAACCCATCGAGCGTTTTACAAACAACACCGTGCCCGCTTCTTCCACGTTCAAGACAGGCATGCCGTAAATGGCGCTTGTCGGGTCGGTCTTCGCTAGGGGGTTCGTCACGTCATTTGCACCGATGACAAAGGAGACGTCAGTCGAAGCGAAGTCTCGGTTAATCTCGTCTAATTCCTCGACATCATCGTAGGAGACATTCGCCTCCGCCAGTAACACGTTCATATGGCCTGGCATCCGTCCGGCGACCGGGTGAATGGCATAGCGCACCCGAATTCCCTCTTTCTTCAGAAGATCGGCCATCTCGCGCAACGCGTGCTGCGCCTGAGCCACCGCCATGCCGTAGCCGGGTACGATTATAACGCTACCGGCGTTCTTCAAGATGAAGGCCGCATCCTCGGCGCTGCCGGAGCGAACCGTACGATCGCCCATATCCGCGGCCGGACCGGCCGTCTCGCCACCAAAACCGCCCAAAATGACGTTGAAGAACGAGCGGTTCATACCCTTACACATGATGTAGCTGAGAATGGCGCCCGACGAACCGACCAGTGCGCCAGTAACAATCAACGCCATATTGGAAAGCGTGAACCCAATACCGCACGCCGCCCAGCCCGAATAGCTGTTCAGCATAGAGATGACGACCGGCATATCGGCACCACCGATGGGAATGATGATCAGAACACCAATCAAAAACGCCAAGAGTGCGATGCTCCAGAACAACGCGCCGGATTGGGCATCACAGAACCAGACAACCAAGGCAATCAGCAACAATCCTAGCAGGGCGTTCAGCGCATGTTGGCCCGGGAACGTTATGGGCGCGCCGCTCATGATGCCTTGAAGCTTGGCGAAGGCGATAATCGACCCGGTAAAGGTGACGGCACCAATGGCGGTGCCGATGCTCATCTCAACGAGGCTGGCCACGCCGATATTACCGGGAGTCCCGATGCCGTACGCCGCCGGCTGAAAGAATGCCGCAGCCGCAACGCAAACCGCCGCTAAACCGACAAGACTATGGAAGGCCGCTACCAGCTCCGGTAGCGATGTCATTTCGATCTTCCAGGCGATGAACGTACCGATTCCGCCACCGATCAAGACGCCGAGCAAGATCATCCAATAGCTAACGACACCCGGCGTCACGAGGGTGGTGCCGACGGCAATGATCATCCCGACGATGCCAAAGACATTGCCCGAGCGCGCGGTTTCCGGCGACGACAACCCCCGCAGCGCCATGATGAACAGAACGCTGGAGATTAAATAGGCGAAGGACGCCATATTTTCGGTCATATCGGCGCCCCTATTTCTTCTTCCGGTACATGCGGAGCATGCGTTGGGTCACGATAAACCCACCGAAAATATTGATTGAGGCCAGGATGACCGCGACGAACCCCAACACTTGGGAGAGATTAACACCGGCGGGTCCAACGGCGATCAGCGCGCCGACGATGATGACAGATGAAATTGCGTTGGTAACGCTCATCAACGGCGAATGCAGTGCCGGTGTGACGTTCCAAACGACGTAATAACCAACAAACACCGCCAACACGAAGACAGCGAACAGGTAGATGAATTCGTTGCCGCCACTGTCGCTTTGACTGACAACGACTTGGGTCGCCTGGCTCAGGACCCCTTCCGCCTGTTGGGCGAGTGCGCGAGCCGAATTGGCGAGCGCTTCCGCGCTCTCGACCAGCTTTTCCGATTCCATCAATCGATATCCCTCAGGTTAGTCGGCAGATGCCGCAACTTCATCCGCCTCCGGCTCATCCGGCGCTTCTTCGGCAGTCGGCGCTTCGGCCGCCGGTTTTGATTGGTCTGTAAGCAATGGATGAACGATTTCACCATTACGGGTCACCAGCGTACCCGCAACCGTCTCGTCCTCCATGTCTATATTGAAGCCACCGCTTTCCTTATCGATCAGCGGCGTTAGAAAATTCAACAAGTTCTTGGCGAACAATCTGCTGGTATCGGTTGCGATGCGGCTCGGCGTGTTCGCGTGACCGACGATCTTCACGCCGTTCTTCTGCACCACTTTGTCGATCTGCGACAAAGCGCAGTTGCCACCAGATTCGACTGCCAAATCAACGATTACCGAACCCTGCTTCATGGACGCGACCATCTCGGCGCTGATGAGCTCGGGTGCCGGACGCCCGGGAATAAGGGCGGTGCAAATCACAATGTCTTGTTTCGCCAACGTTTCCGCAATCAACGCCGCTTGTTTTTCCTTATAGGCGCTGCTCATTTCCTTGGCGTAGCCACCCGCCGTCTGAGCCTGCTCGAATTCTTCATCTTGTACGGCAACGAATGTCGCACCCAGGGATTCAACTTGTTCTTTGGTCGCGGGGCGCACATCAGTGGCGGACACCACGGCACCCAGACGCCGCGCCGTCGCGATCGCCTGCAAACCGGCTACACCCGCTCCCATGACCAGGACCCGCGCCGGCGGTACTGTTCCGGCGGCGGTCATCATCATTGGAAAGGCGCGGCCGAACTCCGAGGCCGCGTCCAGGACCGCCTTATATCCGGACAAATTCGATTGCGAGGATAGAACGTCCATGGATTGCGCGCGGCTGATCCGCGGCATCAATTCCATGGCGAACCCCGTCACGCCAGCGCTCGCCATCGCGGCAACGAAATCGGCATCGCTCAACGCATTCATTTGACAGACCAAAGCCTGTCCGCTTTTGAAGGCTGCCAACTCGTCCTGCTTTTCGCCGGCAATCATCGGCCGCTGCACTTTCAGCACTAAATCCGCGCCATTCAACGCAGCAACAGCGGAAGCGGCGATAGAAGCGCCCGCAGCCTTGAATTCCGCATCCGGAATGCTGGAGCCTTGGCCCGCTCCTTTTTCAACGGTGACGTCTACGCCTAGATCGACGAATTTCTTGACGGTCTCGGCAGAGGCCGCGACACGCGCTTCATGAGCCCGCCGTTCCTTTAGGATGGCGATTTTCATATACTTCAATCCCCTTCGTGGCCTGGCGCTCCAGTATCGCAGGCAAATTGCCAGCAAGCGAAGGGCTTGCCAAGCGCCCCCCGTACAAATTTACGTGCGTTGATTGGTCGCGTCGGTTTTGCACCAACCGCGAGAGAACTCAAATTAGTTCGATATCGGCTTCATTTCCACTTCAACGAAGACGAATTCGTAGTCGTTGGCATTGATAACATCGTGCTCCACCCCAACCTCGCGGCCGTAAGATACCCCGGCCGTGAGTTCCGCGTAATGCTCGCCGTCAGTATCCTTCAAAAGCAATTTCCCGGTCGTCATTGGCACCACCACATAGTCGTACTCATGACGGTGCCAGCCGGTCGCCGCACCTGGTGCAAATCGCCATTCGGTCACTTTCACACGGTCCGTATCCAATTGTACGGTCGGAACGGCCGCCAATGCTCCATCACTCATTGTTCTACCCCTCAGCTACAATTTCGAACGCAATATAGCACCGCGTCCCACCAGTGGCGGGGAGACGTCGATATACATAGGACGGGAATAGCATCAATTGGCCGTTTGCCGGCTCAAACGATTTGAGCGGCGGCGCGACATTACAGGCCCAATTCTCCGGCGGCGCACCAAACTCAACGATCCCGTCTCCCGCCTCGACCGCATAGAGGCCACCCAGCCAGCCTTCGACACCAATATGAGCGGATTGAAATCCGTGCGGCTCAAGCGTTACCGACCAACCGGAAAGACGCCATCGATCGGGAATATGTCCAATCAGCGGGTGATTGAGATCGTCTGGAAGGTCGCCAATATAAGCGCGGACAGCCTCGTCGATACGCTCCATCAAGAGTGCGACCCCTGGCCCCGGTCGAAAGAACAACGACGTCGATTGTTTTCCGTTCCGGGTCACCTGCCGATCAGGGTCATATTCCGGCTCGAAACGTTGATCTACTTCTTCCGATAGGGCGCCATTGAAGGCTTCAATCGTGCCAAACGCGGTGGGAACAGCAACATCAACGCACTGAACGAGGCCCTCTAGCCCCAACAATCGTTCCGCCGCGGGCCGCGAGCCTGTCTCGTTGAGCAGCAATGCGCGGCAAGCGACAAGCCCGCTGTGATAAGGGTGCGACGCCATATATGCATCGCAAGTGGAGAGAGCACTGCGCGCCTCGCCGGCGGAGAGCAGAGCACGGGCAAGCGCAATATGATGATCCGCTTCCTCGGGCGCTAACCCAACCGCCCGGCGGCAACATTCAACCGCTTCAGCGGGAACGCCATGATCGGCCAAGGCCTCGCCAAGCTTCGCATGCAACACCGCCCAACCAGGCTCCAGCGTCACCGCTTGCCGGTATGCGTCTAGCGATGCTTCTCCTTGGCCCATCGCGCGCTGCGCTTCGGCCATGTTGAAGACGAGCATCGCTGCCTCTGGCGCCAATTCGGTGCTCTTGCGATAAATCTCCACCGCTTCCGCGTAGCGGCCTAGCAACTGCAGAACCGCGCCTAAATTGACATGGGGGTCGATGAAATCCGGGGCCAGTTCCGTCGCGCGGCGATAAGCGTCAGCGGCTTCCTCGAACTGCTCTTCCATCGCAAGTACATTGCCGAGTTCGGTGTGATAGGGCGCTGCATCCGGCGCGATCTCAGCGGCGCGGGCGATCAACTCTAAGGCCTGTTCGCTCTTCCCCAAGGTGACGCAAGTCCGGCCTAGCAGATAATAGGCCTGATGGCATTGCGGATCGGTAGCAATCATTTCACCGCAAATATCGGCGACCGCATCCAAGCGGCCGGCAATGAACTCTTCTTCCGCTTTATCGAGCTGCCGTTCAAGCATTTGGGAACCTCCGGCGGCGAACCTATCAGCCGCTCCGCGAGGTGTCACGGCAGCAGAATTGAAGGTTCGGTGAATTCATGCGACACTTCCGGGATGACATGGATTAGACGCAAATTACGCACCGCAGAAATTACTGTTATCGGCGTCTTGCTGGCGATCATGATGACGGCGATCTTCTCGGAAAGTGCCCGCGCGGCAGGCTTCGGCTTGTTCCGGCAAATCGCGGATTCCTATCTCATCATGTTCATCGACACGATGAGCATGGGTTTCGTCTGCTTTTAATTCTGTAAGTTAGCGAAGCTCGACGCTTTTTAGCACGGCAGATTGCCGTTCCGCGAGTGTCGTCTCGTCGAAATCGTCGATCAAACCGTGAAACATTTCATGCCAATTTATCTCCGCCTTCAGATGCATGAAAACGGATCCCAATCCGATGGCGGCGCGATCCATGAATACAAATTCACGGGGCGGTCGCACACCGCCGAGTTTCCGCAGTTCCGCATGGACCTTGTTCGCGATGCCGGCCCCGTAAAGGCCGCTGTCGCTTTCCTGAATTTTCTGGACTTGGTCCTTGAGCAGGGGTGCATAGACGAACTCCGCCCAAATATTCAACACGTCCATCAACTCATCTGAAATATCCGCAAACCCCCAAGTCTCATAAGCATGTGCGGCTCGGTCCCGGTCATAGTCACGCAGCGCGTAATAGAGGTCGATGACGCCACGTACAAAGGACGGTTCGAAGACCCGCACGCAACCGAAATCCATCAAATTGATCGCATGGTCGTCACGCACGCTGTAATTGCCGAGATGCGGGTCCCCATGGATCACCGCGTATTCGTAGAAGGGCACATACCAGGCCCGGAACATATTTGCCGCAACCGCATTGCGGGCTTCCAGCGGCGCTTCGGCAAACGACATCAAAGGCGCACCATCGAGCCAGCTCATGGTCAGAAGCCGGTCGCTCGAGAGCTCGGCGACACGTTCCGGCACATGCACGCCTGACTCCGCTGCCAACATCGCGCGGTAAAGCGCCATATGTTTGCCTTCGAGTTCGTAGTCGAGCTCCTCTCTCAGTCGGGCGGAAATTTCTGCATGGATGTTGCTGGTGTCGATAGCTTTGTCCGTCCGGGCGTAAATGCGAAACACCAAATCGAGTTGCGTGAGATCGGCTTCGACGGCGGCCGACATATCGGGATATTGAAGTTTGCAGGCTAGTTGGGCGCCGTCGTGCCCCGCGGCGCGGTGGACCTGACCGAGCGAGGCGGCATGAGCGGCTTCGCGCTCGAATTCAGCGAAGCGACGGCGCCAATCGCCACCGAGTTCCGCCGCCATCCGCCGCCGCACGAAGGGCCATCCCATCGACGGTGCGTCGGACTGCAGCTGTTTCAGTTCTTGGACGTATTCATCCGGCAAAGCATCAGGGATCGTGGCCATCAATTGCGCCACTTTCATCAACGGTCCTTTCAGGCCGCCGAGCGCCGCTGTCAGCTCCCCCGCGTGCTTCTCCTTATCAAGGCCAAGACCCAGATAACGCGACCCGACGAACCGCGCCGCCAACCCACCGACCGCACCGCCGACACGCGCGTATCGCCGGGCACGCCGTCCAAGCGTATTGTCTTCGGAATCCGACATTAGGCGTTGAGCCCCTTACCCATCCCTACCAGCGGTCCGGGCGATAAGGGTCGAGATCGATACCGGGGTCCCGCCCCGCAACAAGATCAGCGGTGATCCGCCCCATTACCGGCCCTAGCGTCATGCCGACATGTGATCCGCCAGAGGCAAAATAGACCCCTTCCGCTCCAGTCATTTCACCGAGAATCGGGCGCGTATCCGGGGTGGATGGTCGAAAGCCCATCCAGTTCGACATTTCGCGCGGGTCCAATTGCGGCAAAACGCGTTTGGCAAACGGGATCATCGCGCGGATTCGGCGATAATCCGGCGGTAACTCAACACCACCGAGTTCGACACCGCTCGTCACCCGCAAACCATGCTCCATCGGCAATAGGAATACGGAATGATCGCCGAGCAATACCGGCCGCCTCAGCGTCGGCTCCGGTTGCGGCAACATGACATGATATCCCCGCTCCGCATCCAGCAGCATGCGCTTACCCAGCATACGCGCGATCTGGCGCGACCATGCACCCGCCGCGACGATCACCCGGTCAGCAGCGTGCGAGCCCTTGTCTGTGGATACCGACCACGTGGCGCCATCCTTACCGAGACCGGTGACTTGCTCTTGCTGGAAAGTACCGCCCTTTTGCTCGAACAATCCGGCGAAGCGTTTCGTGAGGTCGCCCGGATGGCGGATCATAGCGTGATTTTCGATATAGACCGCGTGTTTGAAATCGATGCCGAAAGCGGGCTCCATCTGGCGAATTTCCTCACCCGGCAGAATGTCGATCTTATGCCCGCACGCCTGCATCAATTCCCGCTCGCGAGCACTGTTGTTAAAACTCACGTCACTTTCGTAGACCTGGAGAATGCCGTTGCGGTAGACCATCGATTCAGCTTCCGCCTCAGCTATCAATTCGTTGTACGGCGCGAGCGCTAGATTCAGGAGGTCGGTCTTGGCCTGCGCATTCGCGCGTATCTTCTCCGCCGTGCTGTTGCGGATCAGATCGATCAGCCAAGGCGTCAGTTGCGGCAAGTAAGACCAGCGGATGCTCAAAGGACCGGTCGGATCCATCAACATTTTCGGCACTCGCCTCAGAATATCCGGGCGCGCGGTCGGCACGCAGGATGTCAGTGCGATCGTACCCGCATTGCCAAAGGACGCCGCTTCCCCGACCCCGCGCGGATCGAGCACCGTCACTTTGTGGCCGTCACGCTGCAGATAAAGCGCCGCGCCGATCCCGACGATACCCGCGCCGATAACCACGATGGATTTCGGCTCTGATGATTGTTGCTCGCTCATTCCCGTTCTTTCCTTCTTACCAGCGGTTCGGCCGGTACGGTGTCAAATCCACGCCGGAATCCCTGCCGGCGACCAGGTCGGCGATAATCCGCCCGAATGTCGGGCCCAACGTCATGCCGATATGCGCACCGCCGGTCGCGAAATACAGCCCGTCCCGCCCCGGCACACCGCCCAGGATCGGAACCGTGTCCGGCGTCGACGGGCGGCGTCCCATCCAGATTGACTGCTCCTCCGTCTGCAAACCTTTGACGTAGCCACCCACCTGCCCGATCGCCCTACGTATGCGGCGATAATCGGGCGGCGCATCGATCCCTGCCAGCTCAACCCCGGTCGATACCCGGTAGCCAGTTTCCATCGGCGACATCATGAGACCCTCTTCACCGAAATGCACGGATCGGTTCAGACCCGGCTCCACGCTCGGCAGCATTACGTGATATCCGCGCTCCGTATCCAGCAACAGTTTGACACCGACCATCTTCGCGATCCGCCGCGACCACGCGCCTGCCGCCACGACGACGATATCGGCGGTTGCTTCCCCGCCGTCGGTCGTCACACGCCATTTACCCTCCGACGTTCCCGACAGACCGGTCACCGACTCGGGCTTCAATGTTCCGCCCCTCGCTGTAAAATCCTGAGCGAAGACTTCAGTCAATCGGCCCGGATTACGGATATTGCGGCTATCGGTGGAGAAGATCGCGTGCTGGAACAGAGGCTCCAACATCGGCTCCATCTGTCGAATTTCATCCGTATTCAGCAGTTCGTATGATCGGCCCGTCAGATCCATCAAGTCGATCTCGCGGACCTTCATCTGCTCAAATGCGCTGTCCGTTCGGAAGACCCGCAGCATGCCACCCGCATAGACCAGATCTTCCGTGCCGGTCTGATCGATGAGCGGCCGGAAATCTTCCCAAGCTCGGTTCAACAATATCGATTTCACCGACGCGTTCCGGCGAATACGATCCGGAGCGCTATTGCGCACCAAGGACAGAAGCCACGGCGTCAATTGCGGCAAGTAAGACCAGCGCAGACTAAGAGGCCCCGCCGGGTCCATCAGCATCTTCGGCACCCGCATTAGGATATCGGGCGTCGCCGTGGGGATCGTCGCGTAGGTCGCGATCAATCCCGCATTGCCGAAAGACGTCATCGTGCCCGGCGGCTCCGGGTCCAATAGAGTGACCGCATGCCCATCGCGTTGCAGATAAAGCGCCGTCGATACCCCAGCGATGCCCGCACCGATAACGATGGCCGATTTCGGTGGTGTCTCGGTGCGGTCATCCATCGGTGTTACCGGGCCTCGTTACATGGTCGCTTCGAGTTCATCGATCAGATCTTCGACAACAGTCAGACCCTTATCCCAGAACGCGGGATCGGTCGCATCCAAGCCAAAGGGCGCCAACAATTCCTTATGACGCAGGGTACCGCCCGCCCGCAGCATTTCCAGATATTTATCCGCAAATCCCGCTTCCGCATCCTGATAGACCGAATACAGCGCATTCACCAAACAATCCCCGAAGGCATATGCGTAGACATAAAACGGCGAATGGATGAAATGCGGAATATAGGCCCAGTAGTGGCGATAATCATCGTGGTAGCGGAAAACAGGGCCGAGACTCTCCTTCTGAACCTTCATCCAAATCTCACCGATATCTTCGGCCGTCAACTCACTCTCTTGGCGGGCGTCGTGGACGTCGCGTTCGAAAATACAGAAGGCGGTCTGGCGGATCACCGTATTGATCATATCCTCGACCTTGCCCGCCAACATGGCGCGGCGCGATACCGGATCGTCGGTCGCCCTAAGCATTGATTGGAAAGTCAGCATCTCACCGAAGACGCTCGCAGTCTCCGCCAGGGTCAACGGCGTATCCGCCATCAAATGCCCCTGATCGGCTGCCAAGACTTGGTGTACGCCATGTCCCAGCTCATGGGCCAAAGTCATAACATCCCTTGTTTTGCCCTGATAATTTAGCAGCAGGTAAGGGTGGGCCGACGGCACGGTGGGATGCGCAAATGCGCCGGACGCCTTGCCCGCGCGCACCGGTGCATCGATCCAGGCATTTTCGAAAAACCGCTCGCCGATATCCGACAACTCACCGGAAAAGGCACCATAAGCGGTCAACACCGTGTCACGCGCGTCTTTCCAAGGCACGATCCGCTCGTCCTTATCCGGCGGCGGCGCGTTGCGGTCCCAATAATCCAGCTGATCAACCCCTAACCAGCGTGCCTTGATACCGTAATAACGATGAGAGAGTCGCGGATAGGCCGTCTGTACTGCCGACAACAGCGCATCGACGACATCATCCTCGACGAAGTTGGACAAGTTGCGCGCGGAAATCGGCCGCGCGAACCCGCGCCAACGGTCCTCGATCTGTTTGTCCTTGGCCAAGGTATTGGTGATCAACGCAAAGGGGCGAATGTTATCACCCAGCACTTTGCCGACCGACTGCGCAGCTTCGCGCCGGTTGTCGCCGTCAGGATCGCTCAAACGATCAAGGATTTGCGTCTCTGTCAGGTCATGCCCCTTAAAGGGGAATCGAAGATCGGCAATGGTCTCATCGAACAACCGCACCCAGGACGACCGCCCGGCCACGGATTTCTCCAACAATAGTTTTTCGACCTCATCCGATAATTGATAATTTCGATAAGCGCGCATATCTCTGAGCCATGGGCGATACTTCGCCAACTCGGGTGCGGCACATTTCCGTTCCAGTTCGTCTTCCTCGATCCGGCGCAACTCCAATTCAAAGAACAACGTGACGGTCGCGATCTCGTTTACTTTCTCTTGCATGGTTTGATAGAACCGACCCGTCTCTGGATCGGTGACGTTGCCCGCGTAAACCAGATGGGCGTAGCTCATAATCCGGCCAAGGCGTTCTTGTTGGCGTTCGTACTCGGCGAGTGCAGCTCCAAGTACCGCTCCCTCTAAACCCGCCACTTGATCTTTGTATCGCCCCGCGAAAGCATCGGCATCCTGCACCGCCGCCTCCAGGTCGCCTTTTAACTCAGGCGACTCACGCCCCGGATAAAGATCCGCTAAATCCCATGTGGGAAGCGCGCCCAGCTGTGCCGTGTCGTTCATACCGTACCTCCATGCTTTCCCGCGATATAAGTCCCCGAGCGATCCATCACAAGGAATCATCGCGAAACCACTTCACCGAATCGGTTTTCCTCGCTCCGTCGCCGCGATATAAGAAAGGCCGATACACCGGGGGTTAGAGGGAAGCGGAACGCAGGCATGGATTATCAAGCAACACCCAACCTGGTCGCGATGTTTCACGACCGGGCGGGACACTATGGAGACGCGCCGTTCCTATGGGCAAAGCGGAACGGCGAATGGCAATCGATCAGTTGGCGCGAGGCCGCTGATACGGTCGGCAATCTAGCGCGGGCGTTACAGACCCTGGGCGTGGAGCCGGGCGACCGGGTCGGTTTGGTCGCAGAAAACCGCCCGGAATGGGTAATTGCCGACATTGCAGTAATGGCAACCGGCGGCATCACGGTGCCTGCCTACACCACGAATACAGTCGACGATCATCTGCATGTGCTCTCCGACAGCGGCGCCAAAGGTGTCATCGTCTCCGGCAAAGCTTTGGCGGAGCGCGTTTGTGCCGCCGCGGTGCAATGCCCCGATCTCAGTTTCGTCATCTCCCTCGAAGAGTTGGAAGACAATAGTCATCCATTCGAAACCCTGAGCTGGACGGAAGCCTTGGCGCGCGGGGAGACATCCGACGCGCCGCTACCAGACGCGTCTGAAATCAAACGCGACGCCACCAGCTGTCTGATCTATACCTCGGGCACATCGGGCAAGCCTAAGGGTGTGATGCTCAGTCATGGCGCGATTATCTGCAATTGCATGGGCGCGCATGATTTCCTGCACCAACTGCCTGGCTTCGAGGAAGGGAAAGAAATCTTCCTCTCCTTCCTGCCGCTCTCCCATTCCTATGAACATACGGCGGGTCAGTTCCTGCCGATTTCCATCGGAGCGCAGATTTACTATGCCGAAGGTGTCGATAAACTCACCGGCAATATCTCCGAAGTCCGCCCAACCATCCTGACCGCGGTGCCGCGCCTGTATGAGGCTATGCACGGACGGATCGTGCGCGGGGTTGAGCAAGCGGGCGGTCTTAAACAGAAAATGTTTATGAAGGCCGTCGCTATCGGACGGCGTAAATACGAGAACCCGGGATCGGTAGGCCTCGTCGACGCCATGCTGGACCCGATGATGGACAAGCTGGTCCGCAGCAAGGTGAACGAACGTTTCGGCGGGCGGCTCAAGGCATTCGTCTCTGGCGGTGCCCCACTTAATTACGACGTCGGTGTCTTCTTCACGGGTCTCGGACTCACCATCTTACAGGGCTACGGCATGACCGAATCCGCACCGGTCATCAGCTGTAACCCGCCGCATCCCAACAAGCTGCATACGGTCGGACCTCCGATGAAAGGTGTCGACGTGCGCATCGCGGAAGATGGCGAGATCATCGTTCGCGGCGAATTGGTCATGCAGGGCTATTGGAACAATGCAGAAGCGACCGCCGAGACCATCAAGGACGGTTGGTTGCACACCGGCGACATCGGCAAGATCGACGAAGACGGCTACATCCAGATCACCGACCGCAAAAAAGACATCATCGTCAATTCAGGTGGGGACAATGTGGCACCACAACGGGTTGAAGGAATGTTGACGGTCGAGCCGGAAATCGAACAAGCAATGGTCTATGGCGACAAGCGCCCGCATTTGGTCGCACTCCTGGTACCGAATACGGATTTCGCGGCGGATTGGGCTAAAGCCAACAATGTAGAAAATGACCTTACTACATTAATAGAAAACGATGCTTTCGTCGCCGCAATCCGCGAGGCCGTCGACCGGGTCAGCGCGCGTCTCAGCACCATCGAGCGAGTCCGCCGCATTAAGGTGACGGCGGAACCATTCAGCATCGACAATGAAATGCTGACACCGAGCATGAAAATTCGACGCCACGTCATCAAGGCCCGCTATGGCGACGCTCTCGAAGCACTCTACGGTGGCGGATAGATAACGAATGAGCAATTTCGATCATCAGGCTTCGAGCTACGGTGACACCTTGATAGACCAAGTCG
Source organism: Alphaproteobacteria bacterium (assembly GCA_049601975.1). Lineage (GTDB taxonomy): Bacteria > Pseudomonadota > Alphaproteobacteria > UBA8366 > UBA8366 > UBA6544. The sequence goes on along the minus strand of JBMYRC010000013.1, from coordinate 3,768 downwards.
CGGATTGGCTAATCACGCGGGCGTTGAAGCGCTTTTCAGCGGGTGCTGTGAGCGGTTGCGCGCCGCCGGTATTCCGATCTGGCGGGGCTCAATTGGCTTTAGCACCCTACATCCGCTTTTCGCGGGCATGAGTTTGATTTGGAAGCCCCAAGAAGGACTCATCAGCGAGAATCACCTACACGGCCAAATGCTCAACAACGAAGCATTTCAGCGAAGCCCAATTGCCGTGGTTTTGGAAGGCAGTACACCGTTCCTGCGTCGGAAACTCGTTGGCGATGACGCCTTGGTCGATTTTTCCGTATTGGAGGCATTTCGAGACGAAGGGGCGACGGATTACTTGATAAACGCCTCCGCCTTTTCGGAATCGCCGACGGCATTTTCGCGTGCGGAAGGCATGATCGCCTCTTGGCTGACAGACCGACAGTCGGGATTCAGCGACCGTGACATCTCCGCACTAATGCGCATCCAGAAGCGCTTGGCCGTCGCCTGCAAAGTCACCATCAAAGAACAGACAGCACACAACGTCCTGAACGCTTATCTCGGCCGCAGCGCCGGGGACCGTGTCCTGCAAGGTCAGATAAAGCTGGGCGACGGTGAGGAGATCAACGCCGTCATCTGGTTCAGCGACCTGCGCGGCTCGACACCTTTGGAGGAGTCAGTCACCAAGCCGGAATTCCTGGCGATCCTGAACGACTATTTCGAAGTAACGGCTGGGGCCGTAATCGCGAATGGCGGTGAAGTTCTGCGCTTTATCGGCGATGCTGTCCTGGCGATCTTTCCCATCGACGTCGACGGTATGTCCGAACATGCCGCCGCTGAAGCCGCCGCGGCCGCATTACTGGATGCCGCTGAGCGACTGATCCGCATCAACGAGACCCGAGTTGCCGACGGCAAACCAGCAATTTCCTTTGGCACGGGCCTACATGTGGGTGAAGTCCTCTACGGCAATATCGGTGTCCCCGAGCGGGTCGAACTCAGCGTCATCGGTGCCGCCGCCAACGAAGCCGCGCGCATCGAATCACTGACGAAAACGGTCGGCCATCACGCTTTGGCAAGCAAGGCCTTCGTCGATCTTTGTCCAGAGGGTTGGATCTCTGTCGGCCATCACCCATTACGTGGGGTCGGCCAGGAAATCGAAATTTTCGCGCCCAAGGCCAATCGACCCTAAATTCATGACTGTACGCAACGTTACTCGACGACATTTTCTGGAAGTTGCGGCCGCTGGCGTCACCACGCTTGGCCTACCCGAAATGCCTTTTGCGATGGAGCCTGTCATGCAACGTGCGATCCCGAAAACCGGTGAGCTGCTACCGATGGTCGGCTTGGGCACATGGCGGGCCTTTGACGTCGCTGACACCTCCGACGTTAGGGCCCCGCAACGCGAAGTAATCCAGCTCATGTTCGACGCTGGCGGCAGTGTCGTCGATGCGTCACCGATGTACGGCCGCGCCGAAGGCGTCGTCGGCGACCTCCTCGCGGAGACCGAAGACCGGAGGCGCGCCTTCCTCGCGACCAAAGTGTGGACCGAAGGTAGGGACCGGGGCATCGCACAAATGGAAGAATCGCTCCGCCGAATGCGGACCGATGTTATCGACCTGATGCAAATTCACAATTTGATCGACTGGCGCACCCAATTAGAGACGCTCCGTCTTTGGAAGGCCGCGGGCATTTTCCGCTATATCGGCATCACTCATTACTCCAGCCACGCCATCGACGATCTGGTCGCAGTCATGGAGAGCGAAGACATAGACTTCGTGCAGATGGCTTATTCCATCGGAGAACGTGCGGTGGAGGACAAACTCTTGCCGGTGGCCGCCGAACGCGGGATCGCTATTATCGTAAATCGTCCCTACGAAGGCGGAAATCTGTTTGCCTCAATCATGGGTGAAAGCTTGCCGGACTGGGCGCAGGAATTCGATTGCACGACGTGGAGTCAGTTTTTCCTGAAATTCGTGATGAGCCATCCGGCCGTCACGTGCGTCATCCCAGCAACGTCCAAGCCAGATCACATGATCGATAATTTGGGGGCCGGTCGCGGTCGTTTGCCGGACGACGCCATGCGGCGGCGCATGATCCAGTATTGGGAAGACGTTTAAGCGCGCCCTTCTATTCGACTGCCAACACCCTAGACTAATTTCTATCAGATCAAATCAAAGTGCAGGAGGGCGGCCCACGCCGCGACACCTACATGGATGGAAACGCCACAGGTTATCGACACATTACGGTCGACCGGTTGGCCGGCGCCGGCGGCGGCGTAATTTCCGGCGTCGACCTCTCGCAAAACCCATCGGACGACGTGATCGCGGAAATTCGCGGCGCATTGATCGAGAACCTCGTCATCTTCTTTCGCGACCAATCACTCACCGAAGAGACCCTCATCGCGTTTGGTCGCCGGTTCGGTGATCTGTTGGTCCATCCGAACTTGATCCGCACGGGATCACATCCTGAGGTCGTAAATATCCTGAAAGAACCGGACGCGACACAAGTCGTCGGCGAAGATTGGCATGCGGACACCACTTGTCTCGCGACGCCGCCGATGGGTGGCATACTCTATGCGCTGGAAACTCCGAGCCGAGGCGGCGACACGATGTTCGCCAATCAATATCTCGCCTATGAAGCGCTTTCGGACGGAATGAAGGAACTACTCGGCGGATTGCGGGCCGTACACAACGATACGCGGGTCGCCGGGCCAAAATCGCATCTCGGCAAGGGACGATCAGTTGGGGTTCGCGTTGACGATGAATGGCAGGTAACTGAAAACGTCCATCCGGTCGTCCGCACGCACCCTGAATCCGGCCGCAAGAGCTTGTTCGTCAACATTTCCTACACGCGCCGCTTCGATGGGATGACTGAAGAGGAAAGCGCCCCCCTCCTCAATTACCTATTTGCTCACGCCGCGCGACCGGAATTCACGTTCCGATTCCGTTGGGAGCCCGGCTCGATCACGTTTTGGGACAATCGGTGCATCAATCATATCGCCGTCAACGACTATCACGGCTATCGAAGGGATATGCGGCGGGTCCAGGTCGTCGGTGACCGGCCCGTCTGATCGCTTATCCAATTGGAGGAGAGTAAAATGGACGCCCACACACCAACGAGATACGACCCTCGCACGTTCAAGGCGCTGACGTTCCATGACGCGACAAGCGCTTTCGCCGACGGCTCGGATACGCCGCGTGATTATCTGGAGCGCTGCCTGAAGACCATCGCCGAGCGCGAGCCGGTCGTGAAGGCATTTCCTGCCATCAACGAGCCGGGCGCACGCGCGGCAGCGGATGAGAGCGCCCAGCGTTGGAAGAACGGCAATCCGCTCTCCCCAATCGACGGCTTGCCCATCGGGATCAAAGATCTGCTCGAAACCAAGGATATGCCAACGCAGATGGGCTGCGACGCGTATATCGGTAATTTCCCGAAGCGCGACAACGCGGCCGTTTGGGCGCTGCGCGAAGCCGGCGCGATCATCGTCGCCAAGACGGTCACGGCGGAGCTTGGCGGCTCACATCCGGGACCGACGACGAACCCCTTCGATCCAGCGCGCACGCCGGGCGGCTCATCCTCCGGCTCTGCGGCGGCGGTCGCCGCGCGCATGTTGCCGACCGCTATCGGCACGCAAGTCGGCGGATCGATCATCCGCCCTGCCGCCTATTGCGGCAATGTCGCTCTCAAACCGAGCCAGGGCGGTATCAATCGGGGCGAGCGGCAAGCGACCAGCATGAGCACCCATGGTGTCCACGCGGGCTGTATCGAGGATATGTGGATCACGGCGAT
>JBMYRC010000012.1:0-51039 GCA_049601975.1 Alphaproteobacteria bacterium | reverse complement strand
CCGGATTTACGGCGGATATCGTAATGTCGAATTCGTGCCTCGAACATATTGAGGGGCTCGCCGCCTCGCTGCAGGCGCTTGCAAAGCTCTCCGGGCCAAATACGCGATTCCTGCATTTGGTGAATTTCGGCAATCATCGCAATCGCGCGTCACCGTTCGAGACCATTTACGAAATGCCGCCGGCGGAATATCGCGTCAAATTTGGTGGGCACATAAATTTGATGCGGGCAACGGATGTATTAGAAGCATTCGCTGGGGCCAAAATTGATGCGAAAATGATTGTGGTCGATCAACCTGCGGATAAAGTTGGGATGGTTCGAATGCACACGTATTGGCGCGAGTACTACGATATGGATGATCTTTCGATCCGCACGGCGCTCTTCGTCGGGCCGGGTAGGGAGCTGAACATTTGAGTGGTCGTAGACGCGGAGCGGTATTGTTCGAGTTCATTCGCATCGGCGCCTATGTGAAGGTAATTGCCATCGACGAGCTTAGTGGAACGGAAGTGTCGATGGTGGGCGATCCGTCGCGCAGCAGCGAATATTTGAAACGGATCGCGATGCAAAAGCTCCTGCGGGTTATGGAGCGGAAGAAGAATCCCCCTACAAGTTAGTACTTAGTTTTCAGCGGACAAAAAATGCCGTCTTAGGGGCCGGCATTTCGATAACATATGATTGCTTCTCGCTAAGCGGCGGCGGATCGTCCCAGGCCGATCTTTTTCGCGAACGCGGAACGTTGTTTCGAGTAATTTGGCGCAACCATGGGGTAATCCGTGGGGAGTCCCCATTTCGCGCGATATTCATCCGGAGATAGTCCGTATACGGAGCGCAAGTGACGCTTTAGCATCTTCAGTTTCTTACCGTCTTCGAGGCAAACGATGTAATCCGGCGTGATCGAACGCCGGACCGGAATGGCCGCTTTTTGCGGTTGTCCGTTAGCAAGTGTCGTTGCACCGTTGACGCGATTAAAAGTGCCGTAAACCGTATTGATAACCTCCGGGAGTTGCGTCGTTGACAGCGAATTGTTCCCGACGTAGGCCGCGACGACTTCTGCCGTCATGCGGAGAATCTCTCCCTGCTCAGCTTTCTGCTGCATGGCTTCCTGGCTCATTGTTAGTGCTACCCAAGTTTATTTTTTATTTTGTATTTATTGATTCACATATTTCAGGTTAAGAGTCAACTTTATTTGATGAATTGTAGAGTAATAGATTCCGATTAGACTCTATTTGATGTAATAATTCTTATGTATTCAATGCGAGTTCTAAACACTACATGTGTAAGTATTTAAAGGACCAATCGCAAGATGATGTGCCGTCTTCGTGAAAGGATGGAAATGCATCCATCTTTGGCAGATATGTTGCCTGAGAATGGCAGGAACCCACGAAATTCGATACTTAGCGGTTCGCTGGTAAGTAGCATCGACATATGGTATCGACTTGGTCGTATTGAGGACGAGTCTCTCAGGTCGTAGTATTTATTTGAAATGAGGTAACAGGATATGGCGGCGGAAGTAATCGCCATCGCATCCGACCATGCCGGTATTGACGCAAAAGATGCGTTGAAGACCGTGTTGACGGAATGGGGATACGAGGTACTTGACTTCGGCCCCGATAGTCCGGAGTCGGTTGACTATCCCGATTTTGCCGATGCGTTGACGACCGCGATCGGGGACGGCCAAGCGGTGCGCGGGGTTCTTCTTTGTGGGACTGGTATTGGCATGTCCATCGCGGCGAACCGGAAACCCTTCATCCGCGCCGCGCTGTGTCACGGTGTGACCGATGCGCGGCTCACGCGCCAACACAACGATGCGAACGTTTTAGTTGTCGGTGCCCGCACCTTGGGTATAGAGACAGCGAAGGATTGCTTGGAAGCATTTTTGAATACGGAATTCGAAGGCGGTCGTCATCAACGCCGCGTCGATAAAATGTCGTAGAGCTGCTTATCGCAAGATGGCGATGATGGCTTGTTAGAGGATAAAGAATGTCGGAGACGAATAGGGTTAGTGAGTATGGCGAATTCGAGAATTTCTTCGGATCGGCGCTATCGGAGAGCGATCCCGAAATTACCGCGGCCATCGCCAGCGAATTAGAACGCCAGCGTTGCCAGATTGAGCTGATTGCTTCCGAGAACATCGTGAGCCGAGCGGTTCTAGAGGCATCCAGTTCGGTGCTGACCAATAAATACGCGGAAGGATATCCGGGGCGGCGTTATTATGGCGGCTGCGAATACGTCGATATTGCCGAGAACTTGGCCATCGAGCGCGTGAAAGAACTGCTCGGATGCGAATTCGCCAATGTGCAGCCGCATTCCGGCTCGCAAGCGAATTTCGGGGTTTATCAAGCGTTGCTGAAACCGGGTGATACGCTGATGGGAATGTCGCTCGATAGTGGCGGACACCTCACTCATGGCGCAAAGCCTAACCAATCCGGCAAATGGTTCAACGCTGTTCATTACGGTGTGCGTCAGCAGGATGGACGGATCGACTACGACACAGCGGCGAATTTGGCGCGCGAGACAATGCCGAAACTAATTGTGGCGGGTGGGTCGGCCTATGCACGGCATATCGATTTCGAGCGCTTCCGTGAGATTGCGGATGAGATCGGCGCTTATTTCATAGTGGATATGGCTCATTTCGCGGGTCTTGTCGCGGGCGGCGTACACCCGAGTCCGATCCCGATTGCGGATGTAGTGACCTTCACAACTCATAAAACCCTGCGCGGCCCGCGCGGCGGCGCTATCGTCACGAACAACGAAGATATTGCCAAGAAAGTCAATTCGGCGATCTTCCCCGGTATCCAAGGCGGTCCCTTGATGCACGTGATTGCCGCCAAGGCAGTGGCCTTTGGCGAAGCCTTGCGGCCATCGTTTAAATCTTATGCGCGCGATGTCGTTGAGAATGCTGAAGTGCTGGCGTCGACATTAAACATGGGCGGCTTGGACATTGTTAGCGGCGGTACTGATACCCATGTGGTTCTGGTGGACCTGCGTCCGGTAAAGCTCACGGGGAAGGATGCGGAAGCCGCTATGGAGCGCTCCGGACTGACCTGTAATAAGAACGCGGTGCCGTTCGATCCGGAGAAGCCGACGATAACGTCCGGCGTCCGCTTGGGCAGCCCAGCGGCTACCAGCAGGGGGTTTGGCCAAGCCGAATTTAAACGGGTTGGCGAATTAATCGTACAAGTGCTGAGCGGCCTTGCCGAGCGGCCCGAGCAACAGGATGCGACCGAGGCGGAAGTCCGGTCCAGGGTGGCGGAATTGTGTCAGAGATTTCCAATTTATCCGGACCTATGAGCCCGCGAAAAGGGGAGGAGATATAGCCGATGCGTTGTCCATTTTGCGGCCACGAAGACACTCAAGTCAAAGATTCCCGTCCGACAGAGGACAATACGGCCATTCGGCGCCGACGGTTTTGCCCCGGCTGCGGAGCCCGTTTCACCACTTTCGAACGCGTACAACTGCGCGAGCTTACGGTTCTGAAACGCAACAATCAGCGCGAAGTGTTCGATCGCGATAAGCTCGCCAGCTCTATGGCGATTGCGTGTCGCAAACGACCGGTCGACCCGGATCGAATGCAACGGGTCGTAAACGGTATCGTCCGGCGGCTCGAGAGTTCCGGCGAGAGTGAGATCAAGGTTGATTCGATCGGCGCGTTGGTGATGGAAGCCTTGGCGGCGCTGGATCAGGTTGCTTATGTCCGGTTTGCCTCGGTCTATCGGAATTTCCGCGAGGCGAAAGATTTTGAGGAGTTCATCACCGATGAGCTCGCCGAAGAAGACGATTGACGCCACAGACCGGCGCTTCATGAAGCTGGCCCTCGCCCTGGCGCGGCGGGGGCTCGGTACGGTCAGCCCGAATCCGGCGGTCGGGTGTGTCTTGGTTTCTCCAGACGGAATATTGGTGGGGCGTGGTTGGACGCAGCCGGGCGGTCGCCCCCATGCGGAGACGGAAGCGCTGCGACGCGCGGGTGTGCGGGCCAGGGGTGCGACCGCATATGTCACCTTAGAGCCTTGTAGTCATACCGGTAGGACACCTCCCTGTGCCGATGCGTTAATCGAAGCGGGCGTCGTCCGGGTCGTCGGCGCGATCGAAGATCCGGACCCGAGGGTATCGGGGCAGGGATTTGCGCGACTGGCGGCGGCGGGCATAGAAATTTCGACAAACTTATTTGCCGACGAAGCGGCGGAAGTGAATGCTGGTTTCCTCCTGCATCGCATCGAAGGTAGACCTTTGGTTACCTTGAAGGCCGCCAGCACGCTAGACGGCTGCATTGCGACTCATCGCGGTGAGAGCCAATGGATTACCGGCGCGGCCGCACGGTGCTGTGGTCACCTGATGCGGATGACCCATGACGCCATCGTCGTCGGTATCGGCACCGCCCTTGTCGACGACCCGGAGCTAACGTGCCGCCTGCCGGGACTGGAGGAACACAGCCCGGTCAGAGTGGTGATTGATACTCGGTTGCAACTGCCGTTGGTCAGTAAACTCGTCCGCACGGCGCGGGAGATGCCAACTTGGGTGGCCGTCTCGGCCGAAACTGAAGTTGATAGGTGCGCCGCCTATGAAGATCTCGGTGTGGTCGTACTACCGATTGAGGTCGGCGGCGACCATCACCCGGAACCCATAGCTATCTTGAAAGCCTTGGCCGCCAGAGGTTTAACCCGTGTTTTGGTGGAGGGCGGCAGTGCCGTGGCCGCGGCGCTGATGCGGGCAAATTTGGTTGATAGAATGGCTTGGTTCCGCGCTGCAAGTGTCATGGGGGGAGATGGGACTCCGGTCGTTGCGGCCTATGGTGTCGACGTGCTTTCTCAAATGCGGCGATTCGAATTGATTTCAAGCCAATCCATGGGCGACGACAGGCTGGAAACATACCGGGTCGCGCATTAGGGTTCCTTTCTAAACATATCGCGGAGTTTATATGTTCACTGGCTTAGTGACAGATGTCGGTCGCATCCGGTCGATTGTCGGGACCGGCGATTGCCGGATCGAGATTGAGACGTCCTACCCCATCGACGAGATCGCCATGGGAGCGTCGATAGCATGTTCGGGCGTGTGCCTGACGGCGGTGGAATTAACCGATAGCTGTTTTGCAGTCGATGTGTCAGAAGAAACTTGGTCGAAGACCACGCTTGGCGAATGGAAGGCCGGGCGAACGCTCAACTTAGAAAGGTCCCTGCGGATCGGTGATGAGCTCGGCGGGCATCTCGTGTTCGGGCATGTCGACGGCGTTGCCAAAGTAGTGGAGCGGCGTATCGATGGCGACAGCGTTCGGTTTACTTTCGAGGCGCCTACTTCCTTGGCGGCATATATTGCATCCAAAGGGAGTGTCGCTCTCGATGGCGTGTCGTTGACGGTCAACGAAGTAGAAGGCAATCGATTTGGTGTTAACGTGATCCCGCACACGGCAGAAGTGACGACCTTCGGTACACTTGAAGCGGGTGACCGCGTGAACCTTGAGGTCGATATGCTTGCCCGATATGTTGCGCGGCAATTGGAAAGCCGGAAGGAGTAGGCCCATGGCCGAGGATATTAGTAACCTCGCCTCTATAAGTAAGGAAGACATTCACCGCGCGCGCGAAGACCTCGATTTTTTATCGTCGATCGAGGACATTATAGATGAGGCGCGGAATGGTCGTATGTTCATCCTAGTGGATGATGAGGAACGCGAGAATGAGGGGGACCTCGTCATTCCGGCACAAATGGCGACGCCGGACGTCGTGAATTTCATGGCCATGCATGGTCGTGGCTTGATTTGCTTGGCCTTGACCCAACAGCGCTGCGACCATCTAGGCTTGAAATTGATGTCGCAGGCGAACGAATCCCGTCACTCGACAGCGTTCACCGTCTCCATCGAGGCACGCGAAGGTGTCACGACCGGTATTTCGGCGCCAGATCGCGCGCGCACTATTGCTGCCGCAATCGATCCTGCGAGCGAAGCGAAAGATATCGTATCACCGGGACATATCTTTCCGTTGATGGCGCGCGATGGCGGTGTCCTCGTGCGTGCGGGGCATACGGAAGCGTCCGTGGATATCGCGCGTTTGGCAGGTCTCAACCCTTCGGGTTTGATCTGCGAGATCATGAACCAAGACGGCACTATGTCGCGGCTGCCGGACCTGATCAAATTCGCTCAATTTCATAATTTGAAGATCGGCGCAATCGCCGACCTCATTGCCTATCGACGCCGTCATGATCGGACCATCGAGAAGCTTGCCGACACCACCTTGCGGAGCCGCTTCGGTGGTGATTTTAAGATGTATGTCTACGCTAACCGAGTAGAATATGCGGAGCATGTCGCCCTTGTGATGGGAGACGTTGGTCACGGTGGGCCGGTGATGGTGCGGATGCATGCGTTGAACATTCTCGACGACGCGTTGGGATCGATTGACCGTGGTAAGGAAGGTGACCTGCATCGCTCCATGGAGCTGATAGGCCAAGAGGGGCGCGGCGTGATCGTGCTGATTCGCGAGCCGCGACGGACATATTTGGCCGATCTAGTGAAAGCGCACTCCTTGGGCCGCTCGCCGGATCAAAGCGCGCAGAAGCGCGAATTGCGGGATTACGGTGTTGGCGCGCAGATCCTACTCGATCTCGGCGTCTCGGAAATGATCCTCCTGTCTGATACGGTAAAGACAATCGTCGGTATTGAAGGATATGGTCTGAAGGTCATCGAACAGCGGTCCATAAAATGAATGACATTAAACCTCTGCCACGGATCATGATCGTCGAAGCGCGGTTTTATGAAGATATCGCGGATGAAATGGCTGTCGGCGCGATCGCGGCGCTCGAGGAAGCCGATGCCGAGTTCGAGCGATTTACCGTTCCTGGCGCGTTTGAGATTCCGGCGGCGATCAAATTCGGTATGCGGGCGATAGATTTCGATTCCAATCGCCGCCGTTTCGACGGTTATATTGCGCTTGGCTGCGTGATCCGAGGAGAGACTACCCACTACGATTACGTCTGCGGTGAAAGTGCGCGCGGGCTGATGGATTTGGCGACACGTTATTCCCTGGCGCTTGGATACGGTATCTTGACCTGCGAAAATCGTGATCAAGCTTGGGCACGTGCGTCGCGTGACGGCGGGGACAAAGGGGCCTTCGCCGCCAATACATGCCTTGAAATGATCGCGATGAAGAATCGTCTCGGTCTTTACCCGAGATAGAAATGGTACGTACCGGTTCTAAAGGTGTTCGTCGACGTGCCTCGCGTCTGGCCGCTGTCCAAGCCCTCTATCAAATGGAAATCGCCAATAAGTCGGTCGAAGTGGCAATTGCCGATTTTCGAGAGCGCAGATTGAGCGGCCTCGTCGAGGGCGATGACGTCGTCACTCCGGAGAACGTCGATGAAGAACTTTTCATCGATATCGTCAAAGGAGTAGCAGCAGCGTGGAAACGCTATGACGGTCTGATCGATGGCGCACTTGAGAAGGAACGCGGTATCTATCGTATAGAAGTGTTGCTGCGGTTGATCCTGCGCGCCGGTGCTTATGAATTGACGGATCGTCTAGATATCGACGCGCCTCTAAGCATCAACGAGTATGTTGGCGTCTCGCAGGCATTTTTCGGCGGCTCCGAACCTAATTTCGTAAATGGTGTGTTGGACCGTATGGCGCGCGAACTGCGGCTTTTGGAGAATGTCGGCGATGGGAAAGGGTGAGTTTGAGCGAATTGCGGACTACTTTGCGCCGCTAGCGGCCGGGTATCCGGGCGCGTTCAACCTGACCGACGATGCGGCACTGATCTCGCCAGATGCGGGGCAATCCTTAATTGTGACGACCGACACCATTGTCGAAGGTGTTCATTATATCGGAGACGAGCCTGCGGATATGATCGCCCGCAAGTTATTGCGCGTGAGTTTGTCCGATCTGGCCGGAATGGGGGCTGCACCTCACGCCTATACACTCAATATCGCGTTATCGCGCGAAATATCGGACCACTGGCTTGCAAGTTTCGTCTCTGGATTGAGGGACGATCAAAATGAGTTCGCTATCCATTTGATCGGCGGCGATAGTGTGTCCACCACCGGACCCGCCGTCCTCTCCGCAACCTTGTTCGGTCTCGTGGCCAACGGGCGGGCCGTTAAGCGCGCTGGTGCTTCGGTCGGTGACGGTATTTTCGTCTCCGGCACAATTGGCGATGGGGCCTTGGGACTTAAAGTGGCCGATGGTTCGATCGAATTGGCGGATGAGGCCGCAGCGCGGGAGATTTCGGGGCGCTATAGGTTGCCGCAACCACGCTGTACCTTAGGCTTGCGCCTGGCGGACGTGGCGACGGCGGGGGCCGACGTTTCCGATGGGTTACTGGCCGATCTTGACCATATCGCAGCAGCGTCGGGTGTCGGCGCGGAGATCGAAATGGATCGTGTGCCGCTTTCGTCGCCGTCGCGGGAAATTTTGGCCTCGCATCCGGACCTGGGCCATCTGGTTGTCACCGGAGGGGATGACTACGAGTTGGTATTCACGAGTTCTAAAACACAGGCCGTGTCAAATTTATCGCTCGAACTTGGACTGCCGATCACACAGGTCGGGAGGATTATTGGCGGTCACGGTGTGAAGGTGCTGGACTTCCGAGGTAATAAAATACCATTTGGCGAGCTTGGATATCGTCATGTTTAGGTTCCTGTGGGAAAAGAGAGCGCTCTTACCATGGGGCGGTCTTCCTGTTACAAATGGGTTGTGTCTTTGGGGACCGAAAGTTTAGATGAATCGAATCGTCATCATAGTCGTTGCGTTGATCGTCATTGCGGGCAGTGGCGGTGCTGTGTGGTATTTCTTCCGCCAAGCCGACCCGCCGGTTCTCGAAGGCGCGGTTGAGGAAAAGAACCTCGAGGAAGCGGAATTCGTAGATATCGAGAACCTCTCGATTTCCGTCATTCGCGAGGGGCGGGTCGACCGCTATATTACCATCAGCGTCAGTTTGGAAATGCACGATAAGGACGCGAAGGCGCATGGCGACGAAGCCTTTCCGCGCTTGAAAGACGCGGTTTTCCGCGATCTTCACTCGTACTTCTCCATGCAGCAAGCCGGACAAACCGGCATTAACGTCGCGCAGGTAAAATCCCGACTGATGTGGGCGGCTGAACGCGCCATCGGCAAGGGCAAGGTAAAGCAGATTATTATTCAAGGCGCGTATGAGCGTAAAGGCGAGTTTAAGTAGCCGTTTTCAGACGTCTGGTTCGACCGTCACGAGCCAGCCTAAACAGCGAAAAATCACCGTCACCTGCATATTGCCTTTCATCCGACGTTCTGGCATCTTCCCGACGGTTTTCAATGGCTGCACCCGGTGTTTTTATATTTGGGTCGGGTGCGGGCGAGAGAAAAGCAAAATAGAATTGTCTCAGCAACATTACGGGGTGGGTGAACGATGCTACTAATGCTCGTCATCGCTTGTGGCGTTATCGCAGTGCTTTACGGAATTATCGCTAGCCGCTCGATTCTAGCGGCGAGTGCCGGCACGGAACGCATGCAGGAAATCGCGGGTGCCATTCAAGAGGGCGCCTCAGCTTATTTAAATCGACAATACCGCACGATCGCCATGGTCGGTGTCGTGGTGACTATTGTTTTGTTCTATTTCCTGGGTAGCCAGGCGGCCATCGGGTTCTTGATCGGCGCGATCCTGTCGGGTGCGGCAGGATACGTCGGTATGTTGATCTCTGTCCGTGCCAATGTACGGACGACGGAAGCGTCGCGCAAAGGTTTGGCAGAAGGTCTTTCGATCGCCTTCCGTTCAGGTGCCGTGACGGGAATGCTTGTCGCCGGTTTCGCGCTGCTGTCGATTGCCGGCTATTACAGCCTGCTGGTGTCGCAAGGTGCCACGGAGAAAGAACTCATCAACGGTCTGATCGGCCTTGCGTTCGGCGCATCGCTGATTTCGATCTTTGCGCGTCTCGGGGGCGGCATCTTCACGAAGGGTGCTGATGTTGGCGCCGATCTCGTGGGTAAGGTCGAAGCCGGTATTCCGGAAGATGATCCCCGCAATCCTGCTGTTATCGCGGATAACGTCGGTGACAATGTCGGCGATTGCGCGGGCATGGCGGCTGACTTATTCGAAACCTATGTTGTGACCGTCGGCGCCACCATGGTGTTGTCGCTCATCTACGGCATCAGCGGTATCGAATTGAGCCAGTTCCTGCTTTACCCAATGGTGATCTGCGGCGTTTGTCTTGTCGCGTCGATCATCGGCACGTTCTTCGTGCGCCTCGGTGCGAGCGAGAACGTTATGGGTGCGCTTTATAAGGGATTCTTCGGTAGTGCGGTGGTTTCCGCGATCGCGCTCTGGCCGATTACTGATCATGTCATCGGCATGGATACGGTCATGAAGATGGGCGATTCTACTTTCACCGGTATGGACCTGTTCTTGTGCGGTATTGTCGGTTTAGTGCTGACGGGGCTGATCATCTGGGTCACGGAGTACTACACCTCGACGGAATACCGTCCGGTGCGCTCGGTGGCGAAATCATCTGAGACCGGTCATGGCACGAACGTCATCCAAGGCCTGGCGGTTTCGATGGAAGCCACGGCTGTTCCCGCGATTCTCATCTGCGTCTCGATCGTGGTGACTTATCAAGTCGCCGGATTGATCGGCATCGCGATTGCGGTGACAACGATGCTGGCATTGGCGGGAATGGTTGTCGCCCTCGACGCTTACGGACCGGTCACTGATAATGCGGGTGGTATCGCCGAGATGGCGGAACTCGATGAGAGTGTCCGTAAGACCACGGACGCCCTGGATGCGGTTGGCAACACTACGAAAGCGGTCACCAAGGGCTACGCCATCGGTTCGGCAGGCCTCGGTGCTCTGGTGCTGTTCGCTGCCTATACAGCTGACCTCAATCGGTTCTTTGCCGATGTACCAGTGGACTTCAGCCTGAACAATCCATATGTCGTGGTCGGCCTCTTCATGGGTGGCCTCCTGCCGTACCTCTTTGGTGCGATGGGCATGACGGCTGTTGGCCGGGCCGGTGGCGCGGTTGTTGTCGAAGTGCGGCGCCAGTTCAAGGAAATCCCGGGCATCATGGAAGGCACAGCTAAGCCGGAATACGGCACCTGCGTAGACATGCTGACGAAATACGCAATTCGAGAGATGATTATTCCCTCGATGCTGCCGATTTTCAGCCCGCTGGCTCTCTACTGGATTGTGCTGGCTGTCGCCGATCAGGCCGCTGCTTTCGCGGCTCTCGGCGCCATGCTCCTTGGCGTGATCGTCACAGGCCTGTTCGTCGCCATCTCAATGACGGCGGGCGGCGGTGCTTGGGATAATGCCAAAAAGTATATCGAGGACGGGAATCACGGTGGCAAAGGCTCAGACGCCCACCATGCCGCGGTTACCGGGGATACGGTTGGTGATCCTTATAAGGATACGGCCGGTCCCGCCGTTAACCCGATGATTAAGATCACGAATATCGTGGCGCTTTTGCTGTTGGCAATGCTGGCGCACTAGCACGCAATTATTGGATGATAAAAGCCCCGTGGCTCGGTGCCTCGGGGCTTTTTTCTTGTCTGAAGATCGCCCTAGTAGCGGTTGCTGGAAGAGGATCCGGAGTGATTGAAACGTCCGAGGTTGCCGATGATTTGTTCGATCACACCCAACTCGTGGCCGGACGTTGCTGTCTTGCCTTCGACGATCTCGACATCACGGCTGTCACTTTCGTCGTAGGTTTGGATGTGCTCAATTGTGCCCTTTGGATCGAAGTAGACCGCAACGATTTGCTGCTCTAATACCTGCTCGTCGAAAAACGCCCATTTCTCGGTCCGGCGGCCGATATAATACCAGACGTCTTTATCGAACGTTCCGACCGTGGACGGCGTTCCCAGTATGCCACGGACATATACCTTGGAATGCTTTCCGACTTTAAGTTTTTCCAATTGGCTAACTGTCGGGATATTGCCCCTATTCGCCGTAAGTGGCGCGCAGGCCACGGTAGCGGCGGCCAGTATCGCGGCAATTGCAATGGTGGCGATTAGTCTACGCATCAACAAAAACGAGCCTCCTAAAGGCGCTAAGGGGACATCTTCTTGACGGTATTATAACGTAATTTTCGTCGAATTACAGTTGTGCCGTACCCAACTTGCGTTTAGATCGTTTCAAACGCGTTGCTTTGCAAGCCCTGTAGGGGATTTCGACATGCGGATTTTATGGCTTCACTCTTAAAAAAACTATTCTCCGGCACAAGTTCCCCGGCGAGCGCGTTGTATCGATCTATTGTCGAACAGTCGCGGCGTCTGGAGTTTTTTGTCGAATTCGGTGTACCGGATACGCCGGCCGGCCGGTTTGAAGTTCTGGTGTTACACTTGTTTCTCGTGATGCATCGCATGCGCGCGGAGGAGGAGCACGCGGAACTCGCGCGCTCTCTTTCCGAGGAAGCGGTCTTGGATTTCGATCGCAATATGCGTGAGATGGGAATCGGTGACCTGTCTGTTGGCCGAAAAGTAAAGTCTTTGGCCGAAGGCATGTATGGACGGTTCGGGGCTTACACGGACGGGCTCGAAGGTGGAGACGCGGAATTATCCGAAGCATTGAGGCGGAATTTGTTCTCCGAAGCGACACCGAGTGAGGAAGTTGTCGCGGCGATCGTCATGTATGTGAAACAGGAGAGCCTCGCACTTAGTCGCCAGTCGTCTTCCATTTGGCACGACGGGCACATTAATTTCGGAAGCCCGTTTGGAAATAAAGGCAAAAATTTATGATCGATAAAATTGAATTCTCTCGCGTTGTCACGCTTGAGGAGATTGGCCGTGAAGGGCTGCACAAGGAATTAGAAGCCAGCGCCGAGGAATGTACGGCCCTCGCACCCCGCTTAGGGCTACTCGCGATCGGCAGCGTGTCAGCCAAGCTCGACATAAGGAAATCGAATGATGGGTCCGTCGTGACCGTTACTGGGCGACTGGCCGCCAGAGTAACGCAAGAATGTGTCGTTACCCTGGAGCCGGTCGAAGTTGAAGTTTCCGCCGAGGTGAATGAGAGGTTCGTCCGGCAGGAAAAAGTTGAGCTGGAAGCCGTCGTCGAAGTCGGAGATGAAGAATGCTATGACGAAGTCATCGAAGGTGATTCGATTGATATCGGTGAAATGGTCTCGCAATGTCTGACCCTTGAATTGGAGCCGTATCCGCGAAAAGAGGGGATCAAATTCGATCTGTCCGAGAGCGATTTGAATCCGGAGGGTGTGACTGGACCTTTCGCGGAGCTTGCCGGGTTAAAGCGAAACAATTCATAACAAAGGCGAACACTTGCTTGCCGTACGCGCCGAATTTGGCTATTAAGGCGAGTATTTGCCGCTAGGCACCCGAAATTTCGAGAGAATTTGTTCGATGGCTGTACCGAAGAAAAAGGTATCAAAATCGCGTCGCAATATGCGCCGCGCTCATGATTCGTTAAAATCAACGAGTTCCGCAGAATGTGCGAACTGCGGAGAGTTGAAGCGTCCGCATCATGTTTGTGGCGCTTGCGGCCACTACGACGGCCGTGAGGTTGTCGAAGTAGCCGCAATCTGATCTAATTCAGTTTTGAATCTGGGCGATCGCGTGGTGTCTGACCGACTCGTCATTGCGCTCGACGCGATGGGTGGGGATCGAGCCCCCGAAGTTGTGATCGACGGCGCAGAAATTGCGCGAGAACGATTCCCGAACATATCATTTTTAATGTTCGGTGATCAACCGCGTCTGGAGCCCCTCGTTCAAGCCCACCCAAAATTGGCGGCAGTGACCGAGTACCGGCATACGACGCAGGTCGTGAGCGGCGAGGACAAACCTTCGGTAGCCCTGCGGTCGGCGCGCGAATCGAGTATGCGCTTGGCGATCAATTCGGTTCAGGACGGTGAAGCCAGTTGTGTTGTTTCGGCGGGCAATACGGGCGCGCTGATGGCGATTGCGAAATTCGTCCTCAAAATGCTTCCTGGTATCGACCGACCCGCAATCACCACCTATTACCCAACAATGCGCGGAGAGAGCTGTATGCTCGATCTTGGCGCGAATGTGCAGTGCGATGCGGATAATCTGATTCAATTCGCCGTCATGGGTGAAGTTTTTGCCAGAACGGTGCTCGGGATCGACAAACCTACGATAGGGCTTCTGAATGTCGGAGTCGAAGCGCTCAAGGGCCGTGATGAGGTGCGGGAAGCTGCCGCTATTCTTAACGAGACGTCATTGCCGATCGAATTTATGGGTTTCGTCGAAGGGGATGATATTCCCGCCGGCACGGTTGATGTCATTGTGACGGATGGATTTACCGGCAATGTTGCGTTGAAGACGGCTGAGGGAATGACAAAGCTTTATACCAGTTTTTTGCGGAACGCCTTCAAGAGCAGTTTGGCGGCAAAAATCGGGTATTTGTTCATTCGCCGGGCACTGGATAACCTGCGCCAACGGACTGATCCGCGAAAGTATAACGGTGCGATGTTGCTAGGTCTCAATGGAATTGTCATAAAGAGCCATGGAGGGACAGATAGCGTCGGCTTCGCCAATGCCATCGGTACTGGGGTGGATATGGCGCAACACGGTTTCACGGATAAAATTAAGCAGGACTTCGCAAGACTGAAGGCCGGGAAAGACGAACAGAAAAAGGCTGCCGTTTCCTAACATGCGCCGTTCACAAATCATTGGTTTCGGCTCGTATCTCCCGAAAAACGTCGTCACCAATACCGACTTGGCTCGGAAGATCGATACGTCAGACGAATGGATCCGCAAACGCACTGGCATCACGCAACGTCATATCGCGGCAGAGGGGGAGCTTACCTCGGATATCGCCGAGCATGCCGCGCGTGCTGCCTTGGACAACGCCGGTGTTAGTAGTGATGAAATCGATCTTATCGTTCTGGCCACTGCGACACCGGACAATACATTTCCGGCAACCGCTGCCCGAGTGCAATCGAAGTTAGGCATTCGTCGCGGCGCTGCGTTTGACGTGCAGGCGGTATGTGCCGGCTTTGTTTATGCGCTGGCGACAGCCGACAATATGATTCGGCTCGGGCAGGCTGAGACTGCCCTTGTCATTGGTGCCGAGGTGTTCAGCCGAATCCTAGATTGGGAGGATCGCGGGACCTGCGTCCTTTTTGGCGACGGAGCCGGTGCGACAGTTCTGCGCGGGAGCGACGCAGCCGGTACCAATCAGGACCGTGGCATCCTCTCGACACATATCTATTCCGACGGTGAATATTATGACATGCTGTATGTCGACGGCGGACCGAGCACGACCGGCACATCCGGTTATTTGCGCATGGAAGGCAAGGAAGTCTTTCGCCACGCGGTCCAACGCATGAGCGAGGTCGTCGAGACCGCACTAGAGACCAATGGCTTAAAGATTGGCGATGTTGATTGGCTGATCCCGCATCAGGCAAATAAGCGGATCATGGACAGTATCGCGAAGAAACTTAGTTTCCCCGCTGAAAAGATCGTTGTGACGGTTGATAAGCAGGCCAATACCTCGGCGGCAACTATCCCGCTGGCGCTTGCGGAAGCTGCGTCGGACGGACGCCTCAAAAAAGGAAATTTGGTAGCATTATCCGCCCTGGGTGGTGGGCTTTCCTGGGGCTCGGCCCTATTTCGGCTGTGAAAGCAATTTGCAGGCGAGTCGTGCTTCGGAATTGACGTGCTTGAACACTCGCACTACCGTTAGGTTCACAAATTAAAATCGATAAGATCTAGTCTCAAGCAGGGGGATAAAACATGACGGGCAAGACCGTCACTCGGGCACAATTAACGGAAGCTGTTTATCAGGAAGTCGGATTGTCGCGGAACGAATCGGCGGGCTTAGTCGAGTCGGTTTTGAATGAAATATCGGACGCGTTATCGGATGGCGAGACGGTAAAGATATCATCCTTCGGTAGTTTTTTTGTCCGCAAGAAAGGCCAGCGGATCGGTCGTAATCCGAAAACCGGCGAAGAAGTTCCTATTTTACCGCGGTCAGTTTTAATATTCCGACCAAGCCATGTGCTGAAGAATCGTATCAACGATGGCCAGAGCGACCATCGTTCGGATTAGGAATATTGAGCGACCGGCAAAAACCCGATACCGGTGCCCGCGCGAGAGTAGCGAAGTCAGCGGCCGCTTTTAGAACAATCAGTGAAGTCTCACGCGAACTGGATGTGCCGCAGCACGTGTTGCGATTTTGGGAGAGTAAGTTCTCTCAGGTAAGCCCATTGAAGCGGGGTGGAGGCCGACGCTACTACCGACCCGAAGATATCCGCCTTTTAGAACGAATCCGTGATTTTCTGTATGTCGATGGTTTCACGATCAAAGGCGTGCAGCGAGTGATTCGCGAACGCGGTCTGAAGGCGATTCTAGTGGGGGAGGTGGACACGGCCTCCATGGCGAAGGCCGACGATTCTCCATCGGATGGCGGCAAGCAAACATCGGGCACCAGTCAAATTGAGCGCCGTGCGATCATGACGACGATTGCGGAACTCTCGGAAATCCGAAAACTTTTGTCTCCAGCCTCAGCATAGCTTCCAGAACCATTGCGCCAACCCATCGTGCAGAGTAGATTTCGCTTCGACGAGAGATCGTCACACGGTCGGAGTATGGCGCAGCCTGGTAGCGCACTTCACTGGGGGTGAAGGGGTCGCAGGTTCAAATCCTGCTACTCCGACCAATTTCCCTCAATTTAACGAAAACCCTATGCGCTTAAATAGCGCGTCATCTCGTTTGGTGTGGAGTTTGAATTTCCAGAGGGGCCGTGAGACGGTTCGTTAAAAATGGCTGGTTGCGGATTGGCGGCAAGACGATTTTCGTATACTAGCGCCGCAACGAACTGGATATCTCGTGCGTAAGACGGTTATACATCGACCCCCTAATTTTTTTGACCTCGGCGTCTTCCCAAGAAATAGGGTTGGCCAATCAGAAATGCGATTCTCACTGTGCTTTCTGCGATAGGCTCGGAAAGTCCATCATACGTTTTCCTGCGTGATTGACGAACGTCTCTCCGAAACGGTGTAGATACTGATACTGGAGCGGGTCTTTGCAACTCACGTCGACACACTGGACGCGGATATCGAGATTGGTGACAGGGTCGAAATGTCCATGTCCCAGTTTTTTTCGCCAGTAATCGAACAAAGTCTTGAGAGGGGATGACAGGCACGTTTCGGACTCATGGGTCGCTTCGTCGATCACCATGCGTTCGACTGTCCAGCCGCTCGAACTCAGATCATGACCCTATCCCTGGATATTCATTTCCAGAGCTGGTGATATTTGATGAAAGCGCAAGAATCTGTTCATTTCGATTCTGCCTCGCCGGGCGCGCTCGTGCGTTGGATGATGTCGATACGGGCGATGCGATCGTCATCGTTTACGCTGGGCAAGAGTAACCTCGCGTACTGGGCCTTGGGTTGCCGGAGTGCCAAAGCGTTATTGAAATAAAGCGGTGAACGCGCGCGTTGGTAATGAGTGAGCGATGCCCGGTGAAATCCGCCGAACGGGTGTTGTTCGCAGATCAGGGAGACATCGTCGGCGGTAGTGGCAGTGATTGGGGACCCTGCAGTGTTGAACTCTATCGATAAAACGGAATCTTGAGTTCGGGCGTGCGGGGCAAATGAACTGGCATAAGGCAATAGAAAGCCAAGCTCGGCGCATTCTCCGGCGTTGAGCCAATGCTCATAAGATTTTCCAAGTAGGGTTGCTTCTTCCTGTTCCGTAAAGACATGGGCCGGTTAGGTTCCGCAAACAATTGGTCCGGACCGACCGACATTTGGATTGTCTCACAACTGTAGCTCCCTATGGTGCGCATTACCTCCGCCCTGCTATTTTTGCATTTTATGTCACATAATGGTGTATACGACAATTAAACTGCGACCGAGAGATGTATAGGCGAGCATCAGATATATAGCGCTATGGGACAATACAGATAAAATTTGTGGCGCTTGGAAATTATTGGGTTAAATTTCAGAGGAAGGTGACGCGAAAATTCATGGGTCGTGAACCGCGAGGTCGTACAATGCTGCCGGTAAGGGGTACGCGTAGACGAAATTATGTATGAAGTGAAATTATTTTTGAAGGCGGTGCTTTTACCGCCGATGAATTGTTTTGTCATTGCGATGATCGGCGTCTTGCTGAGACCACGACCGATTGGCCGCGGCCTTATTTGGTGTGCGGCCGTACTCTTCCTGATCGCCTCCATTCCAGGGTTCGGGATGTTAGCGTTACGCGAGTTGCCACGCCCGCTGGCGCTCGATCAGGCCGAGGCGGAAGCATCGCGGGCGATCGTTCTGTTATCGGGTGGTCTCTACCCGAACGCCCGTGAATATGATGGAAAAGATACAGTGAGTACTGCGACCCTCGTGCGGGCGCGATATGCGGCGTGGCTGTATCGCAGATACCAGCTGCCGATATTAATCGTCGGCGAACGAGTTATTCCGAGCCGACGCACCGAAGCGGCTGTTGGCGCTGAATTGTTACGGGAAGAATTCCATGTGCCGGTACGTTGGGTCGTCGAAGAAGGAAGAGATACGATTGAAAGTGCGGAAGCGGCTCATCGAGTTCTGTCGGCGGCCGGAATTCAAAATATCGCTCTTGTGACAAGTCTAAGGCACATGCCGCGGGCGGTTGCGGCGTTCGAGAATGTTGGCTTCAAGGTTTATTCAGCGCCGACAACATTGCCGCCGGAGCGATTGCTATCGGCGCGGGATTTTATCCCGTCCGATAAGGGATTCGCGTTGGCGAATCGTGCAATGCATGAATGGCTCGGACGGTATTGGACGCAGTTGGTGGGAGGGATTTAACTCCAAGCCGGGCATAAGAAAACGTCGGCGCAGGGGCCCCGGCGTTAACGCTAAGCGATCGGTGGGCTTTAAGGTCAACCTTACTTATTTTTTCGCGGTGCAAGGATTGCAGCCTTTTTTTCCAGCGCAAGGCTTGCACTTGGCGAGCTGGACCAAGAAGTCTGGCGCGTCGGCAGCGGAAACGGCCATGGGAGCGACGGCGGCAGTGGCGGCGAAAGCAGCGAGACTGACGGAAACGAGTGTTTTCGTGAACATAGGGAACCCTCCTAATGCGACATTAAACGTAAACCTGTGAGTGTTTCGCGCGATGATCGTCACCGCCGGACCAATCCGGCCCGGCGGCTAGAGAGGGAATCGACCGGGCGCAACGCCCAGAGGCATTAGATAGTCGTCGGCCACAGACCGCTATTCAAGGTCGCTCCAGTTCCATCACATTTTGGTGATAAACGTTTAGTTTCCGCATTTTCTAGCGATTCGACGGAAAAAATTCAGGCTTCTTTGGATATCCTGCGGCCTTCATCCGTCAGCTTGCAGATCAGCCAGTCGGGTTTCGTGGGATTGTCGAACCATGGCTCGGCCCACCCTTGGGAAACGCAGCTGCGGATCGTGCGTGCGTTAACGCGTTGTCCAGTGTCATCGAAGAGAGGAAGTTTTCCACCGGGCTGGGTCAAGCCCCGGCGGAGCCAAGAAAGTTGACCTGCCGTGGGTCCCGTCGAACGGGACCTTCCATCGTGGGCTGTCAATTTTTGTTTCGCTGTTGCCATAGCCAAATCACCCTGCGAATGGCCGCCTTTTCCATAGTAAGTTAGAATCTGCTTATCGCCAAGCCGGTGCCCGACATTCTATACTCTATATTCCAAAGAACCGATGACGGTCCCATGTCAGTTTGCTTAGTTTACATAACCGCGGGCGATGCGGCGGAAGCGGTATCGATTGGCCGCGATTTGGTCGAGCGACGCCTGGCCGCCTGCGCGAACGTCCATGGTCCAATCACGTCGATTTACAGGTGGCAGGATGAGATCCAGCAGGATCAAGAAACTGTTTTGTTGGCAAAGACGAAGTTGGATTTGGTCGAACGAGTTACCGAACGTGTCGTCGAGATTCATAGCTACGAATGCCCCTGTGTCGTCTCTGTCCCCATTACCGGCGGCTATTCGCCGTTTCTCGAATGGATCGACACGGAAACAGATACATAGGATCGCGATACCGATGAACGAAGAATCAATCAAGCCCAAGCACGTGGTCGATCTATATGCTCCGGCGAAAATAGCCGTGTTGGTCAAAAATATAGGTGTCCGGAAAGCGAGGACGAGCTTCGCGCCGGCACTCATGTTGGGTATCCTGGCAGGTGCGTTTATTGCTATCGGCGCGATGTTATACACGATGACCGTAACCGGTGTGGAATGGGGGATCGGGGCCAATCGTCTTTTGGGTGGTCTCGTCTTTTCGCTCGGATTGGTCCTTGTCATCATCGGTGGCGCGGAGTTGTTTACTGGGAATTGTCTCTTTGTCATGGCGTGGACAGATCGAAAGGTTTCTACCGGCCTCCTGATTCGGAATTGGGGTATCGTGTATTTCGGTAATTTCGTAAATGCGGCTGGTGCTACGGCATTGGTTCATGGGTCGGGCACGCTCGGGCTGGGAGAGAGCGCAGTTCAAGCGACCGCTGCCGCCATTGCCCGAGGGAAGCTTTCCTTGCCGTTCATGGAAGTTTTTGTGCGCGGCATTCTTTGTAATATTCTCGTCTGCCTCGCGGTTTGCCTCAGCTACGCGGCGCATCATGTGGCGGGAAAGTTTCTGGTGATCATCCTGCCGGTGGCGGCTTTCGTGGCGCTGGGCTTTGAGCATTCGGTCTCCAATATGTATTTCATCCCGGTCGCTATGTTTGCAAGCGTTGAAGGTGTCACCATGAGTGGATTTTTTGCTAGTTTGATCCCGGTCACACTTGGAAACATTGTCGGCGGTGGCGTGTTTGTAGCATTCGTCTTTTGGGTGATCTATTTGCGGCTCGCGCGCGAAAAGAAGGCTGTCTAGATGACCCCCTCCGCGCGCATGGCGATGATATTTTCAAGCGTCGGCCATTTTTATATCCACATGATGACGGCATTCTATTTCGTCATCGTCCTCACCCTGGTCGTGGAGTGGGATCAGCCCTACAGCGAATTGCTTCAGCTCTGGACAATTGCATCAGCACTTCTTGGGCTGGTTGCGATCCCGGCGGGGCGGCTGGCCGACCGCTGGAGCGTTCGTGGGATGATGGTGCTGTTTTTCATCGGCATGGGAGTATCTTCGATTGTCTGCGGATTGGTCTCGACACAATTGGCGCTCTTAATGGCGCTGTCCGGCATCGGTATCTTCGGGGCGATCTATCATCCGGTAGGTATTCCGTGGCTCATTCGAAGCGCCAGTGCCAACACCGGGAAACTCCTAGCGGTGAACGGCATTTTCGGCAGTCTCGGGAATGCTGGAGCTGCCGTCATCGCGGGACTCCTCATTGATCTTTACGGATGGCGGATGGCTTTCATCGTGCCGGGTGTCATTTGTGCGATCACCGGACTTGGTATGTGGTGGTTCGTCTATACCGACCGCATTGTCGACGGTGCCGCCGCGCCGGACAGCAGCGCTGACGATGCCTCCCGAGGTGATTTTATCCGGGTTTCGATACTGTTGCTGATATCGTTGGCGGTCGGCGGCATAATCTATCAATCAACCCAGACAGCCCTTCCAAAGCACTTTGAAACTGAACTGCAAGAATGGAGCTGGCAGCTTTTCAGTAACTTCACTCTGGACACGAAGAGCCCAACAGGTTTGGGAGCGATCGTCTCCATCGTCTATTCGTCGAGCATTGTCATGCAATATGTCGGCGGGTCTTTGGCCGACCGTTATTCACTAAAATACATCTATGTTATTTGCTGGTTCTTGCAGATAGCCATGCTGGCCGCTATAGCGGCGGCGACGGGCCTCGGTCTCATTGGTGCCGCTTTATTGGCTGTCGCGGTGAACATCACGATGTTGCCGGCAGAAAACATGCTGATCTATCGTTATGCGCCCTGGCGGCATCGAAGCCTTATCTTCGGCATTAAATTCGTGATCACCTTCGGGGCGGCGCCATTGTCCGTCGCGCTGGTTGCCTTTATTCAAGAAGAACAGAATACCTTGGATATCCTTTTCGGGGGCCTCGCAGCGGCAACCTTTGTCGTCGCACTTTTGCTGATTTTCCTGCCTAAAGATAAACCTTCCACGCCCAATACCGCGCCGGCGGAATAGTTGCGGCTGGTAACGTCGTTACCTTTGCTCTATTCAATCCGCGCGATGCGACAACATCCAAGGGAAATTCGATGGCGACCATAATCGAGTTCGAAGGGAAGACACCGCAAGTCCACGAATCCGTATTCGTGGCCTCGACTGCCGTTTTGATCGGCGACGTCATAATTGGTGAACACTCAAGTGTTTGGTATGGCGCGGTCTTGCGCGGCGATTCCGGAATGATCCGCATCGGTAACGAAAGCAATGTTCAAGACAATGTCGTAATTCACGCGGACACGGAGCACGGCACGGTCATCGGCAATCGGGTGACGCTCGGCCACGGTTGCATATTGCATGATACCAATGTTGGCGACGGCTGCGTCATCGGGATGCTCGCCACGTTGTTGCACTATTCGGTCATCGGCGAGCGCTGCATGATCGGTGCAGGCGCGGTCGTGCGGGAAAGTTTCGAAGTGCCGCCGCGCAGCGTCGCTGCCGGTGTCCCAGCCAAGGTGATGAAGCAGCTCGATGGCAGTTCCGCGGAATGGCTCGACATGGCCTATGAAGAATACACTGAGCTGTCGGAGCGCTATAAGAAAGGCGCGCGGATTATTAGTGAGTAGTCGCTCGCGATTTGTCCTCAACCGTTATTCCCGAGTAGGGGGCGTTAGTAGGCGGATCGTTTCCCGGCCGCAGAGCCGGGATCCAGTTTGGACACGCTAATCCATGGCTAAACTAGGTCCCGGATAACGCTTTGCGTTTCCGTGAAACGCAATTACAGAACATCTTGCGTGGGCTTTCACTCCGCTGCGTTCGCCGCCTCGACACCCATCAGCGCCTGATCCAGGTCGGCAATAATGTCATCGACCGTCTCGATCCCAATCGAAATGCGGATGACTTCAGGTCCGGCACCCGCTGCGATGAGCTGCTCTTCGGTCAACTGTCGATGGGTCGTCGAAGCCGGATGGAGTACCAGCGAGCGCGTATCGCCGATATTGGCGAGATGGCTCAGTAGCTCGCATCGTTCCACCAAGGCCACACCCGCCTCGTAGCCGCCCTTAAGGCCAAATGTGAAGACGCCGCCTGCACCCTTCGGCATGTATTTACGGCGGAGATCGTAATACTTGCTCGACTCGAGGCCGGCATAAGACACCCAGTCAACCATTGGATGCGATTCGAGGTGTTTGGCGACTTTCAGCGCATTCTCGCAATGACGCTCCATGCGCAATGCCAAAGTCTCGATCCCCAACAGGGTAATCCAGGCATTAAAAGGCGACTGGCAGGCGCCGAGGTCTCGCAAGCCGACCGCGTGGCTGTGCATGGTATAGGCGAGATCGCCGAAAGTCTCAGCGAAGGCCAGGCCGTGATACTCGGCCGCCGGTTCAGAAAGGCTCGGGAATTTGTCCCGTCCGGCGAAATCGAAATTACCGGAATCGACCACGCAGCCGCCGAGCGAACTGCCGTTGCCCGAGAGGAACTTCGTCGTCGAATGGACGATGATGTCGGCCCCATACTCGAACGGTTTGCAGAGATAGGGTGTCGCCATTGTGTTGTCGACGACCAGCGGAATGCCCGCATCGTGTGCTACCTCGGCGACGGCGGCGATATCGACAACGACCCCGCCTGGATTGGCCAAGCTCTCGATAAAGATGGCCTTCGT
Source organism: Alphaproteobacteria bacterium (assembly GCA_049601975.1). Classification (GTDB taxonomy): domain Bacteria; phylum Pseudomonadota; class Alphaproteobacteria; order UBA8366; family UBA8366; genus UBA6544. Next base: position 27,432 of record JBMYRC010000012.1, on the reverse strand, counting down.
TTTGTCCGTAATGGCGCGGCAGAAATTCTCCGGATCATCGGGGTCGACGAAAGAGGCGTCCCAGCCGAATTTCTTGTAGCTGATGCCCATCTGATTGATAGAGCCGCCATAGAGCTTATTCGCGGCAACAATATTGTCGCCCGGATGCATCAGTGGGAAGAGCGCAAGGATCTGCGCCGCGTGTCCGGAAGACGTCGCGGTCGCCCCGCGGCCATCCTCGAGCGCGGCGATTCGTTCCTCCATCGCCGAGACCGTCGGATTACTTAGCCGCGAATAGATAAACCCTGGCAGCTGCAGATTGAACAGTGAGGCCGCGTGATCCGCATCATCAAAGACGAAGGACGATGTCTGATAGATCGGCATTTGGCGGGCGCCGGTTGTAGGGTCCGGTGGCGTGCCCGCATGAACGGAGATGGTTTCGAGCCCGGGTTTACGATTGCTCATGAAATAGGCTCCTTAAACCAATTTGCGGCGTTTGCTGCTGATGACGTGCGAATTGATGCCGTGCCAGCTCAGCTCGCCATTCAGGCGGGCGAACTCGATTTTCGGGCAGCGATCCATGACTACGCGCAGACCGGCGTCCTCGGCGCGTTTGGCGGCCTCGTCGTTGCGCACGCCGAGCTGCATCCAGACGATCTTGGCACCTGCCTTGATGGCATCGTCGGTGACGGCGCCGGCGGCTTCGGAATTGCGGAAGATATCGACCATATCGATGGCCTCCTTGATTTCGTCCAGGCTTGCGACCACCGTTTCTCCCAGGATTTCCTTGCCCGCGATGCCCGGATTGACTGGAATTACGCGGAAGCCTTTTTGCTGCATGTATTTCATGGCGAAGAAGCTCGGCCGGTTCCAATTGGCGCTAGCGCCGACCATGGCCACTATTTTGGCGTCCTTTAGGGCATTGAGAATGTACTTGTCTTCGTAACTGTCGTGATTCACGTTCTTATCCTACTCCCCCCGCCAAACGGGCTTACGCTTTTCGACGAACGCACCGACGCCTTCCTGGGCATCGTGCGACATCATGTTCTCGGCCATGACCTTGGCCGTATAGGCATAGGCGTCTTCGACGCCGGTCTCCAGTTGCCGGTAGAACGCTTCCTTACCGACTTTAATCGTATAACCCGACTTATCTAGAATTTTGTCGGTCATTTCCTTGATGGTGCTGTCCAGATTGCCTTCCGGCACGACCCGGTTAACAAGTCCGCATTCCAACGCCTTCGCGGCTGGAAGGGGATCGCCCAGCACCAACATTTCCATTGCCTGCTTACGGCTGATATTGCGGCTGAGCGCTACCATGGGAGTGGAACAGAATAAGCCGATATGGACGCCGGGCGTCGCGAAATGCGCGGTGTCGACAGTGACCGCTAGATCGCAGGTGGCCACCATCTGGCAACCGGCCGCGGTGGCGACACCCTGGACGCGCGCGATGACGGGTTGGGGCAATTGCATGATACTGGTCATCATGCGCCCGCAGGCGTGGAAAATATCGTCGTAGAATTCAGGCGTGCGGTTGCTCACTAATTCCCGCATGTCGTGGCCGGCACAAAAGCCCGGGCCGTTAGCAGCGATGATCACTACGCGGACACTGGTGTCGGCGGCGATTGAATCCAGCTGGTCCTGGATAGTCCCGATCATCGCCCGCGATAGCGCGTTGCGCGCCTGCGGTCGATTCAGGGTCAATGTCGTGACACCGCCATCGTCGCTGCGAAGCAGCATCGGTTCGCTATCTGTCTTCAGTTCGGAGCTCATGTTTTCCATCCGGTGATTTCGAGCGATTCCCGCCATATGCGAACGTCCGCGTCAAGTTATGGGTTTAGATCGCCTTTTCGCGCGGATTAAAGACCCGTGGTGGCGAGGTATAAGGTGGTTTTTACGGCGGCACGGGCGGCGGGACAATTTCCACGTTCAGGTCGCCGTAATCACCGAGCGACTGGCGCGAGAACAAGTGACGCAGGACAGCGTTACCGTTCTGTTGGACGGCTTCTTCCAAGGTATCTGGTAGGTTTTCTGCAATCTGATTGCTCCACGGTAGGGAGTATTAGAGGGGCTGAATATCACTCTCGAATCGCACCCACAAATAGATTGCACGCTGTTCGTCGAAACTGGCGCTGAGGACGGTGGTTTTTACATATTTACGCGCAGCCATTCGTAATTCGCCGGTTTTGGGTGGCTTAGCATTTCCGTGACCTGGAAGAACGCGATGGGGACAATCAGCAAAGTGATGATAAGTGCGCAGATATGGACCTAAGCCCGCTGCGTTGCCCAGGCGGCGAGTGAAGCCAGGATCGCGGCCAACAGGACAATGGCGATGAAGATATAAGTGGGCGGGGCGATTACCATTTAGCGTTTTCCAGTCCTTTCTCGACGTCATTCCCACGCAGGCTGGAATCCAGTCCGCCGCGCACCCTCTGTCATTCCCGCCTGCGCGGGAATGGCAGAGGGTTTTGTCACCTGTACTCATCGCGGCGGTGTCGTCAGGAAGCGTCATGCTAAAGTGCTGACGCTGCCTTTGGTGAGATCGCGGAGACAATCCATCGTGAAGCGAAACGCTGTTTTCTCTTGATTGTGCCGCTTCAGGTCGATGACAGCCTTCAGGATTTGCGCGTCTCCTGTCGGGTTTATTCATGCTCACGACTACGTTTACCGGTACTACGACGTTCTTCGGTTTGGGTTTGTATATTTGGACTTTGACGATGTGCTCGCTCTTCAGAATGCCACTGCTATAGCCGATTTCGCAATTATCTTTGTTCGCATCCCCCTCACGACCGAGATCGTCGCGCAGCAGATTGAAGGTGTCGCTGCCGAGGTTCCAAAAAACCAACCGGATGTTTGTCTGGCCTCTTCACCTGCAGGTCGACGTCGTAGGACATATCTTTTGGCCAGTGCTTCTCATCGATCATATTGCCGGGTGCGCGATGTCCCTGATCGTCTTTTTGTGTCGGCTTGATTTGAGGCAGGAGTATGATGACGATGGCAACGAAACCGATTAGTGCCAGCAGGATGACGTCCCAAAAGACGGTGCCGGTCGAATCGTCTTCGTCGAACTCATCAAGTTCGTACACACGCTCCTCCCATCTTGATGATGGTATTGATCAAGTTGACCTTCCCGGAAGCGAGCATTCGGTGATTGACGATAAGTCAGAGATACAGCACCGCCCCGACAAGCGTGGTGTAGAGCGCGATAGACATGCCTAGGATCAGCTTGGTGACCATCGGCCCTGCGGCCGACGCACCGCAGACAGATTCCGGGTCGACTCCGGAAAGCGCCACGATGAAGCCGATGACCGTGCCGACAAGACCAAGGAACACTAGGAGTTTGCCGTGTGCCGGACAATGGCGATTCGGTTTGAGAGTTTCAGGCGCACCATCTGCGAGATGATCGAGCGCCTCTCACCATCATGGTATTGTAACTCACAGAGATACTTCCCCGCACGGGATTCAGGCACGGCATGCCGGTTTTCAGATCGTTCAATTCCTCGCTCGTGCGCCATATTTTGGTGGCGCAGCCGATTGAGCCGTGCACAAAGATGGTGAAGATGCTGAATGTCATGAGAAAGGTCGGACCCTCGAGCAAACTGTCGAGCCAACCTTCCATATAACCGGCGAACAACGCGGCGATGGCAACGACGTTCAACAGGGTGAACCTGACGACCAATAAATATCGATATTCCAATCCACAAACTCCTTGTAGACGGGTTTAGAATATTAGTAAGGCGGTAGTGAAGGCGCCGCCAGCGCCCTCACGGTGTATTGATCGCCGGTATCTATCCACCAGCACCCCTGATGGCGACGGCGTCGATCTCGACCTTCAGACCGGGGGCCGCCAATTGCGCGACTTCAACTAGTGTTGAGCAGGGGAAGTTGCCGGTGAAGAACTCACGACGCGCTTTCCAGACTTCTTCCCGGATTCGGATGTCCGTGACATATATCTGCACGCGGACGATATCGTCCATCTGCGCATTCGCTTCATCCAAGTAATGCTTAATCCGGGTGAATATTTCCTTCGCCTGTTCGTAGACGCCGACCGTGTCCATGTTCTCGGACATACCGCCGGCGGTCAGGCCCGCGACATGGATGTGATCGCCGATCACGAGACAGTTCGACCAAGTGCCTTCTGGCGGCTCATTGACGTGCGGGCTGAAGATGCGTTGTTTTTTCATGGGATTCCTCCTTGTTTGGCTCACGATATCATGATGCGACGCGGACGTGACAGATATAGGTCGGTGCCGTCTAATATCGCTGGGGGTATAAATGCGGACATTATTTTTAGCCATGTGTATCGTGGTCTGGAGTTTTGCCACCGCGGCAAAGGATGTCGCCGTCGACCTGGAACTCGTCCTCGCCGTCGATGTCTCCGGCAGTATCGACGAGGCCGAAGCTCGATTACAACGCGAGGGTTACGTGAACGCAATCCTCCACCCAGAGGTTGTGGCGGCGGTGAGGGGCGGCATGCTTCGCCGGGTGGCGGTCACCTATGTCGAATGGGCGGGTCTCTATCAGAACACCGTCGTTGATTGGCACTTAATCGTAGACGAACGCTCGGCCGCCGCCTTCGCCCAAAAACTGATTGAAGCACCGATCTTTACTGCCGCTTGGACATCAATCAGCGGGGCGATCAATTACGCGCTGCCGCTATTTGGGAAGAACGGGTATTCCGGTGTTCGCCAAGTGATCGATCTTTCCGGCGACGGTCCGAACAACGAGGGCGAAAAGATGCCGACGGCCCGAGACCGTGCCGTGGCGGCGGGTGTCACGGTGAATGGCCTGCCGATCGTAAACGACAGACCCAGCCCGTTCGGCTTCCCGGCGTATAAGGACCTGGACCTGTATTACATCGCCTGCGTGATCGGCGGCCCCGGCGGCTTTATCGTGGTCGCCGATACCCACCAGGACTTCGCCCGCGCCATTCGCAAGAAGCTGATCCTGGAGATCGCGAATAGAACGCCGGATCCGGGTGAAATACTCGAGAGGTCACGGGTATGGAACGCTACGGACGGTCGTGTGGCCCCCGCTTGTGATAGCGGGGAGAAACGACGTGAGTTGTATTGGAACGAAGCCGACGATTATTAAAAAGAAATTATATCGCGTTTAGTAGAGGCCGATCTCCACGTACAGACCTCATGCGGAGCCTGTTGAAGCAAAAGAGTGGAGGCTCGATGGTTCATCGTCTGATATCCCGCCCGATAGTGCAGTTTCGAGTAGATTTACAGATTCCGCTTCGGTAAGCAGTATCAATGTAAAAAAATTCAAAATTGATGAATTAATCATTATATCCAGATATTATAATAAATTTTTTTATAAAAATTCAATATATATAATCAGATATATTTAATGATATTTCATATTTAAATGATTTTATTGGAATTTGGGCAGATTTCATTACTTAACACCTGCCAATTTAAGATACAGCCTTAGCCGAATCTCACCCCATCTCCCGCCAATCGCGGTAGCGGTAGAGCGACAGTGTGAAGGGGCGGGCGGTGGTGCGGAGGAAGCCGTGGAGGGGGAGGGGCTCGATTTCGGTCAGCGGGAAGGCGAGGTCGTGTTCGCTGGCCCCTTGCACCGCCTTTGCCAGCTCGCCGCCGAGTGCGACGGAGAGGGCGACGCCTCGGCCGTTGCAGCCGATCCAGGTCCAGCCGTTGGGGCCGAGCCTGTGGAAATGCGGTGTGTGATCCCGGGTGGCGCCGACATAGCCGGTCCATGAATATTCGATTTCCGGTTCGATGAATTGCGGGAAGATGCGCTGTAGGCGCTTCGCGATGCGGGCGCGAATGCGGCCGTGGCCGTTGAACGGCATGGCCAACGCCCCGCCGGTGATCAGCCGGTTGCGGGCGTCATAGCGGAAGAAGTGCAGATCGCCATGTGTGTCGGAGATCGCTTGGCGGTTGGGCACCACGGTGTTGCGTACATTGTCGCTAAGAGGGGCGGTTGCCAACTGCCAGGAAGTGACCGGCATGACGCTCCGCGCGAGCCTTGGCGCCAGTGCGGGCGCGGCCTCTCCCGTATAAGCGTTGGTGGCGACGACCAAGGCGCGGGATTGGATGTTGCCTGCCGGGGTGGTCACCCTCCAGGCGTCTCCCTCCTCGGTATAACTCATGGCGGGGGAGCGCTCAAAAATGACCGCGCCGTTTTCAGCGGCGGCGCGGGCGAGCTCTCGCGTCAGGGCCAGTGGGTTTACATGGCCGCCAGTTTTATTGCCGAAGCCGCCAAAGAAGAAGTTTGTGCCGATCCGGCTCTCCAGATTGGCTTTATCCAAGAGCTCCACATCGGCCCCATGCTTTTCCCATTGGCGGTAACGTCTCTCGGAAATCGCCTTGAACCGGCCCGGACTGTGCGCTGGCTGGATCCAGCCGGATTGTTCGGCTTCGCATTCCAGGTCGTGTTCGCGTACTAAATCGAAGAGATAGGCTGCCGAGCCGCCGATGAGATTTACGAAACGCTCGCCGGCCGCACCGAATTTTGCCGTTAGGTAGTCGGGATCGGCGCGGGTCAGTACCGGGATAACCTGCCCATTGTTCCGGCCCGACGCGCCAAAGCCGACATCTTCGGCCTCCAGAACGGTGACGGATTTCCCGGCCTTCGCCAGATGCAGTGCTGTCGAGAGGCCAGTGAACCCAGCGCCGATGATCGTGACGTCGGTCTCAATGCTACCCGCGAGGGTTTCGAATTTCGCGGTGGGCGGTGTGAATGCCCGCCAAAGGGAAGTTTGAGTTGTCATGGTAATTATCTTTATAGGGCCGTCATTCCGGAAACGCAGGGCGTTATACGGAATTATAGCCTGAACACCACCAAACCGTGATCCGATTGTGTGAAAGACTAAGGACATAATCTCTGGTTCCCGCGCCGCGGGCCCCGGAATGACGGTTTATAAATGGGGTATCGAAGGAAGGGCTTTGCGGTGGTCTAACTATACTTTCCCAAGAACCCCATATAGGCGTTGTTGAACGCGTCCTTTTGTTCCACGTTCGAGAAGTGCAACGCATTTGGGATCACGACCAGTTCCGAACCTGCGATCTTCTCGTGCATGACTTCATGCGCCGCGACTGGCGTGCCCGGGTCATCCTCACCGACGATCAGCTGTGTCGGGACGGAAATGGCGGAAATCCGGTCGGTGAGGTCGAGGCCTTGAATGGCGCGGCAACATCCGCTGAAGCCGGACACCTTGGTGTTGCGGATCATGTCCCGAACCCTGTCGCACTCTTCCGGCTCGTTCTCCATGTATTCGGCGGAGAACCAGCGCTCCATCGTGCCCTCGAGCAGCGCTTCCATGCCGTCCGCCTGCGCGGTGGCGATCCGCTCGTCCCAGGCGCTTCGCAATTCCGGCGGTACTCGGCTGGACGTATCGCAGAGCGAGAGCGAGAGGAACCGGTTTTGATCCTTAAGAGCGGCGGTCTGCCCGATCATGCCGCCCATCGACAGGCCGATATAATGCGCCTGGTCGATCTCGAGCGCGTCCATCAGTCCGAACAGATCGTCGGCGAGCATTTCCAGCGAATAGTCCATCGCGGGGGCGTCTGATTTCCCATGCCCGCGCATGTCGTAGCGTATAATGCGGTAGTCCTTGAGCACATCCATCTGCGGGTCCCACATCGCGTGGGTTGCGGCAAGCGAATGGCTCATGACAACCACGGGGCCGTGGGCATCCCCAGAAGCCTGGTAGTTTAATTGTATCCCGTTTGCGCTAACCTTCATTCTGCCCCTCCTCAAATCAATGCGTGGCAAACTCGTGTAGAGCCGCCGCGTCGGGTTCGATACCCAATCCTGGCCCGCCCGGCAGGGTTAAAATGCCATTGTCTATCGGCGGGAGTCCTCCGGTCAACCGTTCCCGAATGGGATTGCCGTTGGCATCGATCTCCAAAACACCGTCACCGCCCGCCGCCGCCAGGCAATGAGCCGCCGACATAACCCCGATCGGCCCCGCCAAGAAGTGTGGGCAATAGGTCTGTCCGGCCGCGACGATGCGCCGGGCAAGCGGCAATGTCTTGGTGAAGCCGCCCCATTTGCACATATCCGGCTGCACAACATCGAAAACCTTGGCGTCGATGTGTTCGCCGAATTGAGCATCACCGAGTAAGTTTTCGCCCGCGGCGACCGGGCTCCCGCCGAGGGCAGCAATCTGTCTCCATTCGTCCAGAGGCCGGTCCGCGGGCAGCGGCTCCTCGATCCAGCCTAGATTGAACTCAGAATAGGTGGCCCAATTTTCGCACGCTGTCTCCACATCCCAGCCTTGGTTGACATCGGTCATCAAGGCGCCCTCGCCGATCATCTCCCGCATTTTGGTGAGGGCAGCGAAGTCAACCTCCCTTCCAAAGCCGATCTTGATCTTGAAGGCGTTGTAACCTTCGTCGAGTTTGCGCTCCACAATCCCTCCGAAACCCTTGGGGTTGAGGCCACTTGCATATGTTGGCACTCTGCCGCGCTTTCCGCCCAGCAGTTGCCAAAGTGGCTTGCCCGCTCGCCGTGCGGCCAGATCCCACAACGCGATATCGACCCCGGCGATGGCTTGGGCGAAAGAACCCGGCTCGCCGGATTGCAATGTCATGATGTGTGTTTTTCGAGTCATAGCTTCGAAGGCGTGCGCCGGTGATTCCCATTCTTCCGACAACGCGATCGGGGCGATATAGTCGCGCACCAAATGTGCGCGGTTCTCCGCCCCGTGCATTGGGAAGTTGCCGAATATTTCACCCCATCCGACCGCTCCATCCTTATCCTCGAGCCGCACTAAGAGAACCGCGCGTTCGGGTATGGTGCCGAAGGAAGTGATGATCGGTGTATCGATCTTGGCGCGCAGGAGAATGGGCTCCACCTTGGCGAGTGAGAGCGGCGGGGTCGCCGGAAATTCGGTCATAGGCTAGAGCACCTTTCTGGGATTCATCATGCCATTTGGGTCGATAACGTCTTTCACTTTCTGCATCAGGTCGAATTCGACATCCGACTTATAGCGCGCCAATTCGCCCCGTTTGAGCTTTCCGATCCCGTGCTCGGCGCTGAAGCTGCCGTCCAACTCGACCGCGAGGTCGTGAACCGAAACTTCCAAGTCATGGGCCTTCGCCATCATTTCAGCGCCGTCGGTCTCAGGCGGGCGGCTGAGATTGAAGTGAATATTCCCGTCACCCATATGCCCAAAGGGAATGACACAGATGCCGGGGATCATTGTGGTCGCAAGGTCGGTCGCGCGGGCCAGAAATTCGGGCACGCTGGTTAGCGGCACGGAGATGTCGTGTTTCAGCCCGGCGCCCGCAAGTTTCTGGGCTTCGGGAATGGTCTCCCGCAGCCGCCACAACGCAGCCGCCTGTTGGCCACTGCTGGCGATGACCGCATTCGCAACCTCTTGCGCTTCGAAGGCTTCCCCAAGGGTTTCCTCGACCGTCTCTCCAAGACCCGAATCCAGACGCCCGGCGCTGCACTCGATCAAAGCGTAATGCTCGTACGCCTCGTCGAAAGGATCGACGGACCCTTCAATATGGGCCAATACAAGATCGATGCATCGGCGGTGCACATACTCAAACGAGGCGACACCGTCGCTGGTGGCGGATCGCATGCGCGAGAGGAGCTTCAACGCGGCATGGGCGTCCGGCAATGCGACGAAGCTGGTCACCACGTCTTGCGGGCGCGGAAAGAGTTTCAGCACCACGGCCGTCACGATACCGAGCGTGCCTTCCGCGCCGAGAAAGAGATGCTTCAAATCATACCCGGTATTGTCCTTGCGCAGCCGCCGCAACCCGTTCCAGATCTCCCCGTCCGGCAGCACGACTTCGAGGCCAAGCACTAAGTCGCGGGTATTGCCGTAGCGCAAAACCGCGACACCGCCCGCGTTGGTCGAGAGGTTTCCGCCGATCTGACAGCTGCCTTCTGCTCCCAGGCTCAAGGGGAAGAGGCGGTCGGCTTCCTCGGCCGCATCTTGGATTGCGGTGAGGATGCATCCGGCTTCCGCTGTCAGCGTGTAATTGAGTGCATCGATGTGGCGGAATTTATTCATCCGCGCGAGCGAGATGATAATCTGCTGCCCGCTCTCGTCGGGAGTGGCTCCGCCGCAGTAACCGGTATTGCCACCTTGAGGGGTGATCGGGATGCGAGCCTCTGCGCAAATTCGGACAACGGTGGAGACTTCCACTGTCGTGGCGGGCCGCAAAACCAAGGGTGTCTTGCCGTGATAGAGTTCGCGGGCGTCGACCGCATAAGACTCCGTCTCATTTGGATGGTCTAAATACCCGGTCGGTCCGACCGCGTCCTTGAGGCGTTGCAAAATTTGGTCTGAAATTTCGGGCATATCGATCACCAATACCGCATTGCGTCTTTGAATAACTGGGCGAGTTCCGGCTCAGCGACACTCTTGGGTGACATGACGAGCAAACGCTGCTGAGGCAAGGTTCCCTTAACGAGGTTCGGAATGTCTTCCTCGCTATAACCGACGCCGCCGATACCGTTGGGCAGGCCGGTTTCCTTCATCATCGCGATGATGCGATCCGCCAGGAGGTCGCCACCATCGGCCACATCCGCGCCGGATATATCGGCGCCCATGGCTTCAGCCGCCGTGAAGTGGCGCTTCGGGCAGGCAGGGCCGGTGAGCCGGAACGCGGCGGGCGCGTTGACGATGACGGAAGTGCCATGCGGCACCATCGGGTGGTTCGATTTCCAACCCTGGGGATAGTAATCCCGCACCAATCCGGCGACGGCATAGGCCATCGCATGCGGAATATGAACGCCCGAATTGCCGAAACCTATTCCGGCGAGCATGCCGGAGAACATGAGTTTCTCACGGAATTCCGATGCGCCCGGCTGTTTGACCGCTTCCACCAGGTTGGCGCCGATTAACCGGATCGCCTCCATGGTTGCGAGGTCGCTATAGGGATTGGCGCCCTGGTAGACCGGCCGTCCGGTCGGATCGTCGGGTTTGGTGCGGCTGGTATAGGGGATGGCTGTGTAGGATTCGCAGGCATGGGTAAAAACATCGAAGCCGTTCGCGGCCAGCACTTCCCCCGGCATGGTCGCAAGCGTGTCGGGATCAAGGACGCCTAAGTTTGGCCGCAGATAAGCGTTTGAGATGCCGGTTTTCACTTCCATCTCCAGCAGATCGAAAATGGCAACGGCGGTGCATTCGCTGGCGGTGCCGAAAGTTGTAGGGCATGCGATATGCGGCTTTAGCGGGCCGGGGACAGGGACGGCGTTTCCGATCGGCGCATTGACGTAGTCGAGGAAGTTTTCCGGCGGGTGCGAGGTATAGAGATCGGCGGCTTTGGCCGTGTCCATGCTGGAGCCACCGCCGACGGAGAAAAAACCATCGAAATTGCCTTCCTTGGCGAATTGAATACCTGCCTTGAAGGATTTGTCGGTTGGCTCTACTTCGACCTCGTCGAAAACCACGACGTCGACGCCTGCGGCTGTCAATGCGGCCTTAACAGTTGCGACCGGCTCTAGGCCCACGACCTTCTTATCCGTATAGAGTGCCACACGGGACATGCCGTGGGCCTTCGCGTCGTGTCCGACCTCACGCAGAGATCCAGGCCCAAACTTGATCTTTGGCGGTGTCACCGTAAAGGCGGATTCGCGACCCTCGCCATGCGTATAATAGGGTGAAAGTGTCATGCTAGAGGTGGCTCCCTGTCCCGAATTGCCGCAATCATGTATCTAACGCGGCGCGACTTTATAGAACGCGGGCGGTTTCGTCAGCCCGTAGTGCGTGAATTCGAGTGGAGGATGCTGAAATGATTGTTGTCGGGCTGGATGAGACGCGCGAGCGTCTGGAATGGAAACCGTTGGTTGAGGCAATCCGTGACGCTTTCAAGGGCGGTGTGGAATCCCCGGCCAAGCATCAACATTATATCGATGTGCCCGGAGAACCCGAAGGCAAGATCATGATGATGCCGGCTTGGCGGGCCGGTGAGTACGTTTGTGTGAAGCTGGTCAATATGTTTCCCGGAAACGCCGCGCGAGGCATGCCTGCGGTGAATGGCATCGTGATTCTGTTCGACGGTAAGAGCGGCGAGGCGCTTGCGCAAGTCGACGGTGGTGAGGTTACGGCGCGTCGGACCGCGGCGGCGTCAGCGGTCGCGGTGGATTATCTCGCGCGGGAAGATGCCAAGTCGCATCTCGTGGTTGGGACCGGCCGAGTCGCCTGGAACCTAATATTCGCTCACCGCGCCGTCCGTCCCTTGGAAATGACGTATGTGTGGGGCCGCGATCATGCGAAAGCCCGGCGGCTCGCGGCGGCGGCCGGCGATCTAGGCCTGCAAGCCGAAGCGGTAGAAGATATCGAGGCGACGGCACGTAGCGTCGATGTCATCTCCTGCGCCACGTTTTCGCCGGAACCATTGGTGCTAGGTGAGTGGCTACGTGATGGGACGCATCTGGATCTCGTCGGTGGATACCGGCCCGAAGTACGCGAGACCGATGACACTTCCATCCGTCGGGCAAATGTCTTTTGCGATACGTTGACCGGTGCGCCGAAAGCGGCTGGCGATCTGACGCAGCCGTTGGCTTCGGGCGTATTGAATTTCGATGATTTGGTCGACCTGTACGCACTCGTGCAAGGACGCCATCCAGGGCGTACCTCGGCGGATGAAATAACCATGTTCAAATCAGTAGGCGCATCACTCGAAGATTTCGCCGCTGCCGTCCTCGTCTATGAACAGGTCAAACAAGAACGCGGATAGGGTGTCGCTAAAACCTCGATCTTTTACCCGACGTATAGTCAGTAGAGAAATGTGTCGAGATTAGTCGTCATAGGCGGTGAGCGTTGACGCAGGTACTTGCAAGGCATCCAGCTTGGCGCGGCCCGGCAGGAACGTGAGTTCGACGATGAAGCTGGCGCCGGCGACCACGCCGCCGACATCACGAATGAGCTCCACCGCCGCCGCCGCCGTGCCACCTGTGGCCAATAGATCGTCCATGATTACCACGCGTTGGCCGGGAGAGATCGCGTCGGCTTGAATCTCTACTGTGTCGCTGCCGTATTCCAAATCGTAGGTGTGGCCGATGGTTGCTCCTGGGAGTTTGCCCTTTTTGCGGATCATTGCGAAACCGCAGCTGAGTTCGAGTGCCAGGGGAGCGGCCGTCAGGAAGCCGCGCGATTCGATGCCGACCAAAAGGTCCGGCGCCAGTGGTTTCACATCGGCGGCGAGCCGGTCCACGCAATGACGCCATGCGCCCGGATGGGCCAGTAATGTCGAGATGTCATAGAAGAGGATGCCGGGCTTAGGGAAATCTGGAATGCTTCTGATATGATCTTTCAAATCCATTTTATCTTCTTCCTTAAAGTCAGCTCAATCCGGCGGAGTAGAGTTTGTTCCGATCTAAAGCGGAATCGTTATTTAGGGTGCGGATCGACTCTATCGTATTCGGGGTGTAGGGGCGGGAGATCAAGATTTCCGAAATTCTCATAAAACGTTTTTCGCAGTTGGCGCGGTGGCCACAAATCCGAAGCGGCGTACAGCGACGCTCCCTTTCCGCGCACAATTTAACGGTCTGGATTCGCATCTGCAATGCGCCTTGCGCTTTTAGGATGCGCGTCATCATGCTATTCCGATTACCGAAACAGCGCGTCGTGGGGAGAGGTTGAGTTGGAAGAACAGGGGTGTTGGCCAAAAACTGCTGTTGAGGGCCAAACACTAACCATACGCGCGGGTGGCGAATGGACCGTCGAACGCGCGGGAGAGCTCGATGAATTGGTCGGCGGGCTCCGCATGGACGGCGTGCAAACGGTTCGCCTCGATGTGTGGACCTTGAAGAAGGGCGAAGAACACAAGCCACAGCGTCTGCGCAAAAAAGCGAACTGATCGACACGTCGAAAGGCTAGAAGCGAATGTCTCACGTATTTCACAGACACACCAAAACTATCCCGCCGGTCGCGATTTCGGGCGATGGCGTTTATATCACCGACGCGGCGGGAAAGCATTTCTTGGACGCCTCGGGTGGTGCTGCGGTCTCCTGTCTCGGGCATAGTCATCCGCGAGTGATAAAGGCAATTCGGGATCAAACCGAATCCATTTCATTTGCTCATACGGGGTTCTTTACGTCGGCGCCGGCGGAAGAACTGGCCGACAAGCTGATCGCGAAGGCGCCAGGAGACCTTGAATACGTTTACTATGTCTCGGGTGGGTCGGAAGCGGTCGAGGCGGCGCTCAAGCTTGCGCGGCAATATTTTTTGGAGACGGGTCGCCCTCAACGCAAACACATCATTACCCGGCGACAAAGCTATCACGGGAATACGTTGGGGGCGTTGGCGGCGGGTGGAAATATGTGGCGGCGCGAGCCGTTCGCGCCGCTTCTGATCGAGACCCACAATATTGCGCCCTGTTTTTCTTATCGCGAGCGGCGCGACGACGAAAGCGATGCGGAATACGGGCTTCGCGTTGCCAATGAGCTTGAGGTAAAAATTCAAGAGCTTGGCGAGGATAGCGTGATCGCCTTTATCGCGGAGCCTGTCGTCGGTGCTACCGCTGGCGCGGTTTCGGCAGTACCTGGATATTTCAAGCGCGTGCGAGAAATTTGCGACCAATACGATGTCTTGCTGATTTTGGATGAGGTCATGTGTGGCATGGGGCGCACCGGTAGCCTCTATGCGTGCGAGCAAGAAGATATAGCTCCGGATATATTGACCTGCGCTAAAGGACTAGGGTCCGGGTATCAACCGATCGGCGCCACACTATTGTCGCAGAAAATTTTTGACGCCATTCGCGACGGCACCGGTTTCTTCCAACATGGGCATACCTATATGGGGCATCCGGTAGCCTGCGCTGCGGCGCTTGCGGTGCAAGACGTCATTCAGGAAGAGGAGTTGTTGCCCCGCGTACGCGACATGGGTGTGCGGCTGAATGAGGCCTTGGTCGCGCGCTTCGGTAATCATCACAATATCGGTGATATTCGCGGTCGTGGATTGTTCCAAGCCATGGAGTTCGTCGTGGACCGGACGACAAAGGAACCGTTTGATCCAGCGCTAAAATTGAACGCGAAGATCAAACAGCAAGCGATGAAACGAGGACTTATCTGTTATCCGATGGGCGGCACGATTGATGGTGTCCGAGGGGATCACGTGCTGTTGGCGCCACCATTTATTATTGAGGGTGCTCATATTGAAGAGTTGGTCGAGAAACTGGGCGATTCGGTTGATGCGGCCATAAGCACTGCTCTGATTTCATGATTTCCGTTATCAGACTGATATTACTATCGGTCGTCTTACTGCTTGGATTATACTTACCGTCCACGGCTGCGGAGCCGAACGGTCGACCGATCGTCATCGCGGGCGGAACGCCGTTCGGATATTATTTCGGTCTGGCTGGCGCGATCTGCCAAGCCGTTAATGCGGGGTCACCGAATGCGGTTCGGTGTGTCAATGTTGCCGGGGGCAGTTCGGCCCTGAATTTGGAAAAAATTAACGACGGTAGCTTTGACTTTGCGGTTGTTCAATCTGATTGGTTGCACCATGCGGTCCAAGGTTCGAACCGCTATCGTTCAGCCGGTCCGAATGAAGAATTGCGGTCCATCGTTTCCGTGCCGGCCGAGGCACTGACGATTCTTGCCCGCCGAGATATTGGTGCCAAAGTGTTAACGCATTTGGCGGGACGGCGGGTCGGTTACGACGGGTCCAATCGCTATGCCTATCTACTGATGCAAATCGCCATTGGCGCCGCTCAGATCGATCTTGCGTCGAGACCGGCAAGTGAGGGGCAAGAGAAAGCCGCCGAAGCACAGATTTGCGCGGGTGAAATTGATGTGCTGGTCACCGTCGAGAGGCATCCCAGCGGACACGTCGAGAGCTTGATGGATCGCTGCGATTTGAACCTCGTCTTCATCGCCCCCGCGACAATCAAAAAGGCGATCGAGAAGCGACCGGAATTGGTCGCGCATCAGTTGTCGCTAACTTCGCCACAGAACAATAATCCCGCAATCACAACATTCGGATTATCGGCCACTATCGTCACGCAAAGTAGTAAATCGGATGACCATGTCGCCATGCTGTTGGAAGCGATCCTAGGGGGTGATCTAAAGAAGTGGCGTCACATTGCGATGACGGCGTTGCCTTTGCGCAATCAGATCTCCGTGGCCGCCGGGTTAGCGCCTTTGCATCGACGCGCGAAAGCGTATTTCGGGGCAAAGGGATGGATGCCCTGACTATATAAAATATCCCGATATTTTTTGCCTTTGAATAGGGAAATCTGGATCCTGAAGATCACCCGCAGTCCCTTGATTTGATAATTGTGTTGGGATGGGGCGAGCAGATGCTGTCCGCGATTTAGGATTGCGGGTGGATTGACCTTTATTTGCGAGGCCAGTTCCGCGTGAGCGCGTCGGTTTGGAAGAGGTTGCCGACGGCAATGGCTGCGCCGTAACGGTTACAACGGGATTGAGGAAAGATCCACTACCACCACTTAAATTCGGTTTAGAAGGTCGAGCGGGAGCCGTGGGTTGCGGTTGCGCGGAGATTGGAACATCGGGATTGAGCAACGATCCACCGCCAAGCCGCAAAAATCACCCCGTAGTCCTCGTCAGTCACGGAGATGCGCGGGCCTACGCGCTATGGATCTCCGCCGAGACCGGTGCGTATTACCGATTGCCGACCGAGTGGGAATTGGAAAAAGCCATGTGGGGGACGGAGGGCCGCCGCTTCCCATGGGGTGACGAATTCGATGCGACATTTTTGAACATCCATGACGCTGGTTCATTCGATTTAGTACCAGCAGGTTGGTTTCCGAAAGGCAACAGTCCATTTGGGCTGACGGATGCCGCTGGACAGGTCTTTGAATGGACCGCGACAGAGGGAAACAAGAACTGTTATATCGTAAAGGGGAGATCGTAAGACGACAGCGGGTGCGGTATATGCCGTCCTGCCGCACTCAAGCATATATTGATTGGGTTTCGTCTTATTCACTGCCAATCGCTGGGTGACGGGAGAGGTTTGGTATGAGGCGCGGGACGTCTGCCGATTTCTGCATCGCTTCGAAATCGATATGCCCCACCCGTCATGGCTTGTGAATGTGTGGGTGCCGAACATGGTTACGATGTTCCGGCCGCAGTTGCGGGAATTAAATGATCTGCGAGATAAGACGATTGAAGCTTGGAAGCAGAAATACCTGGACCGCAATGTCTACGAGGACCGGGATTTGGAGATGACGTCCAAATGTTCGGTCGATTTGGACGCACAAATGGCGTCCGTTGAAGCAGCATTGGCCGAGCGCTGAGGATCAGCAGCGCTTACATTTCTCGACCGGCAGGTTTCGGGCGAGCCAGCCGGGAGCAGCATTATGGCCCAACATGCCTTCGCTTACGTCCAACACCTGGGTGAAGCGGCGCTGCGACCCAAGCAACAAGGCGGACCCCGGGAATGCACTCGCCATCCGCCATTCTACCTTCGCCTCCGCTGTGTCCGCTCGTATTGGACAAAGGAGAAGTAAAATCAGCACTATCGCGTAACGAATTATAAATTGGGGTTGCATTGGGTCGCCGGTCTCCTCCTGGAGCTTTGCGTAAGCTATCGCCGTCTAGAGAGGCGACAAGCCGACGATTGATAGCGTATAATGTTAGCAGCGGAATATGGTCCATCGAAGGGACGACATGCGAGCACAATTACGCGATTGGCGGTGGTTCAAATGGCATCTTGTGACCTATTGCATCGGCATTGCCGCGATGACGTGGATTACACGAAATTCGGAGGACACGTCTTGGTTTTCGATTGGATGGACGGTGGTTATTGGATTTCATTTTTTGGTCGTGAAGACGTTGAATGTCGATGACAATTGGGCAGAGACGCGGGCGTATAGATTGCGCACCAAAACATACGATCATAAACACATCGATCAAATTGTGGATTCTGCTGTCGACGGCGACCCTTCCGAAGATCCCGCCGCACCGCGGCGGCATTAGGGCACTCGTATTTCTGAGATAGATCAATTCGTATTGCATCTTCTTGTCTTACTCTGACGGTACGCAGGCGGCAGAGCCGCTAAACCGGAGGAGAAGTTCAGATGTTAGACATAGATGTGATGATGACGAATGCGATCTCCGTAACCGCAGATACGACAGTACCGAAAATCGTTCAATTGTTGTTAGAGCGTCGTATCAGTGGTGTTCCGGTGTTGGACGGTGACGGTATGCTGGTCGGACTGGTCAGTGAGGGGGACCTGATCTGATGTGCTGAATTTGGTGGCGATCATCGGCGGTCCTGGTGGCTAAATTTGTTAAGAGCGGAAGCTGAAAAAGCGCGAGACTATGTGAAGACTCATTGCAATCACGCCAGAGAGGTGATGACGAGAGAAGTTGCCACTGTCGAGGACGATTTCTCGCTCGCTGAAATCGCGACAATATTGGAAGAGAAGAGAATCAAGCGGGTACCGGACGTGCATGACGGGAAAGTAGTTGGGATCTTCAGCCGCTCCAATTTGTTGGAAGGATTAGCGACAGCGAACGCGACGCCCAGACCGCGCCCATCCGAGCGAGGGTGTCCAGGCAAAAATTGTTGCCGAGTTGGACCAGCTTGATTTCGTCCATCCGACGCAAATGAATGTCATTGTGTCGGGGGGAGTGGTCGAGTTATGGGGCTGCCTTGGCACGCAAGAGCAGAAATTAGCACTGATGGTGGCGGTCGGAAATGTCGTGGGTGCGGCTGAGATCAGCGATCATGTCAGCGTGACGCCGCATTACCTTGGCGGCGTGTGACCCGTTTCAGATATCAAAGCGTGGGCGGTAGTAAGACGCCTTCGCGCATGTCTGGGTAGCGTTTTGTAATACGGATGATCCGCATGGCGTAACGCAGCCAAAGCAGAAGAAAGACTAGCAATACACCTTGCTCGATTTCATGCAGTTTCGGCGGAAATCCGTTTAAGATTAAGTATAGCAGTAAGATAATCGGCGCCGTCGCGGTATAGAAGGCTGCGTACTGGTTCTTTGTTGTTTGCAAATAGAACAGCGCCACCAGAATCGAGACCGAATAGATCATCAACAGAAGATACGCGACGCTTTCCGCTCGTGCGATAGCGGCCAATGAAAGGAAGCTGATTAGACCGAACGGTGTACCGACGAAAACTACATATAGGAAAAGCTCCTTTCCCGCCTGTAGCTTCGTGAGTTTATCGACTGGGATGAAGAAGGGCGTTTTGTTTTCGTCCCAAACGTACTTCTTCGTCCATTTTTCCCAGTTCGACATGCAATAGCGGCTAGACCAGCCAGCTCCAGAAGTCGAAGGTGTGGAACATCAAGATCAAAACGATGACCATGATCGACATGCCGAAGTAATAGAAAAATCTCTGGCTGGCGGTATCCGTCGCGTGTTCGTAGACCGAATCGTCGATTTTTCGACTGAGCAGGTCACTACTGTTTCCGCGCTTAGCCTCGTTAGAGCCATCGGTAATGGATCCGTCGATAGCTTCCATCATAAGCCGTTTTTCAATTTTCTCTTCCGGTCTTTCGATTGTGTACAGCGCAAAATCAAACGATTTCGAGCTGAACAATGCAAAAGCGGTTTGCAGCCATATGGCAAATCCGGCCATCGCGGCGACAATGAGACCGAACACCAGGACGGCCTTGATCGCCCAGCGATGACTGAGGCCGACCAATGACGCTGATTGCTCATTGCTTGTATAGGCGTCAGTGACGTAATCGATCGAAAACCATGCGACGAGAAGGCAAAACGGTATCATCAAGATCGAGCAGCCGAGCAGCTCAATCCAAGCTTGTTTGCGGAAACTCAGTTTTTCGCGCACGAGATCGACGCGGACATGCCGGTTATAAATATAGCCATAGCCGAGGACGAGGGTGAACAGCGCCGTATGAAAATGCCATTCCAGTTCCTGCAGCAACGTGGATCGGAAAGGCAACAACGCCAACAGCGTGCTGTACATCCAATCTCGTGCTGCGAGCATCTCGTTATTCAGCATGAAATTACCGATATACGTTAGTGTCTTACGCTGCAGCACGTCCCAAACAGTGATAAAGACCAGGGGCAGCATAAATAGGGATGACCATTTTCCGATAGTTTCGACGAACTTACCGATTGTGGCACTCCACCGGATGACGGCGGGGATATCGCCGCTGTCTAGCTGAGCATGTTCCGTTGTATCCGACATGTTATCTTCCCTTCCGCTAAGAGAGGCCCGGCAGCCAAAGGGCTACCGATGGGAAATTGATCACGAGAAGTAATGCGATTAACTGCAATATCACAAATGGGATAATGCCTTTGTAGATGCTTCCTAGTTTGACCTCACGCGGTGCGATGCCCTTCAAGTAGAACAAGGCATACCCGAACGGTGGTGTCAGGAACGATGTCTGTAGATTGATCGCCACCAAAACCGTGAACCAGTAGATCATCGCGCGATTTTCCAGCGGCACGTGGTCGCCGAATTCGAGGCCGACAACGATTGGCGCGAAAACCGGCAGGATGATCAAGGTGATCTCGACCCAATCGAGGAAGAAGCCAAGGACAAATACGATGCCCATAATCAGGAACAGCAATCCCCACGGACTGAGGCCGGCTTCGAGGATCAATTCCTCAATGATATCGTCACCGCCAAGCGACCTGAACACGAGGGCGAAGCAGGTGGCGCTGAGGATGATGAAGAAAATAAACGATACCGTTAGGCCCGAGGACTGACAGACACCGACGATCATATCGCGCTTCAGGCGTTTGTTCAGCCAAGCGAGAAGTGTCGCGCCACCGGCGCCGACCGCGCCGGCTTCGGATGGGGTCGCAAAGCCGAGCAAGATCGAGCCTTTGATGATCGCAATCAGGAAGACCGGCGGAAAGAAACTCCGCACTAGCAGTGGGCCCATCTCGCCCTTTTCCACGAGCAAGGCGTCCGCGGGAAGAGGGGGAGCTAAGTTTTTATTGATGCCGGACGCGACGGCGATATAGATGACGTACATAGCGGCGAGACACAGGCCCGGTATCAACGCCGCTAAGAACAGGTCGCCGACGGAAATTGTCATCAGATCCGCCATGATGATCAGCATGATGCTGGGCGGAATCAAAATTCCCAATGTGCCAGAGGCGCAAATCGTACCTGTCGCCAAGCCATGATTGTATTTCTGTTTGAGCATTGTTGGCAGCGCCAATGCCGTCATCATCGTCACCGATGCACCGATGATACCGGTCATGGCGGCAAGGATAGTGCCCATGATTGCAACCGAAATCGCCAGGCCACCGGGTACTCTTTTCAACAGGACCTGACAGCAATACAGCATATCGTTCGCAACGCCCGAACGCTCCATCATTACGCCCATGAAGACAAAGGTCGGTACCGCAACGAGGACTAAATTCTCGGCTGCCTGTCCCCAAATTCTGGGTAGAAAATTAAAGAATTGAACAAACGAAAATATATCGAAAAATATTCCGAGAAATCCGTATATCAGGGCCAACCCACCAAGAATAAAGGCGACGGGATAGCCGGTGAATAACAGAAGCGCCAGCGACGCAAACATCATCACTGGCAGGAAATCGATAATTAAATCTACGAGTTCGACGAGCATCTGTATTCCAACGTCAAATTTTAAAATCTATGCGACACGCGATGGGGGCGAAACATGATTTAGCCGGAAGTCGCAATTACCGGAGGCCTGAAAACTGGGCCTCCGGTAATGCTAATTCGGCCGTGAAGTTCCTCGTGAAACTTCCGCCCTATCTCAAAAACTATTTGAGATACGTACCTTTCAGGCTTTGAGCATCGCCCCAAACCTTATACTTCGCACGGTAAGCGTAGAAGTGATCCGCGACCTTTTTGAACAAGGCGTCTTTCGCAGATTCTTCCTTAACGACCTCGAACCAAGCTTTCTCGAACTTGGCCAAAGTCTCGTCCGGCCAACGCTTAACGATGACTCCATGCTTGGATTGCATGAGCGCCATCGCGTCAAAGTTCTTCGCTTCCGTCTCCGCGTATGTGTGCATCACGCTATCGCCGAGGCCGACCTTGATGATGGTTTTGTGGGCTTTCGAAAGCTTGTTCCACGCGTCCTTGTTCATCAGGAATTCAGACACCGAAACCTGTTGGTGCCAGCCCGGGAAGTAGTTGTACTTCGCGATTTGATGGAAGCCGAGTTTCGTGTCGATGGTCGGCATCGAGAACTCAGTAGCATCGATAACGCCGCGCTCGAGGGCAGGATAGATATCCGCACCAGCGAGAAGCTGCGTCGCGGCACCCATCTTCTGCATGACCTTCGCGCCGAGACCGAAGAAACGCATCTTCAAGCCCTTGATCTGCTCAAGAGACGTAATCTCAGTCTTAAACCAACCCGAAGTCTCCGGGCCAATCGCGAAACTATCAAATGCGACCAGGTTGTGCTTGTCGTAGATTTCTTGTTTCAGATCATTTCCCCCGCCGAACCATTTCCAGCCGAGGAATTCACCGATTTGCGGGCCGAACGGAACCGTCGTGAAGAACGACAGAGCCGGATATTTGGCCGTGTGGTAGCCAGGGGTCGTCCAGCAAGACTCAAGGGCACCCTTAGAGACCGCATCGAAGCATTCAAGGGACGGAACAAGTGCGCCCGGCTCAAAGAACTTGATGTTGAGTTGACCGTCGGTCATTTCCTTGACGTTCTGTGTGAAGCGAACACCGGAGGTGCCGAGGTGAGGCAGCTTGCTGCCGAAAGTACTTTGCATCTTCCAGCGGACTTTCTTAGCGTCAGCATCGGCCGAAGTGCCAAGAACAATTCCGCCTGCCAGCCCGAAGGCCAGTCCAACGGATAGAATCGATTTTAATTTCATTTTTATCCTCCCTTATTGCGGCAATCGCCGCGGCAAGAGTGTCCGATTCGATTAATCGGACAATCCTTATTCATCCCGCGTGAGCGTCATACAAATCCGCGCGAGATATGGTAGGCTAGCCTCAATATTATAACCGAACAAGGCGTTATTGGGTGGCTTTGACGTTGCACCTAGTGGCGGCATTCTTAGTTTCATCGAATTGATTGTTCGGTCGCCTATCAACCCGCCGCGCGAGTTTTGGATTCGCCGGTTTGGGAGCACGTCAGAAGGACGGCTTTGGGCCAGTTCGGCACCCCCAAAAAGACGATAGGCTCTAAGACGATGAGCGAAATCAGTATTTGGATCGAAGACGACGTGGTAGAAGCCCGCCCGGACGATCAAGTAAACGGGAGCGGTGACCGACGGATATCGCGGATGGATTGTGACGATAGCGATTCAGCAGCTACCCTTGCTTGGCCCGTCGCTGCTGATCGCCTGTGTTAGGCCGCCATTTTGACGACTTTCAACTACCCAAATAGATCGAGGTCGAGTTTGCGTGCGATCCATCGAGCGGTAGCCAGAAGATGCGCCTCGGAGCCGCGTCGGGAGACGAGTTGGATGCCGATAGGCAGGCCCGTCGGGCCACGGTCGACCGGGACATGCAGGCAAGGGACGTGGAGGAAGGTCCAAAGTCGATTGAATTCGGCACTGCCAGTCGATGTCAGTCCCTCGGGAGCCTCGCCCGGTGCTGGCAATGTGAGGATGATTTCGGTCTCTTCTATCACGTCGGGCAGTTGTCGCCGGCAAGTCTCGCCAAGCGCCAGGGCTTCGACATATTTTTCGAGGCCGAATTCGCGGCCTTCCTCAATCAGCTTTCTCGTCGGCTCCGGAATACCGTCCCAATCGTTCTCGATCTCCCAGGCGAGCGCCGTCAGAGGTTCGACCGCACCGACGACCGTGTGCGCGTCGAACAATCCAGGGAAGGGCGGCGGTAAATCCAGCTCGCGCGTCGCAGCGCCCGCGGCGCCCAGTTTCTCGAACACGTCCTCTACCAGATCGCGACCACATTGTTGTGCTTGATCCCAACTGGTTGTTCGCACCAGAGCGATCTTCGGTGCGGCGGTATCGTCCCCGACGGCCAAGGGGGTGTGGCGTCCCTGCAAGGCCGCGCCCGCGATCGGCAGATCGTCGAGACTGCGAGCGTAGAAACCCAATGTGTCGAGGGACGCTGATATTTGCTTGGTGCCGCCGAAATTTATGGCGTCGAAGGCTGGTTTGTACGCCAAGATCCCGCAATAGGCGCCGGGGCGCAGGACGGAACCGCCGGTTTGCGTGCCGAGCGCCAGCGGCACCATGAAGTCGGCGACGGCAGCGGCGGAGCCGCTGGAGGATCCGCCGGGCGAATGTCCGGGATTGTGCGGGTTGCGCGTCGGGCCCGGATTGCGGTGTGCGAAGGTGGTCGTCACGGTTTTGCCCATGATGAAACCGCCGGCTTCCTTGACCGCAGTCACGGCGGAGGCATCCTCAGTTGGCCGATGACCCTTATAGATGACGGAATTATATTCGGTCCCGAGTGCCGCTGTATCGATGATGTCTTTGAAGGCGACGGGAAGGCCACCAAGCGCACCCGGTCGCCCAGCCGCATCGGCGGCCTTGGCATTGGCGGTCGCGGCCTCGCGGTCCATCGCCACCCAGGCCAAGACATCCTTTTCCCGTGCGTCAACCCGTGCGAGGCAATCGCCCAATAGCGTCTCCGCTGTTAGCTCACCTGCATCCATGGCGCGCAGCGCCGCCGACATCGATAATTTCGCTGAGTCCGTCATTGTCCGCCACTCCCATTCAATCTCACATGTTGAGGCAGATATACCGCAGAAACCGCTGGGCGAGCGCGGGTTCTGCATTGCCATCACCCGTTCGCTCGGATATAAGGCCGACCACCACATCCGGGGAGTAGCTCAGCCTGGTAGAGCACCGTCTTCGGGAGGCGGGGGCCGGAGGTTCGAATCCTCTCTCCCCGACCAGGTTAGAAGCCCTTCGTGTCGCATGACGCGAAGGGCCTTTTCATTTCATTTGGCGCTCACAGCGCCCGTCCATTTCGTTACCGGTGCCTATGGTGATGGAGGCTTGATCCGAATAGATTGATGTCCTGACTATAATTTTGTTGTCGACCCCTCGGGAGAATGACGAATGTCCGAAGAACAGGCGCCCGCGGAAGCGCCCTTTCGTTTGGCCGAAATTCTCGGTGCCGCCACGATTGATCCGATCGAGGTTTTGGATGTGGGTGCGATGGCAGAGGGACGGCCACGTTACGATGCGCTGTCGCGACAGGGTTTGTGCCGGGTAACGGGCTTTGAAATCAACTCGGATCAAATTCCAGCGGCGGAAGCGGCGTTGCCTCCGGGGTCCAGGGTGCTCCCCTTCGCACTCGGCGATGGCGGCCCGGCGACGCTTCACGTAACCCTCTACCGGGGGTGCTCTTCGCTCTTCGAGCCGAATCCGGATGTGATCGATATGTTCGAATCGATCTCGGCGACGTCCGAAGGGGGGAATTTTCGTGTTGTCGACCGCGTCGAGATTGGAACTCGGCGTCTCGACGATATTGCCGAATGTCCATTGGTTGATTACGCCAAACTCGATATCCAAGGTGCCGAACTCATGGTCCTCGAGAACGGCATGGAAAAGCTCTCCCAGGCCGTCGTCATCGAGACAGAGGTCGAATTCGTCGAGGTCTATCGCGGACAGCCGTTGTTCGGCGATATTCAGACGTTCCTGCGTAGCCAAGGTTTCGTGCTTCATAAACTTGTAGATATCTCCGGGCGTAATTTTCGACCGCTGTCGACTGGCGATCCGACTGACGCGATGAGCCAGTTCCTATGGGCGGACGCGGTCTTCGTGCGCGATTTTGCCAGGCTGGACTTGTATACGGTGCCGCAATTCTTGAAGGCGGCGACAATTTTGCACGATGTCTATTCTTCCTATGACCTCGCGCATGTATTCCTGTATGCCTATGATTTCACGATGGGGTCGACCTATGCGGAGGCGTATCGGGACCGGCTTTCGCCATTCAAGGCTGCGCCGTGGAAATTCGCGAATATCCGCGATCATCTTTAATCGCGGCTTACTTTCCGCGAACGAGTAAGGAGAATCTTCTGGATGAATGAGAATAGATTGAGCGATCGTTGCGCGGTGGTGACCGGAGGCGCACAAGGGATCGGGCGTGCAATTGCAGAACGATTTCTAGCCGAGGGTGCGAATGTTTGCCTGTGGGATGCCGATGGTGATTTGGCCGCCGATGTTGCGGGCCAAATGGGCGAGAATGCCTACTCGCAACAACTTAATGTTACCGATCCAGGTGCGGTTACCAGGGCGGTGGAGATGACAGCGTCGGCGATGGGTGGGATCGATATATTGGTGAATAACGCGGGCATTTCCGGACCAAACGTACCGACCTGGGAATACCCGGTTGAGGATTGGCTCCAGGTCCTGGATATCGATTTGAACGGCGTGTTCTATTGCTGCCGTGCCGTGGTGCCGATCATGCGATCCGCGGGATATGGCCGGGTCGTCAACATCGCGTCGGTGGCCGGCAAGGAGGGCAACCCCAACGCGCCTGCATATAGCGCGGCCAAAGCCGGCGTGATCGGCTTGACCAAGTCACTCGGGAAAGAGCTCGCGGAGACGGATATCCGGGTCAATTGTGTAACGCCCGCGGTCGCCAAGACACGAATTTTTGATCAAATGACCGAGGAGCATATCGACTATATGCTCTCGAAAATTCCAATGGGTCGTTTCGTCGAGGTCGCGGAAATTGCGGCCTTGGTGGCCTGGCTCAGTTCCGAGGAATGTTCGTTCTCGACGGGCGCGGTCTTCGATATTACCGGTGGGCGGTCCACGTATTAGCAAATTGCGGAATATCTCGAATTCGCGAATTTCCTCCCCATATGTTAGTATGAGATACCTTACTTGGTTTGGAGTGCGCCAAATGTCCGATATCGGGGGCATTGGAAACGTCGGAGGCATTCCGTTCGTCAGCTCTATGCAGCGCCAGCAGGAGGGCGGCGACCTGTGGGCGCAACAACAGCGTGCGCAAGAACAGGCGATCCTACAAGGGCACGAAACCGGGGCCATTAGAGGTGCTGGAAACAGCAGTCTCCGCGAGCAGGAACGAGACGACATCCTGGAAGATTCGGGACCAGGTGTCCGCCGTGAGGAAGCTGCTTGGGAGGGGGACTCTCCCCGCTTGCGGCAACTCTCCGATGAGACCGCGGAAATCGATACGGCGTTTGTACGACCATCGCCGCAGAATATTCCGACACCCAACGTTCAGCCAAACCGTACGCCGGACGAGGTCAATATTAGCGAGGAAGCACAGCAGCGACTCTCTGAAGAGACCACAGCGCCGGTGGCAGGTGAAACGCCCCGTCCCGAATTCGAAAATCCGTTGACCGTTGATACTCCGCGGGAACGTCAAGAAGCGGACCTCTCAGATCAAATCGACCGCGGGAATAACGAAACTCAGGCCGGTCGTGCGCTTGGCCAGGTCCTCGACCAATTCTCTTAAAGAGAGCAGCGATTTTTAGTCTGCCGTCTCCAGGAAAATCTAGACAGACAGAACCATGAAAGCGGCGAGCACGGCTGCGATGGATGCGAGATCGCCATTACCAAGGTTCTCCCCGAATTGATTGACACCTCCAATGGCAGCTAGATCAGCTGGCCACCCGCATTAACCGGAGAATGTTGATGTTTTGGGCTCAGATATTCAG
>JBMYRC010000011.1:0-55798 GCA_049601975.1 Alphaproteobacteria bacterium | reverse complement strand
GGGAAGTGTTTGCGGTCCGTGTCTGGTTTGTGCCTATCCTGACCTTTAACGCCGCTACGAATGACATGGCGGCGCGGAATTGGGATCCGACTGTTGTCGCGGGCCTGTCGGTACTTGTGGCCGTGCCGCCCAATCTAGCATTGGCGGAGGCCGGTGTACGGTGGGAGCGCCGAAAAGTCATCTTCGCGGTATCACTTGAATCGTTCTTGGTTTGCGGCGTCCTGGGTTGGCAGGCGGCGGGAGCATATTTTCTGGTCCTTGTGCTGATGTTGTTTTATGGCGTTACTAGTTACGGCGATGTTGGCGCCATCGCAGGCGGCGTTGTCGCAGCTTCAACTGGAGAGACAAGAGTGGCGGCTTTGGTGCTTATTGGCATTATCGGTTTTACGTTTGGCTTCCTGGGCCCCCCTGGCGGTCGGATTGGCGATTGACCTCAACGGCGGGCGTAAAGAACCATTGACCTGGCTTTCGGGATTTGGGGTGATGACCTTTGGGTAGGTGCGATCAGGCGCGGCCATGGTTTGGAGGCAGAAAGCCGAGTGAACTAAGGGCGATTATTCTAAACGGGCAAAGTCAGCGCCATTCTTTTCGACATATTGCCGGACCAGGGTGACAACTTAGTCCGCGAACTCTGCTGAATCGGGATTAGGATTTAAGCTGACGGCGATGGCGTTGGAGAGCGGCGTCTATAAGGCGATGCGTTTCTCATTGGTGTCGCCATTTTGCAGCGAAGCGGAAATGCTGCTCCGAACGCCCTAGAGTTCCGCGACACGCATGAACCCTGGATTGGAAAGTGGCTCGCTCACATCCACGGCAAATTGCGAAAGGCTGGCGACCTTCGCCTTAATCGCATCGCCTACTCGTTCTTCCTCGTAGGCAGGAACGATGTCGGCGACCAAAGCGGCGATTTCAGGGCCGTTGCGTTTTAGCCTTTGTTCGTTGATCTTGGTTTTTGCTTCCGCGGTAAGCTTTTGCAGCTCAAATTCATCGACTTCTTCACCGCGCGCTCTGGAGGCCATCGTATTGGGAAGTTCGACGAGATCGAGTTTCAGCCCATCTTCTGAGTCGTCTTGCTCGCGGTCAGCGCGCCTTTGTGGCCCGATGTAATCGGTGGTGACCACGAATGGCTGGCGTTCGGCCACGAGCGAACTGATTCGTTTTATCAAATCGTTCGTCGAAAGCGGCTTCAACACCAGGTCGTCGACGCCGCTTTCGATGATTTTTTTTGACTAGATCTCCATCGGGCATTCTGAGAGTGACCATGATGGTCGCGAACGGATTGTTCCCGAGTTCACCGTGACGGATGGCCGCAATGACGTCGAAAGCTCGATTGTCTTCCATTTGAGCGTTGTTCAATAATAAATCGGGAGCCGATTTCCGGTAGGCCTCTTCCAATTTTGCAATCGTCTAGCAATATTGGATATTGTTGTATCCTTCTTGTGCGAGCGCGCTTCGTAAGCCAACACAAAACTGCTGATCCTCGTCGACAAACACGAAGTTGACGATTTGCTCTTCTGTCGCAATCCGGCACTAGCAAATTTCCTTTTAGATCGAGCTATACGACCTTAGTTAACCAAATAAACCTATAGCGCGTGACTGCCAAAAAGAGAAATGGGCCAAATATGGTGATATGTGCAACGCATATCGGTTGATGATGCCGTCAGCATGTCTTGCAATCGTCGTATACTAGCGCAACGTCATTACTAAATGCTGACTCACCATTGAGGACTGAAAAATGGATATCAAACGTGCGGGAGCTCGTTCGACGAAAATGGCGCCGAAGGATAATTTTACTGGACATGTTTGGCAGGATGAAGTGCTGGTAGGTGAAGACCCGTCCCGTATGGGTGCGACAAATGTGTCGTTTATTCCGGGCGCGCGCACTGCGTGGCATGCGCACCCCGTTGGCCAGACGCTCTATTGCGTCTCTGGCATCGGGCGTGTCCAGTTGGAGGGTGAGCAGGTCCAGGAGTTGCATCCAGGCGACACGGCGATGATCCTGCCGGATACCCGCCATTGGCATGGTGCGGCACCCGACAGGATTTTCGTCCACCTCGCGATGTCCGAGGTCAACGATCAGAGGGAAGGAACCGCTTGGTTCGAAAAAGTGTCCGATGACGACTACGTCAAGCCGACTGCTTCCGTCGAATAGCGAAGATTCGCCGCCGCACCAACTTGCGGTGGCGTGATCGAAAACTAAGTTTCATCCGTAGTAGAGATACGGTGCAATGCGCCATAAAACGCTCGTGATGTCGCGGGCGTGTAAATCGCTGCCGTTGTAGAAGACCTGGAGCAAAAAGATATGAAATTTAGTTTTACGGACGAGCAACAGGAGTTTCGATCCGTTCTCCGTCGTTTCTTGGAAGATAAATCGCCGACAACCGAAGTTCGTCGTCTCATGGAGACCGACGAAGGATGCGATCCGGAAGTCTGGCGGCAATTGAGCCAAGAGTTGGGCCTGACGGCGATCCATATTCCTGAGAGCTATGGCGGCCAAGGTTTTGGTGTCGGCGAGCTTGCCATCGCTGTAGAGGAAATGGGACGCGCCTTACTGTGCGCGCCGTATTTCGCGTCCACCGTGCTTGCGGCGACAGCCATCCTGAAAGCGGGCAGCGAGGACCAAAAGCAGCTCATGTTGCCGGAAATCGCTTCGGGCGAGACTGTTGCGACACTTGCCCTGGCTGAGGAAAGCGGTGCATGGGACACGTCCGGCGTCGCAATGACCGCCACGGCGAACGGCGGTAAGTATACGCTTGAGGGAACGAAGAGTTTCGTCCTCGACGGATGCACCGCTGAGGTCATTGTCGTGGTAGCACGCAAAGCCGGCTCCAGCGGTGACGACGGAGTGTCCTTCTTCACCGTCGCGGGAGACGCTGAGGGCCTTGGGCGAACGCAACTCAAGTCCATGGACTCGACCCGTAAGTTGGCGCGGCTGACGTTCAGCGGTGTTGAAGCGGAATTGCTCGGCGAAGAGGGGGGGGCTGCCGAACCTATGGCGGAGACGCTCGACGTCGCCGCTATTTGTCTTGCGAATGAGATGGTCGGTGGTGCCGAGCGGTTGCGCGAATCCGCGGTTGAATACGCCAATATGCGGGTCCAGTTCGGCCGCGCTATTGGTTCGTTCCAGACGTTGAAACATAAGGCCGCGGATATGTTGCTGGAGGTCGAATTGGCAAAGTCCGCTGCCTACTACGCCGCCGCCGCGGCGGATGAGGACGGCGAGGAAGTCTCGGCGTTGGCCTCGCTGGCGAAAGCCGCTGCTGCCGATGTCTATATGCAAACCGCCGTTCATACGGTGCAAATCCATGGCGGCATCGGCTTCACTTGGGATAACGACACGCATCTGTGGTTCAAGCGCGCGAAGAGCTCCGAGGTCTTTCTCGGCGGATCGGCCTATCACCGCGAGCGCTTGATGCAGCAATGGAACGTTTGAGGAGGACGGTACGATGAGTGAAATCACAGCAGAGTCCGTCCGCGCGGAAGCCCGCGCATGGTTGGAAGAAAATTGGGATCCCGATCAGGGTCTTGTCGAATGGCGCAATAAGCTGGCTGATTCCGGCTGGGGAGCGCCCCATTGGCCGAAGGAATGGTATGGGCGTGATCTGCCGGTCGGCATGGTGCCCGTGGTTGACGAGGAGTTCGATCGCATTGGCGCGGTCGGCGTTGCGAAGATGGGAATTCGCACGCTGGCGGCGGCGACGATCCTGACGCATGGCACGGATATGCATAAGGAGAAGTTCCTGCGCCGTATTCTTACCGGCGAAGACACGTGGTGTCAGTTGTTCAGCGAGCCCGGTAGCGGTTCGGACTTGGCAGGGGCCATGACCCGCGCCGAACTCAAGGGCAACAAATGGGTCGTCAATGGCCAAAAAGTATGGACCACGAGTGCCCATCATGCCGATTACGGCTTGCTGTTGGCACGCACCGATGTGGATGTACCGAAGCACAAAGGGTTGACCTACTTCATCATCGATATCCATCAAACGGGTATCGAAGTAGTACCGCTCCGGCAGATGAACGGACACGCGTCATTCAATCAGGTCTTCTTTACCGATGCTGAAATAGCACCGGAATTCATGCTTGAGAACCTGGGCGACGGTTGGAAGGTCGCGACGACCACCTTGATGCATGAACGCCGGGGGGCAGACGGACTGCGCCGGCACGCGGGGGCTACGGACAGGCCGGAGCGCATCTACCAAGAAGAAGCGAAGGAAATCGCCATCGCTCTCGAGCCTTATAAGTGGTATCCGCAACGGGCGGGGCGCATCGATTTGATATTGGATCGTGCGAAGGAAACCGGGGCCAATACCGACCCGGTCATGCGTCAGGAAATTGCCAAACTAATGACAATGGCTAAGTCCGCCGAATGGACCGCCCGACGTGCCCGTGAAGCTCAAGCACAGGGGCGGGTGCAAGGACCGGAAGGATCGCTTGGAAAGCTCGCGGCGAGTTATATCGCCCGGGCCGCCAATAAGGTGCATACGGCGATGACCGGTGCGGATTCGATGTTGACCGGGGACGAAGGCCCGATGGACGGCTTGATCGCGGAAATTCTGATATCGACTCCTGCAATTTCAATTGCCGGCGGCACTGATGAAATTCAGAAGAACATCATCTCCGAACGCGTCCTAAAAATGCCGAAGGAGCCGCGCACGGATACGGATCGGCCTTTCCGGGAAGTGCCGAAGAACGTGGTTTAGTTAACGCCCGCGCATTTCGAGAGATTGAACAGTTTGTACACCTTGGTGAAACGGTTCGGTGCGCGGTGCGGCCATAAAGTGTCGACTTTCCAGGTGCTGCCGTCCTTCACAAAAAGGGCGGCATTGCTAGGGGCGACGTTGACTTGGAGAGCGTCTTCGATCCAACCCGCCGGGCAATACGCCCAGATATAGGTTGGATGATTGCCTGCGGAATTCACGAAACTGGTGATATGCGACGGCTTGTTGATGGCGGTGGTATGGATGTCTGGGCGATCGATGGTTGCGTAGTGGCCGAGGATCGACGTGAAATTTCCGAGATCGCCCGGCACGATGGCGGCAATTTGCGCGTCGGCCGGAAGGCGCGTGGCAAGTTCCCGCCCGGCCTTGCGCAGCAGCGGTTTCGGAATTTCCAGATCAAAGCGCCAATAATTGGCGAGCCCTAGTTCCAGCAATGGTACGAGGATCACCAGTGCGGTCGCGACTTTCTTCAAGCCGGCGACAATGCCCGGCTTGAGACGTTCTACATGCCGGTGATAAGCGAGACCCAAGCCATAGACTGTTGTGGCAAAAATCAGATAGCCGATATGGGTGTTGAAGCGCCAATAGGATTGGGGGTGTCCGTTGAAATGCGCGATAAAAATTAGCAGCAGGAATAAATTGTAACCAACAAAGGTAGCCCCGACGATGATCGCAAGACGGTCAAAGCTTGAGTTTGGCCGCCCGATCCAAACCCGCAAACCCCAGACCAGTAGCCCAAGCCCGAGCGCGAAATAGAGCGCCTTGCGGTAGATGACGACGCCCATTTTTTGCAGCAGGTCGGGCAACCGCCCGAAGGGCCAATCGGCGAAGGGCAGCATCTTGTTTTCATTTAGCGACGTGACGTCCGTTAGATAATATCTCCAGCTGAAATATAATATCAGCGGCAACCCGATGATGACCGGCAAGCGCTTCAGATAAGTGCTGAATGGGGCGGCTTGGTCGCGCAAGACGACCATACCCGTGGCTGTGACCAATGCCACCACCAGCACGAGATTGGCTTGTTTGATGTTGATCAGTAGTGTTAGCAGCAGGGCGAAGGCAAGCGCTTTGGCGGCTTCCGAGCGATCCTTGTGGACTATGGCTTCGATCCATAACCACCCGGCGATACCGGCGAAGGCGACGACGATCGATGTCGAAGTGTCCGGATAGGAGGTCAGCCAAATACGTCTGACAAAGATCGGATTGAGGATCGTCGCGCAAAGAAGGGCCAAAGCGGCGAGCTTCCAGGCGTTGCCTGATGGCACGGCACCACTGCGGCGCAGCAACGAGGCTAGTAAAGCCGCGAAGAGCAGCAGCCAGGTGACGTTGAACAGGATAATCGCATTCTCGACAAATTCGCCCGCAAACCGGCTCGCAGCCAAAAACAGATACGTCACATTGTAGGGGAAGCCGGGGTAGACGGAGCGGCTTTCCGGCCGGTCGGCGCGAAGGAAAGTGTCATTCTCAACGATATAGAGACCGTTCGGCAGCCAATGGGTAAAACTATCGACCTCCGAGGGAACTTTCCCGGCCATAATCAGGAGCAAAGGTGAGCCAAGTACGAAAATTGGCAGCAGCGGCATCAAGCTAACGCTTTTGTGCTTGGTCATGATGATTAGGGAGAAGACGGAAATGGCCGCCAGCCCCCAGAAGAAGGGCGTGAAGGCCCATGGCGTAAAAACGCCGACGGTCGTGAGTACCACGGCGAGTATGGACCAACCGATCAGAATTGGCAGGCCCGGCAATTCGTCCGAAACGCCGCGAATGCTGCCGAGGCCTGCAAGCATCAGGAAGGTCAGAAGGGTTGCGCCGAGACCCACCCACTGGGCGGGCTCGGGCAGGAAACTACTGACAATGGAGAACACGTGTCCTGCTACCTTGGCTCGAAATGACTTTGTGGATACGAGAACATGAGTGTCAGATGCTCATCCGTTTAAATATTTTTTCCGGGATGTGGCGAATGATCAACATGATGTAACGCCAGAACCAGGGGTAGTAAGCAACGTCCCGATCCTTCCCGGCCAAGGTCAAGCAAGCCTTGGCGCAGGCATCTGGTGTTGCAACGAGAAACAGTCCTGATGCGCCGAACGTCATGTCGGTGTCGATAAATCCGGCTTTGACCGTCGTGACGCTAATCCCGGCGCGACAGAGCCGCGCGCGCAGTCCTTGCAGATACACGTTCAAGCCCGCTTTGGCCGATCCATAGACGTAATTTTTCAATCGGCCCCGGTCGCCCGCCACTGAACTCATGACAACGACACGTCCCGAGCCGTCCGCTTCAAGTTTGGCAGCCAGGCGTGAGAGGATGGAAACGGCACCCAGATAGTTGACGTTGATTGTCTGCACGGCGAGGTCTAAATTCGTGTCGATCTCCGATTGTTCCGGCATGGTGCCGAAGAGCAGAAAAATGCCAAATGGCGCATTACGTTCGTTTAGTGAGTTGGCGAGCGCTTCGTGGGTATCGTAATCGTCCGCATCGAACGGGAATGCCGTCGCAGACACATCAAAGCGTGCCAAGATATCTTGCGCGGCTCGTGCCAAATCCTCGGTATCCCGCCCGGCCAGAACCACATCGGCGCCTTTCGCCGCCGCCTGGCGCGCGAACGCGCGACCGACTGAGGAGGACGCACCGAGAATGATCCAGGTCTTAATTTGTGGGGCGGGGTCTGTCATATCGCCGCCCGCATTTTCAGCCGATGCGACATTTCCGAGCCGAATTTTTCATCTGGATCATACTTATATAAAA
The DNA here is from genome assembly GCA_049601975.1 of Alphaproteobacteria bacterium. GTDB lineage: Bacteria > Pseudomonadota > Alphaproteobacteria > UBA8366 > UBA8366 > UBA6544. The sequence continues at coordinate 48,334 of JBMYRC010000011.1, read as the reverse complement.
CGGCCCGGAACTCATCAAGACGGGGGTACATTTGCGCGAACCCATCGGCGGACATCACCGCATCCTTGGCGAGATAAAGACGCCCACCATGCTCCAACGTCGTCGCTTCCAAGCTCTGCATTAAGGCCAATGTTTCTGCTCGCATCGGAATATCGAGGCTCAACGTGACACCGGGTCGGGGGAAAGACAGATGCCCAAGGCCTTCGGCTCCGAAGGTCTTTAAAACACCAAGAAAAGAGGCGGCTCGGGCTGTGGCGACCTTTTCCAATAATGCTTTAACACCGGGAAGGGCCGTTTCGTCGGGAAGAACGCATTGGAATTGATAGAAACCGCCACGACCGTAAAATCGATTCCAATTCTCAACAGCATCGAGTGGATGATGGAAGGTATCGTAGTCGACGATACGGCTGCGACCACCCGTCGGCACCCGGCGGTAATACATCTCGTTGAACAGTGCGACAATAACGCGGTTTAATGTCATGTTGGGAAATGTGAACGGGACGGAATGGGTGCGTTCCCGAGATTTGACGCTAGGGTCGTCGACGGGTTCACCGGTTTGAAAAATACCGCGGCCCAGATATGCGCCTCGTTGCAGAGCGTCGATCCAGCCCACCGTGTAGGTCGACGTATTACGGTGTTCCGTCATTAATTGGAAATAATGCTCAAGATCCCGGACGCGGAATTCGTGGGTCTCAACTGCATTGGCGCGGTGCCGCCTTAGACGGAGACCAATGGCGGCAATAATGCCAGTCAGACCACAACCGCCAACCGTCGCGGCGAATAGGTCAGGGCGTTCGTCGCGTGAGGCCCGCACACAGCTACCATCCGCCAAGACGATATCAAGCCAGTCGATATGATTTTCCAAGCTGCCGTCGTGGTCATGGTTTTTTCCGTGCACGTCGCTCGCCACGCCGCCGCCGACGGTTACGAAGCCGGTGCCCGGGGTCACGGGCGGTAAGAATCCACGAGGCAGGGCGAATGCCTGTAGATCGGTGAAGGTGACGCCTGGTTCGACCGCGATCGTGCCGCCATCCTCGTCGAAGGCAAGGAAACGGTCGAGACGCGCTGTCATAATCGACGTGCCGCCCTTGCAGAGGCTCAAATCGCCGTAATTTCGACCGCCGCCATAGGCAATGGTGCCTCCCGGCTCCGCAATGCGGACCGCTTCGCAAAGATTCGCAAAACGCTCCGGACGGTAGGCGGTCATATCGGCGTGCAGATTTCGCCCCCAGGATGTCAGCCGCATGTCTTTCGCGTGCACTGTCTGTCTCCGTCAGCCGTACATCAAGTAACTGAAGGCACCGACCCATCCCAAGAGGCAGATCACAAGAAACGGATCGCTGATCGCGAGTTCTGTCGGAGCACCGGATTTTTTGAAAACCATTGTTAATTGCAAATGGCGCAAAACACCGGCGATGACGAAGGGGATCGTCAGATACAGTTCCTCACTGCCGAGGCGGCCCATGGCGTCAACATCCGTGGTGAAAACCACATACGAGACGACCAAGGCAGTAGAAACCATAATGAAGGCCGCATCCAAAAAGGCGACGGAATAGCCGTTTAGGCTCTCACGATGGGCCGCATCTAGCTCTTGGGTGAGATCATCACGTCGTTTTGTTAAGGCAATAAACAAGGCGAGCATGCCTGTGCATACGAGAATCCACACCGTCGGTTGGAGCTCCGCCGCCGCCGCGCCCGCATGCACCCGCAACACGAACCCGAGGGCGATCGTCAGGACGTCGACGATGGCGATTCTCTTTAAAATCAGGGTATAAGACGATGTCAAAATGAAATATGCGAGAATTATCCACCCGGCCTGTGTGGTGGCGAAAGCAAGCGCCAAACCGCTGGCGGAAAGAAAAAAATAGAGGCCAAACGCTACTGATGGGGAAATCAAGCCCGCGGCGACCGGACGCGCTTTCTTTTTTGGGTGATGCTTATCTGCTTCGCGATCACAAAAATCGTTAAAGCAATAGACGCCACTCGCAGTCAAGCAAAAGGCGATAAAGATCAGGGTGACGTTTTCGGCGGCGCTATCATTCGCGAGTGAAGGGCTGAAAAACAGCGGCGCGAAGACAAAAATATTCTTCACCCATTGCTGTGGGCGAATAAGCGCCGTAATCGCCACAATTTTCATATCTGCCCCATGGTCAATTTGACCGTGCTGTACTCAAAACCACACCAATCGCATGACGCAAATTCAATGCTCGTCAAAATGTTGGCCTTCCGATGCCTCGATCAGGTCAAATGCGGGACCAGTAATAGGATCATTCTAAACGAAAAAGGCTTTTAAAGTCATAACGTTCCGGTCTATTACTGTGTCCGATAAAAAAAAGCCAGGGTATGAGAAGAAAAACAAAGATAATCTTCTGATGGAGCGATTGAATGAATTGTGAGGATTTACTCTAGGCAACGAAAATTTTTTGCCTGTAACTTAGTTCAATATGCCATCTCCGACTTTGGGTCGGGGATGGCCGTTTGTCTGAAGTCGTTTTTTGACCGCCTAGTTGGTTTGGAGCACACCGCAGTAACGCGAAGAGCGTAGCTGCACGTTTAATGCCGAGGGTTACACGTGCGATTGTCGCCGACCTTATCGAGCTATTTAGGCCGCCAGTATGCGTTCTGGCTGGCGGGAGCGTTCTTTGCCTTGATGGGCATCGCGCTAATGTTTGATGTTGTGGAGATGATGCGTCGCGCATCCGGCAAGGAAGAAGCGACGATGAGCATCATCCTCCAAATGAGCTTATTCAAGCTGCCGCATCTGGCTGAAACGATCCTACCGTTCACGGTTTTGTTTGGGGCGATGTTCGCATTTTGGCGTTTGGCGAACGCTAATGAAATAATCGTCGCCCGTGCGGCCGGCGTTTCAATTTGGCAGTTTTTGATACCTGCCATGATTTTTACCTTTGGCGTCGGCGTTTTCCAGGTGGCGATATTTAATCCGTTTTCGGCTGTCATGTTGTCGAAGTTCGAAAATGTAGAATCGAAATACCTAAAGCGGACCACCAGCATGTTGGCTGTCTCCAAGAATGGATTGTGGCTCCGTCAATCAGATACCGGCGGTCAAGCCGTGATCCATGCGCTGCGCGTCTCGCAAAAAGAAATGAAATTGCACGACGTCATCATTTTTCTGTTTGAGGGGAGCGACAAATTCGTCGGTCGCATTGATGCTGAGACCGCACAATTGAAAGTCGGCTATTGGGATATCCGCGACGGTTGGATTTCCACACCGAATCGAGCCGCGCATCGGATCGCAAAATATGAGCTGCCATCTGACCTGACGTTGATGAAAATTCAGGAGAGCTTTGCGTCACCGGAGACAATGTCATTTTGGGATTTGCCGGCGTTTATTACCGAACTCGAAGCGGCAGGGTTTTCCGGCCATCGCCACCGTCTGCATTTATACTCCTTGTTGGCGTTGCCGGTTTTGCTCTGCGCGATGGTTCTGGTGGCGGCCGCTTTTACCGTTCATATCAATAAACGATCAGGAGCATTTTTTGCGGTCGTCGGCGGCGTGGTGATCAGTTTTCTCCTATATATTTTAGGAGATGTGGTACACGCCTTGGGACTCTCGACGAACGTGCCGACCCAATTGGCTGCGTGGACGCCGGCCGGCGTGACTCTGATGATCGGACTGGCCCTACTCTTGCATCTTGAGGATGGATGATGCGGCGGTTTACGGGGAATTTATTAATTGCGGTGCTGGTTCTGCTCATGGCGAACCTTGCGGTTGCGCGTGAGCAGCTGTCGTCCGATCTGCCGGTCCTGATGATGGCCGACGAAATGAATTACGACGAAGAACTGGGAACCGCAGTTGCGCGAGGTAAAGTCGAGATCGTTCAAGGCGAACGTTCGCTATTTGCGGATATTGTCAGCTATAATCAAAAAACAGACACAGTCAGTGCTTCGGGCAATGTGGTCCTCCATGAGCCTTCCGGCGAAGTCGTTTTCGCTGAATATGTCGAACTCAATGATCAATTGAAGACGGGTGTGATTGAACGTATCCAGATTCTGCTGAGAGACGAGAGCCGCTTTGCCGCGTATAGTGCTGAACGTAAAGACGGCAATAAAACGAGAATGCACCGCGCTGTTTTTTCACCATGCAAGCTTTGCGAGAAAGATCCCGATGCGCCGCCGTTATGGCAGTTGAAAGCGGAACGGGTCGAGCATGATCAGGAAGCGCGGGAAATCCGTTATAAAGACGTTTATCTTGAAATGTGGGGATTCCCGGTCGCTTACTCTCCGTACTTATCGCACCCTGATCCGACGGTTGATCGTAAGGCGGGTTTCTTAGCTCCTGATTTTGGGACAGGCGGCAATGTTGGCGCTTTCTTACGGCTCCCATATTTTATACCGATTGGAGGGGATAAAGACGTCACGCTCGACCCAATTTATACCAGAGATGAAGGTTTGGTTTTGAGCGGCCAGTATCGCCAGCAATTTAAGAGCGGTGAATTGGCACTTTCGGGAAGCATCGCGGAAGCACTGCGCAGAGAAGGCGATGCTGATAATGCTACCGTAAAGGGTGACCGGATACGCGGCCATTTCACGGTGGAGGGAGCCTATCATTTCGATGAGACATGGCGTGCAAAACTCGATGTCCGGCGGGCAAGTGACAGTAGTTATCTGCGCAAGTTCGACTTTTTCAAACTTAACCGTAATACATTACGCTCGCATGCGAACGTAGAAGGATTCCGTCAGCGCAATTATATGGCTGCCAATGCCTATTGGTTCCAAGATTTGCGATCGGACAGTCGCGCTGAACAACCCATTGTCGCTCCGGTTTTAGATTTTAAACATATGGGTGAGGCTGATCGTCTTGGCGGCCGATGGCAACTGGATGCAAATCTGCGCACGCTGTTTCGCGATGAAGGGGCTGACAGTCAGCGCATCTCGTTTAAACCAAGATATCAAGTTGGGCGGGCGTGGAATCTTGGTCTGGTCACGACGGCAACCGCGACGACACAAATCGATGGATACCGGATCGGTGAAGCTTCAATATCGGATGATGACGAAACGTTTAAAGGCCGGATCTTTCCGCAAATGGCGATTGAGGCGCGGTATCCGTTTGTCCGGCATAGCGAAAATTTAAAACAGGTAATTGAACCGATCGCGTTGGGGATATTGGCGCCAAACGGCAGCAACCCTGAGGAAATATTGGATGAGGAAAGTACAGTATTCGAGCTCGACGATACGAATCTGCTGAGCCTGGATCGTTTTAGCGGTCTTGATAAAGTCGATAGTGGTTCGCGCATGGTGTATGGGGCCAAATTTGGCCTATACGGAGAAACGATCGGGGACATTACCGGTTTTCTTGGGCAAAGCTACCGCTTCCACACTGATCGTGACTTAAGGTCATCCAAGTTGTTGGAGGAAGATTTTTCGGATTATGTCGGCCGCATTGATGTAAAACCCAATCAATACGTAGATTTACTGTATCGATTCCGATTTAGTGAGTCTGATTTTTCGACTCGAAGCTCCGCTGTTGGGTTTTCGATTGGACCGAGAGCCATGAGCGTTTCCGGGAATTATGTCTTTGTTGAAGAGGGAACCGCGGCCAGTAATTCCGAGCGGCGGGAGGAATTGCAACTTGCGCTAAGCTCTAGAATAAACCGGTTTTGGTCGGCTTCGCTCCGCACGCATCGCGATCTAGCGGATAACGGCGGTTCTTTGGCGCATACATTGAGGGCACGGTATGAGGATGAATGTTTCGCATTTGAAACGACAGCGCAACGCAGCTTCACCCGGGACGCTGATATAGAGCCGGAAAGTCGAATATTATTCCGCCTTATTTTCAGGCACTTGGGGCAGGTACAATCGAGCGCGGGATAGGAAAATGAAGTACGCGCGAATCGCCGGGACATATTACCGACGCATCGTTCGGATGGCCTTGGTACTCCCTTTAGCGATAATTTTCTGGCTAGCGGTCAGTATCGTCGGAACGGCTCAGGATGTGATCCGGATAGCGGCGATCGTTAATGACGAAATAATTTCCGTCTTTGATCTAGAAAATCGTGCACGCTTGGTTGCAGCAACCACAAATTTGCCGCCCCGAGAGGATGTGTTTAAGAGAATTGAGCCGCAAGTGCTTCGAACCATGATCAATGAACGGCTGCGATTGCAGGAAGCCGTGAGGCTGAATATCCGCATAAATCAGCGCGAAATTAATGGAATGATTGCTGGCTTGGCGCGTCGAAACAAGATGACCCCGGCTCAACTTTGGTCGTTTCTTGGACGGCGAAACGTGGACCGATCAGCGTTGGAGATGCAGACAAGGGCTCGGTTGGCTTGGATTAAGGTCATAAATCGTCGGGTCGCGCGTCAAATTTCAGTAGGTCAGGATGAAATAAACGATGAGCTGGTTCGCTTAAGGCAGCTTCTTGGAAAGCCGAAATTGCGGGTGGCGGAGATTTTTTTTAGCGTTGATTCTCCCGACGCCGAACCAAGAATACGTGAAACGGCCGAACGTTTAATTCAGCAAGTCGTAAATGGTGCAAAGTTCGAAGCCCTTGCGCGCGAGTTTTCACAGAGTACCACTGCCGGTAGGGGCGGCGACCTTGGATGGATTACGGATGCGGAGTTGGATGAAGAACTAGCGGCCACAATTTCAGTTATGCAGCCGGGACAAATATCACAGCCCGTACGATCGCTAATCGGTTACCATATCTTATATTTATCTGATCGCCGTCTTCCGACTAGCGGAAATGACGGAGGTCTAAAGCTGGAGTACCGGCAAATGAACTTGCCCGTACCGGCGAACGCCCTCCCGGAGGAGATTGAAAACCAACGCCAGTTGGCGCAAGAAGTTTCGCAAACGGCGCGTACTTGTGAAGCGTTTGTAAAAACGGGAAGGCGTATTCGCGCTAGCGGTATGGAGCGAATTCAGACGTTGAGTTCAAGCGAGTCGGGCCCTCTGGTGGAATTGCTGCTGCGTCAGGAGGTTGGCGTCTCAAGCGAACCACAGAAAGTTCGAAACGGGTTTGTCGTATTCATGGTCTGCAATCGCGTGGAAATTGAGGCGGGATTACCGAGTCCGGAAGAGCTTGAAGAACGTATGCGTAAGGAAAAGGTCAATTTAAGGGCGCTAAGATATATGCGGGATCTGCGTCGGTCCGCTTATGTGGAGCTCAGACAATGATCGCTCATTGTCCACTCACTGTGACTATGGGAGAACCGAGCGGTATAGGCGGTGAGTTGACCCTCAAAGCTTGGCGTGATCATAGGGCCGCTGAATTGCCGCCGTATTTCGCAATTGACAATGTGGACCGATTGAATGCGATCAATAAGCGGTTGAATTGGGATATTCCGATCCGCGAGATCGAGAATCCGGCCGAAGTGTCCGATGTATTCGCCCATGCGTTGCCTGTCTTACCGTTGACGATGGACGGTGGTTCAATTCCCGGTCAACCGCAACTGGAGAACAGCCGCGCGGTTGTCGCTTCGATTGAACGCGCCGTCGCATTGGTTCAATCCGGTGATGCGGCGGCTGTTGTGACCAACCCAATTCAAAAAAAAGCACTCTATGATAGCGGCTTTAGTTTCCCCGGACATACGGAATTCTTGGCGTCTCTCGCGGGAAGCGAAGTCGTTCCCGTGATGATGCTCGCTTGTGCGGAACTCCGGGTCGTCCCGGTGACGGTTCACCAATCCCTTATGGCCGCCGTCGTGTCGCTCTGCCAAGAGACCATCGTGGAGACAACGAAAGAGACTATTCGATCGCTCGTTCGGGACTTCGGCATTGATCGGCCCCATATCATGATCGCTGGATTGAATCCTCATGCCGGTGAGGAAGGAACGATGGGACGGGAAGAAATTGAAATAATCCAGCCGGCAGTCGAAACCTTGAAGAGAGAAGGTCATTCGGTGACTGGCCCGGCACCTGCCGACACGCTTTTCCATGACCGAGCGCGATCCACCTATGACGCGGCGGTGTGCATGTATCATGACCAAGCCCTCATTCCCCTGAAGACAATTGACTTTCGATCGGGCGTGAACATAACGCTCGGACTGCCCTTCGTCCGGACCTCTCCCGATCATGGAACGGCGTTAGAAATTGCCGGTACCGGAGTTGCGGATGAATCGAGTTTTGTCGCGGCGCTGAGGATGGCGGCATCGATGGTTGAAAATCGCCGCCGCAACGAAACGGTATCCCATGATCAGGTCTCACGCCGCATCAATTGATCAGCTGCCTCCGCTTCGTGAGGTGATTGCCGAATATGGACTGAATGCAAAACGCGCACTCGGCCAGCATTTCTTATTGGACCTGAACCTAACTCGGCGAATCGCGAGCTCTGCCGATAGTTTAAATGTTGGTACAACGGTTGAAATCGGTCCGGGGCCGGGAGGATTGACGCGCGCTTTACTTATGGAAGGTGCGAAAAGGGTCGTGGCCATAGAACGCGATGAGCGGTGTTTGGGTGTGCTTGGTCCATTGGTGGATGCCGCAGAGGGGCGACTGGAAATCATCCATGGCGATGCCTTGGAGATGAACGTGTCCGAATTGGGGCCGCCGCCTATTCGGATCGTTGCAAATCTTCCATACAATATTGCCACCCCTTTGTTGATCCGATGGTTCGCTCTCGGTACCGAAGTATCCGAGATGGTGCTGATGTTCCAATTGGAAGTCGCGGAACGGATCACCGCGGTCACTGGCGAGAAACCATACGGGCGTCTGGGAGTCATGAGCAATTGGTGCGCGGAGACGAAGTTTCTTTTTCGCATCCCGGCGCGCGCCTTCACGCCTCCACCGCGTGTCGATTCAGCGGTAGTACGTCTTGTTCCGCACAAGCAGCCGGCCTTTCCTGGTGAGAGACAGGATATCGAGGTGGTTACGGCAGCGGCCTTTGGCCAACGGCGTAAGACTTTGCGTCGCTCGCTTGGCCGCCTTGGGGTCTCTGTGCCTGAATTACTTGATCGAACAGGTATCGATGGCGGGCGACGGGCAGAAGAGTTGAACGTTGAAGAGTTTTCCGCCCTTGCTGTAGCGTTTAGCGGCCTTCGCGGAGACCTTTGACGAATTCCCCCAGCCCCGTTTGTCGTTCTCGTTTGAGCCGCTCCGCTTGCAGGATCGACATCGCCATTTCTATGCTTTTTTCGAAATCGCGATTGACGATGATGTAGTCGTATTCGGGGAAATGGCTCATTTCATCCGGTGCCCTTTGCATTCTATTAGCGACTACTTCTGGGGAATCTTGAGCGCGGCCTCGCAGGCGTTTTTCCAACTCCGTTGTCGAGGGCGGGAGAATGAAAACGCTTACGAGATCGGCACGGGCCGTCTCCACCAATTGCTGTGTACCCTGCCAATCAATATCGAACAGAACATCCTTGCCTGAATCCAACACTTCCATGACTGGCCCCATCGGCGTTCCGTAGTAATGATCGAAGACTTTCGCGTACTCTAACAATTCGCCCCGGTTGACCATCATGTTGAAATCAGCCGTGTCGACGAAATGATAATCCTGCGCCGCCACTTCGCCGGGCCGTTTCGTCCGCGTGGTCATGGAGACCGACATGACGATACCGGAATCCCGCTCGAGTATAGCGCGGGAGATTGTCGTCTTGCCTGCCCCCGATGGAGAGGAGAGTACAAACATCAATCCACGGCGCTGAATTCTTAAATCATCGTCCAAAGCATTACTCCACGTTCTGCGCCTGTTCCCGAAACTGATCGATCACCGCTTTCATTTCCAGCCCTATCCGAGTCAGCTCTTCGCTGGCAGATTTTGAGCATAGCGTATTGGCTTCTCTATTCAGCTCCTGGCAGAGGAAATCAAGGCGCCTGCCAGCAGGGCCGGAATCCGCTAAGAGATTGCGGCTGGCCGCGCAATGCGCTTCGAGGCGGTCGATCTCTTCTCGTACATCGGCTTTGGTCGCAAGGATAGCAACTTCCTGGGCCAATCTTTCTTCGTTGACCGAATTTGGTGTTTCCAATAACTCGTCAAGCTGGCGGCGCAATTTGTCTCGGATATCATTAACCCGCGCCCCGTCGGAATTCCGGGCATCGCGGCAGAGGTTTTCCAAATTACTGACGTAATCCTCGATTAATGCATGCAAGCGATCGCCTTCAGCACCGCGAGAGGCGATCAAACCATCGAGCACCTCGGTGAGACCCTGCATGATCGCCAATTCTCGTTTCTCGGTATCGTCCTCTGTCTCCGCGTATTCCGCGGCTTCGACCACCCCTTTGACGGTCAGCAGAGTCTCGATCTTTGGAAGGTCGGGCGCGACCCGGCCGACCATTTCTCCATGCAATGCTATCAAGTCGTCCAACAAGCTGCGATTGATTTGGAGAGTGCTGGCGGTGCGTTCTGATTCGATTGTCAGGGTAAGTGAGACAGACCCTCGGCCAAGCCTTTCGGAAGCGAGTTTCTTCGTCGGCAACTCGATGCGGTCATATCCATACGGAGCCTTGACCCTTACATCGAGTGAGCGCCCGTTTACGGACTTCGCTTCCCATGTCCAGCGATCCCTTTCAAACTGGCCGCTCGTTCGGGCAAATCCGGTCATGCTTGCAAGGGACAAAAGGCAATCCTCATTGGACAGGGTTCATCAGCGTGCGCAATATATCGTCGCCTCGAACACTCAACAAGCGAACCGCCCGAAAGGTTAAAAATTCTCCGGCATGCGGCATCCTAAGTCGATCCTTATCACTGGTGCGTCCAGCGGCATCGGGGAAGCCTTGGCCCGCCATTATGCCGGACCGTCGGTTACGCTTTTTCTGGCCGGACGAAATGTAGAGAGATTGTCCGATGTTGCTCGCCTCTGCGAAGAAGCTGGGGCAGCGGTGTTCACGATTGTGCTCGATGTAACCGACTCGGCCCGCATGTCGGACTGGATATCCCAATCGGACCGACAGGTGCCTTTGGACATTATTATCGCGAATGCCGGTATCTCCGGCGGCACGTCGGGCGGTGTAGAGCCGGCCCGTCAAACGCGTCGAATTTTCGACGTCAATGTCGGCGGCGTCCTGAACACGGTGCTGCCGGGATTCGACGTCATGTCACAGAGAGAACACGGGCAAATTGCCATTGTCTCGTCTCTTGCGGGATTCTTGCCGCTACCGAGTGCTCCTGCCTACGGTGCCAGCAAAGCCGCCGTGCGTCATTTTGGAGAGGCATTCCGCATCTCGGCGTCGCAGCGAGGTGTGGCGGTTTCCGTCATCTGTCCCGGTTTCGTTCACAGCAGAATGACCGCCGCGAATCCCTTTCCAATGCCGTTCATTATGACCGGTGAGAAAGCGGCTAGGATTATTGCGAAGGGTCTTCGGAAGAATCGGGCACGTATCGCATTTCCGTGGCCTCTGTATTTCGGCATTTGGTTGTTGGGCGGTTTGTGCCCTCCCGCCTTATTGCGGGCACTCTTGGGACGCCTCCCGGCCAAACCGGCGGCATCGGATGACAATAGCCTTTAGCGCTTCTTCTTTTTCTGCAAACGGCGCCACCGTGCAACATTTCTATTGTGTTCCGCCAGTGTTTTGGCGAAAACGTGTCCGCCGGTCCCGTCGGCCACGAAATAGAATTCGTCGCTGACCAAAGGGTTGAGGACGGCTGCGATGGCGTCTTTTCCCGGATTGCAGATGGGGCCCGGCGGTAGAGCCGCGATGCGATAGGTGTTGTATGGCGTGTCCGTCTCTAGATCCCTGCGCGTCAGGGCACGACCAAGTGGGTGTTCGCCCAAGGTAATACCGTAAGTAACGGTCGGGTCGGACTGCAGCCGCATTTTTTTACGCAAACGATTGATGAAGACGGCTGCGACACGCGGGCGTTCCGCTCCGATCCCAGTTTCTTTCTCGACGATAGAGGCGAGAATAAGTGCCTGTTCCGGAGTGTCGAATGGGAGGTCGGGCGCACGTCTTTCCCAGAGAGAGTGGAGAGTATTGCGCATAGCGGTGTTCATTCGGCGCATTAACTCGGATCGCGTATCGTCGAATGCGTAGCTGTATGTCTCCGGCAGCAAGCTGCCTTCGGTGGAGGCGGCAATAGTTCCGCGCAAAGCGGGTGTTTGATTCAGCAGGGCGGTGATCTCAAAGGAGCTCAGACCTTCAGGAATTGTGACCCGCCGCAAAACAGTCTTTCCGGAAGTCAGCGTGGTCAAAACCTGGCGCGGGCTCATCGTCGCCTGGAAGTCGTATTCGCCGGCTTTAATCGTTCTGCCTTCGCCGGATAGCCGGGTGCCCCAGATAAATATTTCGGGCCTGGCGATGATTCCGGCCTTGTGGAGACGTGCCGCGATCCGGTTGAGACTGGTGCCTTTGGGGATAACCAAACGACTTGTAATCTCAAGCGGTCCCGGATTGTGGAATCCTTGATAGGCCCAATAGAAAACGCCGCCGGTGCAAAAAATCGCGGTGAATAGTACAATGATAAGAATTCGCGCGACGCGATTCATCGCGCGTCAGTCGACGGCGCTTAACACCAAACTGGCGTTGGTCCCGCCGAAACCGAAGGAGTTGGACATTGCATTGCGCACCGGACGCTCTTTCGCCACCTTGGCGACGAGGTCAATGTCGCAGCCCTCGGAGGGATTATCCAAATTCAAGGTCGGTGGCACAATTCCTTCCTCGATAGCTTTCATCGAGAAGATGGCTTCAACAGCGCCCGCTGCACCAAGCAAATGTCCGATGGCTGATTTCGTCGACGACATAGAAAGGTTATAGGCGTGATCGCCGAACAGACGTTTCACCGCGCCCAATTCGATTTCATCGCCAAGTGGCGTCGATGTTCCATGCGCATTCACGTAATCGATTTCATCGGCGCCAATGCCGGCACGTTTCAAGGCGGCCTTCATGGCCCGGAAACCGCCGCTGCCGTCGGGGGCCGGGGCAGTGATATGATAGGCATCGCCGGATAACCCGTAGCCCGTCACTTCCGCGTAAATCTTCGCGCCACGCGCTTTCGCGTGTTCAATTTCTTCCAGGACAACGACGCCGGCCCCTTCGCCCATGACGAAACCGTCGCGGCCGACATCCCATGGCCGGGAGGCGTGTTTCGGATCGTCGTTAAATCCGGTAGAGAGTGCTTTTGCCGCAGCAAAGCCAGCGATACCCATGCGGCAGATAGCCGCCTCGGCTCCGCCGGCGACCATCACTTCGGCATCTTCGAATTGAATCATCCGCGCTGCGTCCCCAATGGCGTGAGCGCCGGTGGCGCAAGCCGTGACGACGGAATGATTCGGGCCGCAGAATCCATGCCGGATTGATACGTGGCCCGACGCCAGATTGATCAAATTTGCTGGAATGAAAAACGGACTGACACGGCGAGGACCGCGTTCGTGCAGTGTCACCGACGTCTCGGAGATGCCGGGCAGGCCGCCAATGCCGGAACCGATCAGAACACCGGTGCGTTCCCGACTTTCGTCATCGGTAGCTACCCAACCGGAATCTTTGATGGCCTCTTCCGCCGCCGCAATAGCGAAAGCGATGAAAGGGTCCATTTTTCGCTGATCTTTGCTATTGACCCAGTCATCAACATGATAGTTGCCATTAGCAGTTTCGCCCACGGGAACGTGACCGGCAATTTGACATGCCAGATCACTCGCGTCGAAAGATTGGATCGACGTGATGCCGCTGTCTCCCGCAAGTAATCGGCGCCAAACGTGGCTGACGCCGATTCCTAGAGGCGTGACAACTCCCATTCCGGTTACGACGATTCGCCTCATCGCAACGATGCTTCCCGTGATGTGTCAGAGACGACGGCTAAATTAGCCGTCGGCGCTTTCGATGAAGCTAATAGCGTCCTTGATCGTCAAAATCTTTTCCGCGGCGTCATCCGGAATTTCACAACCGAACTCTTCCTCGAACGCCATGACCAGCTCGACCGTGTCGAGACTGTCCGCGCCAAGATCGTCGATAAAACTGGCATTATCGGAAACTTTTCCCTCATCAACGCCAAGATGCTCGATGACGATTTTCTTAACGCGATCCGCAACGTCACTCATGTTCTAAAACCTTCCCAATGTATGAGCGTAGTCTCGATATGCCGTCTTGCTTGCGGTTCCCTACTACTCCCCCGCGCGACGGCGGCGTTTCGTAACACACTTTCAACTGGGTGACCAGCGCCTGAGACGGCGATATCGACGGCTACTAAATCATGGCCATTCCGCCATTAATATGAAGGGTTTGCCCGGTCACATAGGCCGCTTCTTCACTCGCCAAGTAGAGTGTTCCCGCAGCAATCTCCTCCGATTCGCCCAGCCTTCCGGCCGGGACAATTTCAAGAATTCGTTTCTTTTGGTCCTCGGACAAGACGTCGGTCATTGCGGTGACGATCATGCCTGGTGCCACGCAATTCACCGTGATTCCCCGGCTCGCGACTTCTTGCGCCATGGATTTGGACATGCCGATCAGACCGGCCTTGGAAGCGGCGTAGTTTGCCTGCCCCGGATTGCCGGTCACGCCGACGACCGAAGTGATGTTAATAATGCGACCCCAGCGGCGTTTCATCATGCCACGCAAGACACCGCGCGATAGGCGGAAGGCGGCGGTCAGATTAACGTCGAGGACCGATTGCCAATCTTCGTCCGTCAAACGCATTGACAGCATATCCCGGGTGAGGCCTGCGTTATTGATCAGAATGTCGACGGCACCCATGGCCTCTTCGGCGGTGCCGATGAGGGCAGCAAGCGATTCCGCATCTGACAGATTGGCCGGGGTGATATGGGCGTTTTCGCCGAGCTCTGACGCTAAGCCTTCAAGGGCTTCTACCCGCGTTCCGGATAGGGCAACTGTCGCCCCGGCGCCGTGCAAGGCGCGCGCGATGGCGCCGCCGATGCCGCCGGAAGCACCCGTGATCAGAGCTGATTTTCCCGAAAGGTCAAACATAGCTGCGATCTCCTAAAGGCTGGCGAGGAAGTTTTCAATATCTTCCGGTCCCTGAATTGAGACGGCTGACAATTCTCGGTCGATCCGACGCGCCAATCCACTTAGTACTTTTCCCGAACCTGTCTCGACAAGTGTGTCGACGCCTTTTTCTTTTAGCGCCATCATGCTTTCGCGCCATCTGACTCGTCCGGTCACCTGAGCAATGAGATTATTACGGATCTTTTCGGGAACGCATACCTCGTCTGCCGTAACATTGGCAATCAATGGCACAGAAGGCGGGGTAATGATGGTCGATCCCAAGGCGTCAGCCATGGCGTCGGCGGCGGGTTGCATCAATGAGCAATGGAAGGGAGCGCTTACCGGCAGCATGATACAGCGTTTGACCCCGCGTTCCCCTGCGATTTCGACCGCTCGTTCGACGGTTGCCGTGCTGCCGCTGACGACAACTTGGCCAGGGGCATTGTCGTTCGCGAGGTCACACACCTCTCCGGCATCACCGGCAGAGACCGCAGCGGCGGCGATCTCCTCGGTCTCTTCAACTGTCGGTCCCATCAAAGCCGCCATCGCACCCTCGCCGACAGGAACCGCGATTTGCATCGTCGTGCCCCGTAATTTCAGCAACCGCGCCGTATCCGAGAGAGACAGTGCTCCGGCGGCGGCGAGTGCCGCGTATTCGCCAAGTGAATGCCCGGCAACGAAGTCGGCGACATCAGGGACCGAGACATTGCCTTCTTCTTGCAGCACTCGGATGATCGCAATACTGACCGCCATCAATGCCGGTTGTGCGTTGGCGGTAAGACGCAATTGATCGTCCGGGCCTTCGAACATGACCTTCGAGAGGTTCTGCTTGAGGGTTTCGTTGACTTCCTCGAAAACGAGCCGGGCGGCTGGGAATGCATCTGCGAGGTTTTTTCCCATTCCGACGGCCTGGGAGCCTTGCCCCGGGAAAACGAATGCGCGAGCCATATTATTATTCCGTAGATTGGTTCTGTGCGTCAGTCATAGCGGCTCGCCATTGACTGTCAAGCGGGCGGCGGCGGGGCGGTCAATTCGGCGATTGCCAAGCGTCGGAAATTACGTATAGTGCGCGCCTTCCCGCGACCCGCGGGGAAAACATAACTCCTTGCCGGCGCCCGAGCGTCGGCTAGAGCCGGGCAGTCGATGGGATTTCCCCAAGGACGCCGGATCATTTAACAGCCATAGGGAGTGTACGGATGGCATTTTACGAAAGCGTGCTTATTGCACGCCAAGACATCTCCGCTGGCCAGGTCGATACCTTGGCGGACGAGATGGAAAAAATTATCACAGATAATGGCGGCAGCGTGGCCCGGAGAGAGTACTGGGGTCTGCGTAGCCTTACCTACCGGATGAAGAAGAACCGGAAGGGCCATTATGTCATGTTCAACCTGGATGCGCCGTCTGATGCGGTTCAGGAAATGGAACGTAATCTGCGGCTTCACGAAGACGTACTACGCTACATGACGATCCGACTCGACGAATTGCGCGTGGACCCGTCGCCCATGGCGCACGGCAAGACTGATCGTGATCGCGCTGACCGTGGCGATCGCTCCGACGCCAAGGAAACGCCTGCCGTCGAAGCCACGGAAACCCCCGTAGCCGAGGCAGCCGTCGAAACAGCTGCTGAGGAAACACCCACGGAAGCAGCAACTGTCGAAGAAGCCGCAACTGTCGAGGAAGCACCGGCAGCTGAAGAAGAGGAGACAAAAGAATGAATGGTGGACGCAGCGGCGGCGGCGGCGGCGGTGGACGTCGGCCGTTTTTCCGTCGGCGCAAGAGCTGCCCTTTCACGGGCCCGAATGCACCCGCAATTGATTATTGCGATACGAAGCTTTTGTCCCGTTACATCTCGGAGCGGGGCAAGATCGTGCCGAGCCGGATTACGGCGGTATCGACGAAAAAGCAGCGCGAATTGGCGCGCGCCATTAAGCGGGCGCGTTTCCTCGGTCTGCTGCCTTACGTGATCCAATAGGGTCGCGTAGGGTTAGTTGTAGGATCAATTGAAGATGTTCACGCCGAAACAGTGGTTGATGATTGCGGGTGGGGGTGCGCTCAGCGCGCTCCTCTTCGTGGCGCCGGCAACTGGTAATTTCGGCGGCTTGCTATTCGCCTATTTCTGTCAATTACCATTGTTTTTGATTGGATTGGGCCTTGGAACCGCTGCGGGGGCCATCGCCACAGCAATTGCTGGCGCTGGGTTCGCGGTCTTGGGCGGCTCGGTCGGGTTTTTCGTATTCCTGGCTTTTTTCGCGGTTCCTGTGGTGCTCTTGGTCCGGCAAGCTCTTTTGTCGCGGCAAGATGAACAGGGTGGTGCCGAATGGTATCCAGCGGGTTTGTTGGCGGCCTGGGCTACCTGTTACGGTCTCTGTCTGTTGGCGGTTGCCTGTTTGTGGATCGGGATGAGTAGTGAGGGCTTGGAAGCAAGCGTTCAAGCCTACTTTGCCGAAGTCATGAACGCTGTCGCACATAGGATGGGGGCAGGTAGCGATGCCCAGCAGGCAAATCTGATCGTCAGCGAAGGTGTCGTCTCTATCTTGCCGGGGTTGGTTGCGCTCTCTTGGTTGGTCGTGCTCATCGTGAATGGTGCGCTCAGTCAGGGTTTGTTGACTAGGTTCGGGGTAAATCTTCGGCCGAGCCCGAACTTCGGCATGATGGAATTGCCGAGTTGGTTGACGGTTATTGCCGCGATACTGTTGATGTCCGCCATAATTCTGCCGGGCGCGTTCGGTTATTTCGCGACGAATGCGGCCCTTTTGGTCGCGCTACCCTTCCTATTGGTGGGGGTTGCGATTGCGCATGTGTTGGCCGGGCGAGTGTCGGCGGGGCCGCTCTTATTGATCCTGTTTTACTTTTTATTGTTAATGTCCAAGTGGCTCATTGTGCTCGTAGCCTTTCTCGGACTGATCGAACAAATGGCCGGTATTCGCCAACGGTTGGCGCATGCCGGTGAGGAGGACTGAAATGGAAGTCGTTTTGCTTGAGCGAATTGAACGGCTCGGCCAGATGGGCGATGTCGTGAATGTTAAACCGGGATATGCCCGGAATTTCCTGCTGCCGCAGAAAAAAGCGTTGCGGGCGAACAAGGCCAATCTCGAACATTTCGAAGGTCAGCGTCAGCAACTCGAAGCTGAGAATCTGCAGCGCCGGGATGAGGCACAATCGGTCGCTGATCGATTGGACGGATTAAAAGTGACGGTGATTCGGAGTGCCGGTGAATCCGGTCAGCTCTACGGATCGGTTAGCGGCCGTGACATCGCGGACGCTGTTACCGAAGGGGGTTTTACGGTTGCGCGTCAGCAAGTCATTGTCGAACGTCCGGTAAAAGCCCTTGGGTTCCATGATTTTCGCGTCCGGCTTCATCCAGAAGTTGAAGCGACCGTGACCGCGAACGTCGCGCGCAGCGAGGACGAAGCGCAGACGCAGGCTCGGCTCGGTCGTGCCCTGATTGGCATGGACGACGAAGACGATCAGCAGGATGCAGCCCCCGTGGTCGCCGAACTCTTGGAGCCGGAAGCGCTCGAAGCTATGGAGACCGAAGCGTCCGAGGAGAGCGACGACAGCGGCGAAGCTACCGCCGAGTCGGCTTCTGACGAGGGTGATGAGGAAAAATCCGAGTAAGCAAATTCTGGATTATCCGATTTGAATTCAGCGGCGGCGTTCCGACTCGGGGGCGTCGCCGTTTTTCTTGATACCATGCCCGATATCCTCGTTATCCACAGGGTGGTTTAGATATCTTCCCCGGTCGCAAACGTGTACGTTCCTTGTTATGCCGACACACGCGACAGATACACCATTCGCGACCATAGAGGGCGGCGCTTCCGAGCGCTCCGACTATCGGTCCCCTCCGCAGAATACGGAGATCGAGGCAGCGCTTATCGGCGCGATCCTCACGAACAACCGTGCCTATGAGAAGGTCAGCGAGTTCCTGCGAGCGGAGCATTTCTACGAGCCGGTTCTGGGCCGCATCTTCGAAGCTGCGAGCAAGCTGATCGAGCAAGGTCAAGTCGCCAGCCCGCCGATGCTCAAGCACTATTTCGATAGCGACCCCGCGTTGACGGAGGTCGGCGGATCCGAATATCTATTCGACCTCGCGGCCAACGCGGTGATGATTGTCAACGCGGAGGATCTTGGACGTTCCGTCTATGATCTGTATCTGAAACGTGAGTTAATCGCCGTCGGCGAGGATATCGTCAACGATGCGTACGAACCCGATATCGACGTCAAAGCGGGCGACCAGATCGAGTCCGCGGAACAACGCCTCTACAACTTGTCCTCGACGGGAAATACGGAGCGGAGTTACTTCGAACTGGGCGAAGCCGCCAAACTTGCGCTGCAGGCGGCAGAGGAAGCCTATAAGCGGGATAGTCATATTGTCGGCGTCACGACGGGCTTTAAAGAGCTCGATACAATGCTCGGCGGTCTCCATCGCTCGGATCTTCTCATTCTCGCCGGACGCCCGTCGATGGGAAAGACGGCCTTGGCGACGAACATGGCATTCAATGCGGCGAAGGCCTTCCGTGAAGTGACCGATGAACATGGGCGCACGACGACGGAAGGTGGCCACGTTCTATTCTTTTCATTGGAAATGTCCGCCGAACAGTTGGCCGGACGTATCTTGGCGGAACAATCCCAGGTGCCGTCGGACAAAATTCGCCGCGGCGATATCACCGCTGAGGAATTTGACCGATTGGCGACGGCGAGTCAGGCGCTTTACCGGTTGCCGCTCTATATAGACGACACGCCGGCCTTATCGGTATCGGCGCTTCGGACACGCGCGCGCCGGATGAAGAGTCAAAATAAGCTGCATATGATTGTTATCGATTATCTGCAGCTGATGCAGGCGTCGGCGGGGAGCCGACCCGATAACCGGGTGCAGGAAATTGCGGAGATCACGCGAGGGCTGAAGACATTGGCGAAGGACCTCGACGTGCCGGTCATCGCGCTCTCACAGCTCAGCCGGCAAGTTGAAAATCGTGACAATAAGCGACCGCAATTGGCTGACCTTCGCGAATCCGGCACGATCGAGCAGGATTCGGACGTCGTCATGTTCATCTTCCGCGAGGAGTATTATCTGCAACGCGATCAACCATCGCGCCGCGATAACGAGGACGAAGGAAAGTTCCAAGATAGAATTGAATTGCATAACACCTTGCTGAAGGAATCCCGCAATATCGCGGAGGTGATTATGGCGAAGCAACGTCACGGGCCGGTCGGTACGGTGGAATTGCACTTCAATGGAGACCTGACGAAGTTCTCCGATCTCGATCCATATCATCACGATCCGGATGGCGACTTCTGATTCCCCAGGCGCTGCGTTGGCGCCAGGATGCCTCTCCGGGTCTATCCTGACGGTCGACCTCGATGCGATCGCCGCCAACTACCGCACTCTGTGCGAGAAGGCGGATGGTGCCGTCTGCGCTGGGGTCGTCAAGGCCGATGCCTACGGACTTGGGGTAGAGGCGGTCGGACAGCGGCTTTGGCAAGAAGGCTGTCGGACCTTCTTCGTTGCCTCCCTTGACGAGGCCATTCGCTTGCGGGGGTGTCTCCTAGATGCTGAAATCGTTGCATTGAACGGTTTGATGCCGGGAGAGGCGGGGTATTATCGAGAATGCAATTTATTGCCGACTTTGAACGATATCGATCAAATCGAAGCATGGTCCGCTTATTGTAACACTGAGGGTCGACTGGCGGCGGCTGTCCATCTCGATACGGGCATGTCGCGGCTCGGACTTTCGGCAAGCGAGCGGCGGCGCTTGTTCGACGATCCGAAAATAATTTCGGGAATCGTATGCCGCTATCTTCTTAGTCATCTGGCCTGTGCCGATACGCCTGTCCATCCATTGAACGACGCGCAACGCCGCGACTTTGCCGACGCGGTTTCCCGGGTGCCTCATGAGAAGGCATCCTTGGCCGCATCTTCAGGGATATTCCTGGGAAGCGGCTGGCATTTCGACATGGTTCGTGCGGGGATCGCGCTTTATGGCGGGGCCCCTATCGAGGGGCAGTCCAATCCTATGAAACCGGTCATTCGTCTTGACGGTTTGGTCTTGCAAGTACGGGACGTGGACAGCCCCGAGACCGTTGGATATGGTGCCACTCACGAGTTTACGGCGCCCACCCGCGTCGCGACCGTTGCGGCGGGTTATGCGGATGGGTATCTTCGGAGCTTAGGGGGTCGGAGCGTGGCCCGTTGGGGGAACACCGCCCTTCCGCTGGTCGGCAGGGTATCGATGGATTTGATCACGTTGGACGCAACGGCGGCTACCGGATTAGTGGCGGGGGATATGGTCGAACTGATCGGCCCCGATTATGACATCAATGCGCTGGCGAGCGACGCCGGTACCATCCCGTATGAAATATTGACCTCGTTGGGCCGGCGTTATCGTCGGCGCTATCTGGGCGTTGGCACATGAGCGAGAGACCGGCAGGGATTAATCCGTTGCGCACGATAGGGGCGGCCACGCTCGGGATGCTGGCCACGATCGGCCAGCTTACTTTGTTCATGCTGAATTCGGTCTCGCATTTCGTCCGACCGCCGATCTATTTTCGCCTGATCGGCCGGCAAATGATCGATGTCGGGTATTACTCTTTGCCGGTGGTCGGACTGACAACTCTGTTCTCAGGCATGGTCATCGCACTGCAAAGCTATACCGGGGCAACTCGGGTGACCGCTGACGCCGCGCTCGAAAATGTGACGGCGGTGGTCGTCCTCTCGATCACGCGGGAGTTGGCGCCGGTATTGGCGGGTTTGATGGTGGCGGGTCGCATCGGTGCCTCGATGGCGGCCGAAATCGGCACGATGCGCGTCACCGAGCAAATCGATGCGCTGACGACGCTGTCGACCAACCCGATTAAATATCTTGTTGTGCCGCGAATAATCGCGGGGTTGACGATGTTGCCGCTACTGGTATTGGTCGGTGATGTGATCGGAATTTTCGGCGGCTATGTCATTGGTGTCTTCAAGCTGGATTTCAATCCGGCCCTCTATATCCAAAAGACATACAATTTCCTTGAATACATAGATGTCGTTTCCGGCTTAGTGAAAGCCGCCGTCTTCGGTTTCGTCGTCACATTGCTCGGTTGCTATATGGGTTATCATTCAAGCGGTGGTGCACAGGGCGTTGGCGCCGCGACGACCAATGCCGTGGTCGCTTCTGCTATTCTTATTCTGATCCTTAATTACTTGATCAGTCAGCTTTTTTTCGGCGCATGAGCGAAGTGCCTCCGAAAATTCGGCTCAAGAATCTCCATAAGAAGTTCGGAGAAAAAGTAGTTTTGAACGGCTTGAATCTTGATGTCGGCAAAGGCGAATCTGTTGTGATCATGGGTGGCTCCGGAAGCGGCAAGTCGGTCTCGTTGAAGTGTCTGCTCGGATTGCTGACGCCGGATGAGGGCCAGATAGAGATCGATGGCACCTCGATTCTCGGTATTTCGGAAGACGATCGCGACGCGATCAATCAGAAGTTCGGAATGCTGTTCCAGCATGCGGCCTTATTCGACAGCATGACCGTATTGGATAATGTGACGTTTGGACTGTTTCGTGGCAAAGGTATGGCCGTTTCGGACGCCGAGCGCGTTGCTTATGAAAAATTGGAACAGGTCGGATTGGACCGGAGCTTCGGCCCTCGCATGCCGGCTGAATTGTCGGGTGGGCAGCGCAAGCGTGTGGGATTGGCGCGCGCGGTCGCCTTGGAGCCAGAAATTATTCTGTTCGACGAGCCGACGACGGGTCTCGATCCGGTGATGGGTGACGTGATCAACGACTTGATCGTGAAATGTACTCGCGATCTGGGCGCGACGACGTTGACGATCACCCATGATATGGCCAGCGCGAGGGTTATCGCCGACCGCATCGCCATGCTCTATCAAGGCAAGATAATCTGGGCTGGCCCGATGGATCAGGTGGATGCATCAGGGGACTCCAGGGTCGATCAATTCATTCACGGCCGTGCGGAAGGACCGATAAAGATGGAGGTCCGCCGTCTATGAGTTTGATGTCGCTGCACATTCGAACGGAGCTCATTTAGCGTGGCGAAAGCGAAAGCCAGCTTTATCTGTCATGCTTGCGGTGCGGTGCATCCGCGATGGATGGGCCGGTGCGACGCTTGCAGCGAATGGAATTCGGTCCTCGAAGAGGTCAGCAGCTTGGCCCCGATCGGTGGGCGTGCGTCGGGAGGTGCCGGACGCGGGCGTGTGCTCGAGATGTCCAATCTGGCTGATGTAAACGAGCCTGCGCCGAGACGGAAAACTGGGATTGACGAATTCGACCGGGTGACCGGCGGTGGCCTGGTGCGGGGCTCAGCCGTCTTGATCGGCGGTGATCCGGGGATCGGGAAATCTACCTTGTTGCTTCAGGTCACGGCGCGTTTGGGCGCCGGCATTAAATGCGCCTATATTACCGGCGAAGAAGCGGTCGATCAGGTGCAGATGCGGGCGCGGCGCCTTGGTGTGGAAAGTTCTCCCGTCTCGGTAGCCGCAGCGACCAATCTCGCGGATATTCTGGCGACGCTCGATGCGCCGGATGGCCCGGACCTGGTCGTCATCGACTCCATCCAGACGATGTATATCGACGCCCTCGATTCGGCGCCCGGCACCGTGGCTCAGGTCCGCGCCACGGCACAGGAACTCATCCGGCTTGCCAAGAAACGCGGCTTTGTCTTGCTCTTGGTCGGACACGTAACCAAGGAGGGGACCATCGCTGGTCCTCGTGTGCTCGAGCATATGGTTGATACCGTGCTCTATTTCGAAGGCGAACGAGGCCATCAATTCCGAATATTACGCTCGGTGAAGAACCGGTTCGGCGCCACCGATGAAATCGGCGTCTTCGAGATGACGGATCGCGGACTTTCGGAAGTCGAAAATCCGTCGGCATTGTTTCTCGCTGACCGTCAGGGACAGGTCCCGGGCTCCGCCGTTTTTGCCGGGATGGAGGGAACTCGCCCGGTTTTGGTTGAAATTCAGGCGTTGGTCGCATCCTCTCCTTTGGCGACGCCGCGCCGTGCGGTCGTGGGATGGGATTCAGGCCGTCTGGCGATGGTGCTCGCGGTCCTGGAGTCCCGCTGTGGGCTCAGTTTTTCAGGCGGTGAAGTTTATCTGAACGTGGCGGGCGGATTGCGCATCGGCGAGCCCGCGGCGGACCTCGCGGTGGCGGCCGCCTTGACCTCCTCTTTGACCGGGGTTCCGTTGCCGGCGGATATGGTCGTGTTCGGTGAAATCAGTCTTTCCGGGGAAGTGCGCTCGGTTGGGCAAGCCGACGCCAGAATGAAGGAAGCCGCGAAACTTGGATTTAGTTCCGCGCTTATGCCGACACGCCGCGGTAAGAATAAGAAATCAAACGGTTCTCTTGAACTTCGTGAGGTGTCCGAGCTGAAGGACATGATAAGCTTTTTCGAGCGTGGTGGCGATTCGGTAGGCAAGGCAGCGAGCGGATAAGATGGAAGCTTTTGGTATTACATTCGGTGATGTCGCCATATTGGTTATCCTGATCATTGCCGGTCTCATGGGTTTGGCGTGGGGGCTGGTAAAAGCCATTCTGTTAGTTGCAACTTGGGTTGGTGCTGCACTCATCGCCTTCTATACGTACGAAGATGCGACACCTTTTTTTCAGGAACTGATCCAGGCACCGGCTTACGATATATACGTTGCTCCGGCGGCAATATTCATCGTCAGTTTAATCGTCATGTTTTGGGTTTTCTCGCGAATTTGGCTGCGGGTTCGCAAAAGCGAGTTCAGTAGTCTCGACCGCTCACTCGGTTTGCTTGGCGGCCTGATCGTCGGTTTGGTGATGGTTTGCGGGGCTTATCTAGCGGCGAATTGGGAGCTTGGTGAAGACGAACTTCCGTCGTATATCGCGGACGCTCGTTTGCGGCCTTATGTTGAGACCGGAGCCAACGTTATCCGTACTTTCTTGCCATCCGAAGCACAGGAGAAGACGAAGGCAGCGGTCCGCGACACCCAGAGCAGAATTAATGATGCCCAAAGAACCGGGCATGCGATGCAGCAACTAATCGAACGAGCCGGGGATAAGGATCAATCGCAGCCCGACAAACAAAAGGGTTACGCCCCGCCGTCCCGGCGTGATATGGATCGACTCATCGAAAGTAAGCAGTAGCAAGCATGGTCACCACCAATCCTTACGACGACGACAACCTGCACGAAGAATGTGCTGTCTTCGGCATTTATGGCTCAAAGGATGCTGCCGCGCATGCCGCCCTCGGGTTGCATGCTCTACAGCATCGCGGCCAAGAAGCAGCGGGCATCGTCGCAGCGGGCAATGGGCAGTTCCATGCCCACCGCGAGATCGGTCTCGTTGGAGATATTTTCGGCGAGGCGCGGGTTATCGATCAGCTCGAAGGCACGATGGCCATCGGCCATACGCGATACTCGACGACCGGGAAGCCCAATCTTCGGAACGTACAGCCGCTATTCGCCGATTTGGAGTTTGGTGGTTTCGCGATCGCGCATAACGGCAATCTGACTAATGCTGTCGGGATTAGACACGAACTCGTTTGCCGGGGGTGCATCTTTCAGTCAACGACGGATACGGAAATCATCGTTCACCTGATGGCGACCAGCAGCGGTACGGTTGTTGATCGGATTGTCAGCGCATTGCGTCAGGTCGATGGCGCTTATTCGATAGTCGCTGTCGCCGAGAATTGCGTCATTGGCGCCCGGGACCCCCATGGCGTTCGCCCGCTGGTGCTCGGTCAACTCGGCGATGCATATATATTGGCTTCGGAGAGCTGCGCCTTTGACATTATCGGTGCCGATTACGTGCGTGATATTGATCCTGGCGAATTGATCGTGCTCGATGAGAATGGCATTCATAGTCATCGTCCATTTCCGCCGGCCCAACAGCGGTTTTGCATTTTTGAATATATTTATTTTTCGCGGCCCGACAGCGTCATCGAAGGGCTGTCCGTCTATCAGGCCCGCAAGAAAATCGGTTCAGAATTGGCGCAAGAAGCACCTGTTGACGTGGATTTGGTGGTGCCAGTACCCGATTCGGGTGTGCCTTCCGCCATCGGTTATGCGCACGAAGCAGGTGTTCCCTACGAGATGGGAATTATCCGAAATCATTATGTCGGTCGGACGTTTATTGAACCTTCGTCGGAAATCCGGCACCTGGGCGTTAAACTGAAACACAATGCGAATCGCGCCCACATCGAAGGCAAGCGGGTGGTCCTGGTCGACGATTCGATTGTGCGCGGCACAACTTCTTCGAAGATCGTCGAGATGGTCAGAAACGCCGGCGCGAAAGAAGTGCATATGCGAATTGCCAGTCCGCCGACGACGCATTCCTGTTTCTACGGTGTCGACACACCAGAACGCGATCAGCTTCTGGCCTCCCGGCTCGACATCGAGGGCATGCGAAAGCTTATCGGTTGCGACAGCTTGGCCTTTATCTC
Source organism: Alphaproteobacteria bacterium (assembly GCA_049601975.1). Taxonomy (GTDB): domain Bacteria; phylum Pseudomonadota; class Alphaproteobacteria; order UBA8366; family UBA8366; genus UBA6544. Next base: position 22,090 of record JBMYRC010000011.1, on the reverse strand, counting down.
GATGGATGGTCTCTACCGCGCCATGGGCGCGCCGGGCCGCGACCCTGATGCACCGGCCTATTGCGACGCCTGTTTCTCCGGCGACTATCCCATACGTCTGACTGACCAGGAGGACGGCGCCACGGGCCGGCAACTCTCGCTTCTCGCAGAAATCGCCTAATGGCTGGGCGGCTCGACGGCAAGATCGCGTTGATCACCGGTGCCAGTCGGGGTATTGGCGCCGCGGTGGCGGTACGGTTCGCCGAGGAAGGCGCGCATTTGATCCTGACGGCACGTACGGTGGGTGGCCTGGAGGAAATTGACGATATTGTGCAACAGCATGGCGGCAGTTCCACGCTCGTACCTTTGGATTTAAAAAATTTCGACGAAATCGACCAGATGGGGGCAGCGCTCCACCAACGTTTCGGCAAGCTTGATATTCTCGTCGCCAATGCCGCGACCCTCGGTATCCTCTCCCCTGTCGGCCATATTGACCCCGGTGTCTGGGATGATGCGGTGCAATTAAACCTGACCGCGAATTATCGATTGATCCGCAGCCTCGATCCCCTCTTACGGGCGTCTGATGCGGGGCGCGCTGTCTTCGTGACATCCGGCGCATCGCGCGGTATCGCCTATTGGGGCGCCTATGCCGCGACGAAAGCCGGCCTCGATGCTCTTGTTAAATGCTACGCGGACGAGGTTGAAAATACTGATATGCGGGTAAATCTGCTCAATCCAGGTGCTACCCGCACCAACATGCGAGCCCAGGCATTTCCCGGTGAAGACCCGGAGACCTTAAAGACGCCGGAATCGATCGCTGATTTGTTTGTCGAATTAACCGAGGCCAGCTGCACCCGGCACGGAGAAATCATTCAAGCCGGCTGATGTTCCTCGTCGTCCGGTATCCCGCGCTTCAGGGCTCGGCGCGCCATCCAAGAGGCGCGCAGTTTACGCGGAATCACGATGTAGTAGAGCGCGATCACCAGGGGCATTAACGCATTGGCGTACATGGCATAAATCATAATCGGCTGCTTGCCGGCTAGACTTCTCATGCCGAGGCTGATGACCAGGATGATGACGGTCGCAAATACCGCCATGCAAATATCAATGACCTGGCCGCGTCGACTATAGTTGCCGGTTAGCAAGATCGCGAGGGTTACAGCCGCACACGTGAGCGGCAGGATCGGTTGGACCAATCGGCTGTGACCTTCCGCAATGAGGTCGGCGTAATAAGTTTCATTCGGGCGCGTGTCCTGTGGGTCAAATAGCTCGTGGAGGAAACGCTCGCGTGGTTCCCGCCAGCGTGTACCGTCGGATCCCGTGGCTTCCGCAATGTCGAGGGTGGTCTGTTCGAAAAGCAACATCGAGAATGTACCGCGGACACGGTCGACTTGTTGCCGATTACCGTTGAGCAAAAGCGCGCGAGGCCCATCATCGGTGGCGACCATCGCTCCTCTCTCGGCGAGCCATGTTTGCGGTTTCTCCGGATCCCGATTGTCGTGCAGCATGATCCCTTGCAGTTCCTCGTCTGCACCGCGTTTGTGCACGAATACGGTGACCCCCGGTGCGATCGTATTGAAAGAACCTTCTTGCAATAAAACCGACCCGAACTCGTGCCGGATGGCGAATTCCTGATCCTTGAATTCACGGTACGACGCGGGCAGAAGAAATGTAGTGAGTACGGTCATGAGCCCGGCTATGACCACACCGACGACCAAACCGGGTTTCGCCAGGGCATAGGTGCTAGTCCCAGCTGCCCGCATTACGACGATTTCGCTATCAGTCTGGAGACGGTAATAGCCGAATAGTAATGTGGCGAACGTCGCGATGGGCAAAATGATGATCAGCAATCGCGGTAGGATGAGCATGCTCATATACAGGAAAAAACCGATATCCAGACCGCGATTAAGGATGAAGTCCAACAAGGTCGACGCCTTTGCGAGCCAAAAAATCATGCACAGGATTGCCGTCACGAGAAGTGTCGTGAAGAGAAGCTGTTTTGTGATGTAGCGAAAGAGCGTCGTCATATTCGAGCCGCACCGGAAAAAGCGTCGGATCCTGTCTTAATGGTCAATCCAAGAGTGTAACCTAACCTATCCGCCCGTCGGGCGAAGCGTCAAATCGATGGGTGATATGCTTTTCTTTTGCTGGTGCCGGAGTAGAGTGACTGAGGGCTATCGCGTGTCGCGGTGCTATGACGAATATCGCAAGAGGAACTCATGAAGCTTTCGTTCTCAGAACCGGGACTGCCGAAAACCGGCGCCGTAATTGTTTGTGTCGGCGACGGCGGCAAATTGTCTGCAACTGCAAGACAACTCGATAAGGCCACTGGCGGTGCGCTGTCGCGTGCCATCAAGGAAAGCCGGTTTTCAGGCAAGAAGTCGCAGCTCCTCGATGTCGTGGCGCCGGGCGGTGTGGCCTATGGGCGGATCGTCATGGCTGGCGTGGGCAAGGGCCTTAACGAACAGGATCAGCTGGCTCTCGGCGGGCGTCTATATGCGCATCTCAATCAGGCGGGCGTGAAGGCGGCGCAAGTGGCGTTCGAAGCGACCGGCCGGGATTTACCTGAAGCTGCCGCGAATGTCGCGCATGGCGCGCATTTGCGGAGCTACCGGTTCGACAAATATCGCACCCAGGAAAAAGCTGATGCCAAGCCGACGCTGCGGACCTTGGCCATTCGGGTGAAAGGGGCGGCCGCGGCGCGGCGCGCCTATGCGCCATTGGAGAAGGTTGCCGACGGTGTGTTCTTTACCCGCGATTTAGTCTCTGCGCCACCGAATGTTTTGTATCCGGAAACCTTCGCGAAAGAGGTCAAAGCCCTCACGAAGCTTGGCGTGAAGGTCGAGATATTGGGCGAGAAACAAATGGCGAAACTCGGCATGGGCTCACTGCTTGGTGTCGGGCAAGGCTCGGTGCGGGAGAGCCAAATCGCAATCATGCGCTGGGATGGTGCGGCCAAGTCGCAACAACCGGTCGCGTTTATCGGCAAGGGCGTTACCTTCGATACCGGTGGCATTTCCTTGAAGCCCGGACCCGGCATGCAAGACATGAAGTGGGATATGGGCGGTGCGGGTACTGTCTCTGGCTTGATGAAGGCGCTCGCGGGGCGCAAGGCGAAAGTAAACGCCATAGGTATGATCGGTCTCGTCGAAAACATGCCGGACGGTAATGCGCAGCGGCCGGGCGATATCGTCACCTCGATGTCGGGCCAAACGATCGAGATTCACAACACCGATGCGGAAGGCCGCCTCGTTCTGGCTGATGTACTTTGGTACGCTCAGGAACGTTTCAAACCGCAGTTCATGGTCGATCTCGCGACATTGACAGGTGCGATCATCATCAGTCTCGGTCATGAGCATGCGGGCATGTTTTCGAATGACGACAAGCTGTCCGAACAGCTGACGAAGGCAGGGCTCGCCACCGGCGAGAAGGTCTGGCGCATGCCCTTGGGCGATGCCTATGACAAGAAGCTCAATACCGATGGTGCCGATATGAAGAATGTGGCCGGACGGGACGGCGGCTCCATCACGGCGGCCCAGTTCCTGCAGCGCTTCGTCAATAAGGTGCCGTGGGCGCACCTCGATATCGCCGGCATGGCGTGGTCGAGTTCCACTTCGCCGATCGTCCCGCGTGGCGGGACCGGCTACGGCGTCCGTCTTCTCGACCGCTTCGTACGAGAAAATTACGAGGGTTAGATCGACGTGACGGAGGTTCGGTTCTATCACCTACAGCGCAATACGCTGGAGCAAACGTTACCGAAACTCCTGGAGAAAACCCTTGAGCGCGGCTGGCGGGCTGTCGTCATGGCGGGATCGCCGGACCGCGTGGAAGTTCTTAACGGCATTCTTTGGACTAATACGCGGGAGGGGTTCTTGCCGCATGGCAGCAAGAAGGATGGCTATCCTGACCGCCAGCCCATCTGGCTGACCGAGGATGACGAGAATCCCAATGCGGCCAATGTCCTATTCCTGGTTGACGGGGCGAATTCCGACAAGATTGCGGATTTCGACTTATGCTGCGAGATGTTCGATGGCCGCGATGACGTTGCGGTCGCGGGCGCGCGGGAGAACTGGAAACTCCGCAAAGAGGCTGGGTTCGATTTGACCTATTGGCAACAAACAGACCGCGGCGCTTGGGAGAAGAAGGCCGAGAGCCGCGACTCAAAAACACAGAATGCGGAGTAATCAATCTTATGAAACTTTATGATGCCCCGCCGTCGGGCAACTGTCACAAAGCACGGATGATGCTTTCGTTCCTGGGCCTCGATTACGACAAAGTGTCGATTGCCCTACCAAAAGCGGAGCAGAAATCGGCCGATCATTTAGCTCGCCATCCGTTGGGTAAAGTACCGGCACTGGAAGACGGCGATGTGACAGTTTGGGATTCGCAGGCGATCTTGGTCTACTTGGCGCGGAAATACGATTCGGCCAATACATGGCTACCGGCCGACCCGGTGGGCCAAGCTCATGTCACGCAGTGGCTATCCTTTGCCGCCAAGGAGATGTGGGACGGCCCCGCCGTGGCTCGCGCAATTCCAAAGTTCAACCGCCCTGGCGATCATGCGGGTGCACAGGAACTGGCGCGAGGCGCTTTCCAGGTGCTGGAAGACCATCTCGGCAATCGTGACTGGTTGGTCGGCGACGGGCCAACCATCGCGGATATTGCGGTTTATCCCTATGTGGGGCTGGTTTGGGAAGGTCAGGTGTCGCTAGACCCGTATCCCGCCGTCATCGCGTGGATGCGCCGAATCGAAGCGTTGCCGAACTATGTCGGGATGGACGGCTTGCCACATTAAAGCCCGCTCCGTTAATTGAGAGGCTTGCGATAGACCGTGCTCACGCAGGTAAGGCGCTGCAGGGCTGCAATTTCCGGAATGCGCTCCGCGATGGGATATGTCTCCTGCTCGATATAGCCGAGGCGCGTATACCATTCATGCAAAAGGATTTTATGGGCATTGGGTGACTCGGCGCGGACGATTTCGATTTCCATTTCCGCGAATCCCATCGCCCGGCCCCAGGCTTCGGCTTCGGCCACTAGGGCGCGGCCAACACCCTTTTTCAATCCGTCGGGGTCGGTCGCTAGCATGCCGAATCCGCCAATGCCGGGCGCGATCTCTTCGATTTTGACAACACCGGCGAGGGTGTTATCCGCATACGCGAGCAACATTTTTTGATTGGTGAGAAGTAAGCTGACTTCGGCGTGTTCGGTGCGGGTCTTTTCGTCCGTTCATTGTTCGGCTTCGGACCAGCGATAGGCCTCGTTAATAATGGCGACGATGCGCTCGACGGTCTCAGGCGTCGCGGCATCCGACGTGTCAGAACGCCGGATGATGAGTGCTGGCTGGCTCATGCTTCCGCGTCTAAGGCTTCCTGCGCTTGAAGCCAGGCGGCCTCCGCATTGGTTAGGTCTTGGTCGAGGTCGGCTTTCTGTTTCGCCAGTTTGGCGAAGTCGGCGGTTGGCCCTTCATAGATTTTCGGGTCCGCCAGTTTCGCGGCCAGTTTGTCGCGTTTCCCGGCCAAGGCCTCCATTTGTTTTTCCGTATCGCGGACGGCGGTTCGCAGCGCGGCCTGAGCCGCACGCATTTCCGCCCGCCGCCGTCGGTCTTCCTTTTTAGATGCCGGTGGATTGCCGTTATCCTTTTTCTCCTCGCGCCGCGCCTGTCGTCCGGCATCCAGGATTTCCCGGCGGTAGTCGGCCACGTCACCGTCGAAGGCCGCGCATCGGCCATCTTTAATCACCCATAGTCGGTCCGCCACGAGTGAGACCAGATGCGGATCATGGCTGACGAGCACGACCGCGCCTTCGAACTGGTTGAGGGCTTGGACCAAGGCTTCTCTCGCATCGATATCGAGGTGGTTAGTCGGCTCATCCAACAGCAACATATGTGGCTTCTTGGTGGTTATCGTCGCAAGCACGAGTCGCGCTTTTTCGCCACCCGAGAGATCGCCAATCTTGGTATTGCCCTTGGCTTGCTCCAACCCGAACCGGCCAAGATGGCCGCGGACTTTCGCCTCTCCGTCATCGCGCATCTTTGTCAGAAGATGTTGAAAAGCTGTGATATTTGGGTCCAGTTGATCGAATTGATCCTGTGCGAAATAACCGACGTCGAGCTTGGACGTGCGTCTGAGCTCACCGTCCATCGGGGAGAGTTCGCCGGCGAGCAACCGCAGGAAGGTTGTCTTGCCGTTGCCGTTGGCGCCCAACAATGCAATCCGGTCGTCCATGTCGATTCGCACGTCGAGGCCGCGTAAAATCGGCGTGTCTTTGCTGTACCCGACGGCGGCACGTTCGAGGACGAAAATCGGCGGTGCTAGCTCGGCGGGTTTTGGAAATTGAAAGGTCGCGGTGCGTTCTCCCACCACGGCGGCGATCGGCTCCATTCGTTCCAGCATTTTTAACCGGCTTTGCGCCTGCCGCGCTTTACTGGCCTTGTAGCGGAAGCGGTCGACGAAGGACTGGATGTGTTTTCGCTCAGTTTGTTGGCGTTCGTACATCGCTTGCTGCTGGGCGAGTTTCTCGCGGCGGGTCCGTTCGAATCGCTCAAAATTACCGGTGTAATAGGTCAATCGTTGGTGGTCGAGATGGAGGATGCCGTCGGCCACCCGGTTGAGCAGGTCGCGGTCATGACTGACCAACAGCAGACCGTTCGGATATCGCGCGAGAAAGCCTTCGAGCCAGATCGAGGCTTCCAGATCGAGATGGTTTGTTGGCTCATCGAGCAGCAGAAAATCCGGCTCGCTAAACAGTCCGGCGGCCAATGCGACCCGCATGCGCCAGCCGCCCGAAAACGTACCAAGAGGGCGTGACTGCGCCGCGTCGTCGAAACCCAATCCCGCTAATATACGGGCGACACGCGCCGGTGCGGAATGCGCATCGATATCGTTGAGGCGGTCGTGGATTGCCGCTATGCGAGTGCCGTCACTGGCCTCTTCCAACTCGGCCAACAGCGCGGAGCGTTCTGTGTGGGCGGCCAAGACATGCTCTAGCGGTGTTTGCTCGCCGGATGGCGCTTCCTGGGCGACGGTTCCGATGCGCGCGTTGCTTCGGTGTTGGATGGCGCCGGACTCGAGTCCGATTTCTCCAAGTATGGCTTTTAGCAGGGTAGATTTGCCGGTTCCGTTGCGACCGACCAAGCCGACACGGCCGCGCTCGGGCAGTTGCACCGAGGCGTTTTCGATCAAGACACGTCCGCCGATGCGGATGGAGAGTTCACTAAGGGTCAACATGGGACGGGGTCAATATCATGCGGCGCAGCGCTTGTCAGGCATTAGAACGGATATTTTGCGGATCAGGAACTACTTGCCGTTGGCCCACAGTGCGTCTATAACCCGCCGCCTTATCAGAATGGCAAGGTTATGGAGGCTGTCCAACATGGCGGTCGAGAAAACACTATCGATTATTAAGCCGGATGCGACCCGGCGCAATCTAACCGGGCAGATAAATGCACGGTTCGAGCAAGCGGGTCTTCGCATCGTTGCGCAGAAGCGGATGCATCTGACGCAAAAGCAGGCGGAACAATTCTATCACGTACACAGCGAGCGCGCGTTCTTTGGGGATTTATGCGAATTCATGTCCTCGGGACCGATCGTGGTGCAGGTTCTCGAAGGCGAAGACGCCATTGCAAAGAACCGTGAGATTATGGGCGCGACCAATCCGGCGAATGCCGATGAGGGAACGATCCGTAAGGATTTCGGCGAATCCGTGGAAGCCAATTCGGCCCATGGGTCCGACGCGCCAGATACCGCCGCATGGGAGATTTCGTACTTCTTTGCTGGTTTGGAGATTGTTGGTTAACGACGCGAATAGGCGTTAGGCCAGGCAAACTAAAAGGCGCGCCATTACGGCGCGCCTTTTATCTTCCGATATGCTGGATCGCTTAGAGAAGCGTCGCCGCCATTAATCCCAAAAGAATAGTGAGCCCGACCACCGACACGGTAAAGAGCTTGGTGACAAGCCCCCATGTCTTGAGGTGCTCGTCCGAGGATTTAAGATAATCGAGTTCCGGAGCCATTTCCGTGCGTCTCCCCAATAGCTTGAATTCTATGAATTACGTATACGTTTGAACGCCTGAGCGCAAGATATCTAGACGGCTAGACGAGGGGATTAATCGTCGCACCCGGTGCCTGGACATTTTCCCCATCGATCACCGCGCGTTCCCCGTCGACACGAACCCTACCTTCCGCGATGAGGCGCACCGCGAGCGGGTAGATTGCATGTTCCTGTACCAGCACCCGGCCAGCCAAGGTGTCGGCGTCATCTTCGGAGAGGACGGGTACCGCCGATTGTACGATGATGGGGCCCTCATCCATCGCGGGCCGGACATAATGGACGGTGCAGCCCGTATATCGAACTCCGGCTTCGAGGGCTCGCTCATGGGTGTGAAGCCCTTTGAAGGACGGGAGGAGAGATGGGTGGATGTTGATCAGCCGATCCCGCCACATATCGACGAAGCCTCCCGTCAATAAGCGCATAAATCCGGCAAGTGCGATGAGCTCCGTCCCGGCGGATCGTATTTCTTGATCTAATGCGGATTCGAAACTCTCTCGATCGGGGTAATCCTTGTGCGGTACGACAGCGGTCGGAATTCCGGCCGTCGAAGCCCGCTCAAGTCCGCCCGCCCCCGGAACATTGGAGATAACGCGGACGATCTCGGCTGGAAACCCTGGCGCTAAGGACGCGTCGATCAATGCTTGCAGGTTACTGCCCCGGCCAGAGATCAGTACCGATAGTTTCAACCGACCCGACAACCTGTCATTCCTCGATGGTAATTTCGGGGCCGCCGTCCCGTTCGACGACCCGGCCGATCTCATAGACTGATTCGCCGTGTTCGCGGAGCACCTCGGTGGCTTGCTCGGCGGTATCCGGGTGGACGATCAACACCATCCCGATGCCCAGATTGAAGGTTCGCTGCATTTCTTCGCTCGGGACATTTCCGGCATCCGCAATCCATTCGAAGACCGGCAGCGACGGCCATGACAATTTATCGAGATGGGCACCGAGGCCGTCCGGGATGACTCGCGGAAGGTTTTCGACCAATCCGCCGCCTGTAATATGGGCAATTCCATGGACGCCACCGGTTCCGATCGCGGCGAGGCAGGATTTAACGTAGATTTTTGTCGGCGCGAGCAGCGATTCGCCGAGGCTCTGCCGGGAATCGAAGGGCGCGGGGGCATCAAATGTAACACCCGTATGCTCGACTACGCGGCGGACCAGTGAAAAACCATTCGAATGCACGCCGTTCGATGCCAAGCCGAGCAGGATATCTCCGGCGGCAACATTTTGTCCGTCGATGACATTCGTGCGCTCGACGGCGCCGACCGTAAATCCGGCCAGATCGTATTCCCCGTCGCCGTACATGCCTGGCATTTCGGCCGTCTCGCCGCCGATAAGGGCACATCCAGCCTGACGGCACCCATCCGCGATGCCTAAGACGACCGCGGCCGCCATGTCGTTCTTTAAATGACCGGTCGCCAAGTAATCTAGGAAAAACAACGGTTCCGCGCCTTGCACCACCAGGTCGTTTACGCACATGGCGACCAGATCGATACCAACGGTATCGTGAATGCCGGTGTTGAAGGCGAGTTTGAGTTTCGTGCCGACGCCGTCTGTGGCAGCGACCAGTAACGGGTCTTCAAATCCGGCGGCGCGTAGGTCGAACAATCCACCGAATCCGCCAAGGGCGGCATCGGCGCCGCTTCGCGCGGTCGATCGGGCCAACGGCTTGATTGCTTCGACGAGAGCGTTTCCTGCGTTAATGTCCACGCCCGCGTTGCGGTACGTCATCGGAGTATTTGGGGGCGGAGCGGCTATGGTGTCCTCACGGTGAAACTTGTATACCAATGGGCCGAAAATACTTCATCCGGAGACGTTTGCAATGTCCGATCGATGGGCCTTGCCCAGTAGTGTGTTTGTGAGCGCGGTAATCGTCCTAATCTTATGGGCCGGGTCCAGTGCAGCAGATGTGCGTAGCCTGTACACGATCGAAGGCGTCGCGGTAGATGAGCGTGCCATCGACGAATTGGAAGCCAAGGCCCGTGGGATCGAACAGGCCCAACAGGACGCGCTGCAACAGCTGATTGAGAAAATAACACTGAGAGACGATTACGACCGTCTTCCGGATATCGATATTAAGGCCGTTCGGTGGGCGATTCGCGACTACGCGGTCACGGAAGAGAAATTTGGCGGCGGTCGATATGTCGCTAAGTTAACGGTTCGTTTCAAGCGCGAGGCCGTGCGGGATATGCTCCGCCAACGCGAGGTGCCCTTGGCGGAGACAGTGAGCCAGCCGGTTGTTGTCCTTCCGGTCTACCGGGCCGCGGGCTCATTACTCCTCTGGGACGATCCGAATCCTTGGTATGCGGCCTGGGCCAACCGGCCCGCGCCAAATGGTTTGCTGCCGATGACCGTGCCGCTCGGCGATTATTCCGATGTCGCCGTGATTAGCGCCGAGCAAGCGTTAAATGGTAGTGAAGAGCATCTATCTGCTATTGCTCGTAAATATGACGCTATTGGAACATTGGTGACGGTGGCGGAATTGATCGTTGATCCACGCACCGGCGTTCCTTCCGTCGAAGTGTCGATGAGTCGATTCGGGCGGGCGGATGCAGGGCGCACTTTCGTGCGAAGTTTTTCGGCCTCGCCGGACGGCGGCATCGAAACGTTATTGAGGGCAGCTGTCGAAGCGCTGATCATTCGGGCTGAGGAAGACTGGAAAAGAGACAATTTGCAACGTGTCACCGGACAGCAACGAATAAGCATACTGGTGCCGTTGAAATCACTGTCGGACTGGCTGACAATTCGCAACCGTATGACCCAGGTCTCCCCGATCATCGACATGAAATTGGTCCGTATGTCGGTGGAGGAAGCCATGGTCGACCTGAAATATTCCGGCGGACCTGACCAATTGCGGTTGTCGATGGCGCAAAGCGATCTCGATCTACGATTTAAGCGCGATCAAGGCGGCTACATATTGCGGCTTGGCCGGCCGTGATCGTGCTGGCGGGGTAGAGGGTCGCATGTATCGCGCTTTGCCGAATATCGTGACCGTATCGAGGATTTTTGCTGTCCCTGTGGTCGTTGTCTTAATGATGGACAATGCGTTGGCGGCAGCGTTCTGGGTCATTCTAGTGGCCGGGCTAAGTGACGGGCTGGATGGGTTTCTCGCGAAACGGCTGGATGCGGTGACGCGTCTTGGCACTTATCTCGACCCGATTGCCGACAAAGCGTTGCTGATCGCCGTGTTCGTTTGTTTGACCCTTATGGGGTTCGTTCCGGGCTGGATCGTTTGTTTGGTGATCATGCGGGATTTGCTGATCATTGGCGGCGTCCTGTTGTCGAACGTTATCGAGTTGGAATTGAATGTGGAGCCGATCATTGTCAGCAAGCTGAATACGGTTTTACAAATAGCATTGGTTATGTCCGCGTTGACGCAGCCCGCATTGGAACTTGAGCTTCCATATCTGACGGGCGTCCTCCTATATCTCGCGGGACTGACGACTATCGTCTCGGGGACTTTGTATTTAAGCCGCTGGACCGGCGGGTTTGGTGCCCAGCCAGTAAAGAGTTTTGTGGAAGTGAGAGGGAAATGACAACACGGCAGAGGGCGCTTTCATGGATCGGGGCATTCGTACTGTTTATCGGTTTCGTGCTGTTGTTCGAATCGATTCTTCTCCCTTTCCTTGTTGGTTTAGCGGTCGCCTATTTCCTTGACCCAGTATGTGATCGACTGGAGGCGATGAATTGTTCGCGCACGGCAGCGACATCGTTGGTGACGGCCGGATTTTTTCTTATCTGCATCTTGGCCTTCTCCATATTTGTACCGGTTTTGTACAAGCAGGTTGTTCAGTTCTCCGCGCAACTGCCGGATTTAATTACCCGGATCGAATTGAAAGCGCGTCCGTTAATTGAGAATTTCGCCGATATAAAGGCGCAGAATGAGGAAGGCCTGCAAGATTTTCTTCGTGCGTCGCTGGGCAGCGCAGCGAAGATGTTGGGCAATGTGGGATTGCGCCTGGTCAATGGGCTCGGCGCTGTCGCGAACCTGTTCGCCTTGCTGATTGTGACGCCGGTGGTGGCCTTCTACCTGCTGCGAGATTGGGACCGGTTGGTCGATGCCGTGGACAGTTGGTTGCCGCGTGCCCATGCCGAGACGATCCGCGAACAATGCCGACTTATCGACGAGACCTTGGCTGGTTTCGTGCGGGGCCAATTCAGCGTCTGCATACTCTTGGGTGTTTTCTATGCGATCGGGTTGACCGCATTCGGTCTGCCCTTTGGTGCGATCGTCGGTCTGGCGACCGGTTTGCTGTCGTTTATCCCCTATGTGGGCATGCTGAGCGGTTTTGCGGTTGGTCTCGGCCTCGCGATTGCCAATTTTGACGATCCGATGGATATCATTCTGGTCATTGGCGTATTCCTGGTCGGGCAGGTCTTGGAAGGTAATTTCCTGACGCCGAAATTGGTGGGCGACCGCATTAACTTACATGCCGTATGGATATTGTTCGCCTTGATGGGCGGCGGCGCGGTTGCTGGTTTCGTCGGCATTATGTTGGCGGTACCCGTCGCGGCGGTGATCGGCGTCATGGTGCGCTTCATGCTGGGCCAATATTTGGCGGGCCCGCTCTATGGCGGTGTCGAGGAAAAGGGACCCGAGGATCGGGATACAGTGTGAGTGCCCGCCGCCAACTGGTCCTTGAGTTTCCCCATCGCCCTGCGCTTGGTAAGGCGGATTTTCTCGTCAGCGATTGTAATATGAATGCGGTCGGCTGGATCGATCGCTGGCCGGATTGGCCGGGCCCAGCACTTGCCGTCTACGGCCCGACAGGCTGCGGCAAAACCCATCTAGCTCACGTCTGGCGAAATCGATCCCGTGCGGTTCTAATCTCCGGGCCTGAGCTCAGCGACCGTGCGGCGCCTGATATCCTGGGCGGCGCCGATAGCTGCGCGGTCGACGATTCGGATGCGCTCTTGGACGAGGAAGCGTTGCTGCATCTATACAATCATATAGCGGAGATTGGCGGGAAATTGTTGCTCGCCGGTCGCCATCCGCCCGCGCGCTGGTCGTTGAAACTAGCCGATTTGTCCTCTCGAGTGACGGCGGCGCAGGCGGTGGAGGTCCGACCACCCGATGACGAACTGTTGGGCGTGCTCCTGATCAAACTTTTTCACGACCGCCAGCTGACGGTTAGCAAGGACGTTCTAGTTTACCTATTGGCGCGCATGGAGCGATCTTTTGCTGCCGCGAGCGCTATTGTAAAAGCCTTGGACCAATTAGGTTTGGCGGAACGCCGCGGTGTCACGGTGCCGCTTGCACGCACTGTATTGAATGAACTCGAAACAAACTTTGAGACCAACGGGGAGGATTGAAAGAAATGGACCTTGGATTGTCTGGTAAGAAAGCCATCGTATGCGCGGCGTCAAAAGGGCTTGGAAAAGCCTCCGCATTGTCACTAGCGCGCGAAGGTGTCGATCTTGTGATCAACAGCCGCACGGCCGAAACGCTTAATGCGACGGCGGCGGAGATCGCGCAAGAGACTGGCGTAACAGTCACACCCGTCGCCTGTGATATCACGACCGAGGATGGGCGTGCGAACGTGCTTGCTGCCTGTCCCGCGCCCGATATTCTGATCAACAACGCGGGTGGCCCGCCTCCTGGCGACTTCCGCAACTGGGATCGTGACGATTGGATTAAGGCGGTCGACGCCAACATGCTGACGGGAATTTTCCTGATCAAAGCGGTTGTGGATGGCATGATCGAGCGGAAGTTCGGTCGCATCATTAATATTACATCGGCGGCGGTGAAGTCGCCCATCGATATCCTCGGCCTCTCCAATGGCGCGCGCGCGGGCCTTACCGGTTTCTGTGCGGGCATTTCCCGGAAAACCGCGGTCCATAACGTAACTATCAACAATATTTTACCGGGACCGTTCGCCACTGACCGGTTTCATTCGAACATTCAGGTGCAGGCAGACGCAGCTGGTAAGAGCTTCGATGAAATGCTGGCGATCCGGAACAGCCAGAACCCATCGGGGCGTGCTGGCGACCCGGCCGAATTCGGTGATGCCTGTGCATTTCTGTGCAGCGCTAAATCCGGCTTCATCGTCGGCCAGAACCTGTTGCTCGACGGTGGCGCGTTCAACAGTACGTTCTAAGTGAAATCGCGGATGCGGCGGGCGGCATGGTTTTGCCTGCCGCGTCGCGGATAGGGGGACGGGTGATGCGAACCTTCGAAGGTGTGCGGGTAATTGATTTTACCCAGGCGATTGCCGGTCCGTTCGCCACATACCAATTAGCGCTTATGGGCGCGGATGTCGTAAAGATCGAACAGCCGGGCATCGGCGATCAAGGCCGTCAGATGTATCCACTGGATGACGGGCTTCAGGCCGCTAAATATTCCGCTATTTATCTGAGCGCCAATGCGGGCAAACGCTCCATAACCCTCGACCTGAAACATCCGGACGCAAAGAAAGTGATTCATCGCCTGGTGAAGGACGCCGACGTCGTGGTTGAGAACTTTAAGGCTGATACCATGGACCGCATGGGATATGGCTGGGACGACCTGCGGGCGGTAAATCCGAAGCTCATCTATTGCGCCGTGACGGGGTTCGGGCAAACCGGACCGCGCTCGCAATCAGCTGCCTACGACCCGACCGTACAGGCGCTTTCCGGCATGATGGCGGTCAATGGGACAGCGGAGACGGGGCCAATGCGGGTCGGTGCGATTGTTGTCGATATGGCGGCGGCAATCACCGGGGCGTTTGCGATTGCGGGCGCCTTGTTCAAGCGTGAGCGGACCGGCGAGGGCGCGATGATCGACCTCTCCATGCAAGATGTGGGCGCGTCGCTCACTTCGCCGAATTTGCTGCAAACGGCGTTCGGTTTCGAGCCGGCGCTTATGGGTAGCCGTTCATTGTCAGGTAATCCTGTCGCAGACACTCATCCGACGAAAGACGGTGTATTGTTGTTGATGCCTGCGATTGAAGCGCAGACAGCGAAGGTCTGGAACGTGATCGGGCGGCCGGAGATGGGTGAGGATAGTCGTTTCTCAACACTCGAAGCGCGCCTGCAGCACCAAACGGAATGTCTGCAGGAGTTACGAGCGGCTTTGTCCGAAGATACGGCGGCGAATTGGGAGAAACGTTTTGCCGCGGCCGCTGTGCCCGCGGCGGCGGTTTTGCAGTTGCCAGACGTGCTTTCCGACTCTCAGCTTGCCCATCGCCAATTGTTCGGTGAGACCCGGTCGCCGATGGACGGCAGAGCGTTGCCGTATACGAATACTCCCTTCAAGGTATCCGGTGAGGAGACTGGCGCTGACTTTCCGCCACCGCTGGTCGGCGCGGACACTGAGGCGGTGTTGACGGAAATTGGCTATGGCGTGTCGGAGATTGAATCGCTGCGGGACCGAGCCGTTATTTAATTCAGCTCAACGCGCGGGTTCAAGGTTCGGTAGGCGATGTCAACGACCAGGTTGGTAATGACGACGAAGAACCCCAAGACCAAGATGCCGGACTGGATCATCGGATAATTGCGCTGGATGATCGCTTCAAAGATGACCCGCCCAATCCCTGGCCATGCAAAGATCGCCTCCAAAACCACAGTGTCCCCCAATAGATCGGCGAATTGCAGCCCGCTAATCGTCAAGGTTGGGATCATCGCGTTGCGCAGGGTGTAATTATAAATGACCTTACCTTCGCCGAAGCTGAGCGAGCGTGCGGTATCGCCATATTCCTTGTTCATCTCGTCCAGCATGCTGGAGCGGGTCAGACGGGTCGTAAGGCCGCGCCTGCCGGAAGCCGATCGCGATGGGCGGGCAGGAGGAGATAGACGAGGCTCTCCCATAGGTTTTTGAGTGGGCTGGTATATCCCGATGACGGCAGTCAGCCGAGGTGTAGGGAAAAGGCAAGGATTGCAATGATCGCGAACCAAAACTCCAGTATCGAAATGCCGATAAGCGCCATGCTTTGGATTGCATTATCGATACAGCTATTTCGTTTGAGTGCCGCTAAGGTGCCGATGGGAATAGAGATCAACATCGACAATATCATCCCGGTGATCGCGAGATAGGCGGTCGCGGGGATACGATCGAACAATTCCAGGCTGACGTCACGCCGAGTGATCAGGGATTTGCCGAGGTCGCCTTGCAAAACCCGTCCGATCCAATTTACCTATTGCGCGTATAGCGGCTGATCGAGGCCTAGTTATTTGGTCAACGCGATGCGTACTTCCGGACCCTCGACATCCTCCTCACCGATCATAATGTCGATAATGTCGCCCGGTAGAAGCTGTCCGAAGAGGAATACAACGACGGTTAGGATGAACAGAACCGGGATCAGATAGACAAAGCGGCGAATGTTATATGCGAGCATATGAGCGTAACGGAACCTAAGCTTGTCTGGATGCGGATGAGTGCAGGGAAATTTCACATTTTGCGGCATCGCCGCAAGTTTCCATGCTTTTTAATTTTCTGCCGGTATGGAAAGACGTATCAATAGACCAGTTTTGGGCCCGATTGACGCCCAATCGTTCAAGGTAAATTCCAGTGTGGCCAGGGCGCAGGTTGGAAATTTAGTGTTCAATTGTCGCATGGCGGAGGGAACGCCATCGGCGGCCAGATATCCGGTTAATTGCTCTAATGCTGGGTTGTGGCCAATGACAAGAATTGTGGTGTCGTCGCTTGTAGATTCGGAAACTCTTTTAAATACAATGTCTTGGTCGAAATTGTATAATCCTTCCTCGATCTCAATTGTACGGCTTCCGCTCAAATGGGGGAGAATGCCAGCCAAGGTTTCTCGGGCGCGTTGTGCGGAAGAGCATAGTATGAGCGCTGGATTTACAGCCCATTCAGCGAGGCGTTGCCCCATGGAATCCGCATCGCGATGGCCCCGTTCCGCTAAGGGGCGGTCAATATCTCTTAACTCCGGCGCGGATTTTGCTTTAGCATGGCGTAGGAGATGTAGCGTGATCATATGAATCCCTTGGCTATGTTAGGGTGGCCGCGTTAGAAAACGAAATGTCACCAAAACGCTACCTCGACAGATGCATTGGATAGTGATCTTGGTTGCCTATACGCCGTTGGCAATCTTGGAAGGACGAAGAAGGAATGTTGCAGCCACAACAATTGACGCGGCGCGAAACGCAGGAGATGCAAGCTGCGACGCCAAGGATTGATTTGACGTCGAGTGAACGGTTTATTAACCGCGAATTGTCGTGGCTGGAATTCAACATGCGCGTACTGGCGGAGGCCAACAACACGGCTAATCCATTGTTGGAGCGAGCGCGATTCCTATCGATTTCTGCCAGCAATCTGGACGAGTTTTATATGGTTCGGGCTGCTGGACTGACGGGACAGGTGGCCGCTGACATTACAGAACGCAGCCAAGACGGCATGTCTCCATTGGAGCAATTGAAAGCAATCCGTGAGAAGGTCTCTGAACTGCTCGATAGTCAAGATGATTGTCTCGCTAAACTGCTCGCGGAATGTAAGGCCTCAGGTCTCGAAGTTGCCGATGCCGCCAATTTGAATGCCGAGGATCATGACTGGCTTGTATCCTGGTTCGATAAGCAAGTTTTCCCGGTCATCACACCGCTTGCGGTCGATCCCGCCCATCCGTTCCCGTTTATCCAAAATGGCAGTGTGGTCTTCGCGCTCGAATTGCGGCGCGAGATGGATGAGAAGGAAATGAAAGGCCTGATCATCATCCCGCACCAGATCGATCGTTTCGTGCGACTACCGGGCCGGGACATTCGATTTGTCGCGCTGGAAGGCATCATTGATCTCAATTTGGATCGGCTTTTTCCCGGTTTCGATGTCAAGGGCTGCGGCATGTTCCGGATCATCCGCGATAGCGAAGTCGAGATCGATGAAGAAGCTGAAGACTTGGTTAGGACGTTCGAGAGTGCTTTGAAGCGCCGCCGCCGGGGGCATATTATCCGGCTCGATTTTGACGAAAAGATGCCCGAGGAATTTCGCCAATTTGTGATGCATGAATTCGACGGAGAATTTACCCATGTCTTCTCGCGCCGTCGCATGCTTGGCATTGGCGATATCAAACAAATTATTGTGGACGAGCGTAGAGACCTACAATACGGGCGAATGAACGTGCGGTTTCCGGAACGCGTTCGAGAATACGGCGGCGATATCTTCGCGGCAATTCGCGCTAAGGATTTTGTAGTCCACCATCCGTATGAGAGTTTCGACGTCGTCGTCCAATTCCTGCGCCAGGCGACCCGCGATCCAGCGGTCGTGGCGATCAAGCAGACGCTGTATCGAACCTCCGACGATTCACCGATTGTGGGAGCGCTCATCGAAGCGGCGGAAGCAGGCAAATCGGTGACCGCGTTGATCGAGTTGAAGGCGCGTTTCGACGAAGAAGCGAATATTCAGCTCGCCCGAGATTTGGAGCGCTCCGGCGTCCAGGTCGTCTACGGCTTTATTGATCTGAAGACACACGCGAAAGTCTCGCTCGCCGTCCGCCGCGAAGGGGCGGATCTACGCACATATGTTCATTTTGGAACGGGAAATTACCACCCGATCACGGCTCGGGTTTATACGGATTTAAGCTTCTTTACCTCCGACGAAGCATTGGGCCGCGACGCCGCGCGCCTGTTCAATTACATGACGGGTTATGCGACGCCGGATCAAATGGAGAAGCTGGAATTCTCGCCCGCGACTCTGAAGCCGACATTATTACGGCTCATTGAGGAAGAAGCAGAACATGCCAAGGCTGGGCGGCCTGGGGCGATTTGGGCTAAGATGAATTCCTTGGTCGACGGCGAAGTGATCGATGCGCTCTACAATGCCAGCTGTGCAGGCGTCGAGATTGAATTGTTTATTCGCGGTATTTGCTGTCTACGACCGCGTGTGCCCGGATTGTCGGATAATATTCGCGTGAAAAGCATCGTCGGGCGATTCTTGGAACATAGCCGGATCGTGTGTTTCGGCGCTGGTGAGAAATTGCCGTCACCCGTCTGTAAGGTCTTTCTATCGTCGGCCGATTGGATGCCGCGAAATCTTCACCGACGGGTTGAAACCTTCATTCCCGTCGACAATCCGACGGTCAAAAAGCAGATTGTCGAACAGGTGATGGTTGCGAATAGGAATGACATCGCGCAGAGTTGGGAGATGCAACCGGATGGCTCGTTTGAGCGACTTTCTTCAGGACCGGATGATTTTTCCGCGCATATCTATTTCATGACAAATCCCAGCTTATCGGGGCGTGGCAGTGCCCTTGAAAAATGCCGTCCCATGATGCCATTGGCGTTACAGTGGAGATAATGTCGTGCCTTGCATATTGAGAGGCAAGAAAGCTGGGAACCGCAAAGGCCCGGTAGCCGTCATCGATATTGGATCAAACTCTATCCGGCTGGTTGTATATGACGGCGCGAAACGCGCGCCACTTCCCGTATTTAATGAAAAAGTAATCTGTGGATTAGGACGCGGCCTTGATGTCGATGGGAAGATGTTGCCCGAGAACATTGATATGGCGCTCAATTATCTGCATCGGTTTGTCGCACTGACGGATTCGATGAGGGTACGCCGCGTGCAAGCGGTCGCGACCGCGGCAGTGCGCGAAGCGAGCAACGGGAAAGCTTTTGTTGACCGTGTCCAACGGGAATGTGGATTGACGGTCGAAGTCGTCTCCGGCGGTCGCGAAGCGGAGTTATCCGGCTACGGAGTGCTATCCGGAATTCCGGACGCTTGCGGCATCATGGGTGACCTTGGAGGCGGTAGCGTTGAGTTGGTGGGGCTCGGTGACGGTCGACTTCGGGAGAAAGCCACGCTGCCACTTGGCGCGTTGCGTGCCGTCCGCGATGCCAGTGTCGATACGGCGGACGCGGATCGTTTTATCGATCAACATTTGGCCGGTCTCGACTGGTTGAACACTTTCGAAGGCCAATCCTTCTACGCTGTCGGTGGGGCGTGGCGCGCGCTCGCGCGTGTACATATGGATCAGGCGCGGTATCCGATACATGTGATTCAGCAATATACGCTGAGCGCGGCGGAGGCGTTGGAATTTACCCGTTTAGTCGGCCATTTGAGTCGAAATACCTTGGAAGGCGTGCAAGGCTTAAGCCGCCAACGGATTGATTCCGTGCCCTATGCGGCCCGTCTGCTGGAACGCCTGATCCAAAAGACACAGGTTCAGAACCTCGTTTTCTGCGCTTATGGATTGCGTGAAGGGTGCTTGTATGACCGGCTTTCCAAAAGGCGGAAGATGCAGGATTCATTGATCGCCATGACCCAAGAGGTCGCTGGGCGTGCGGGCCGGAGCACATCCGACGGCGAGATATTGGCGAATTGGACGGCTCCCGTATTTGAAGGAGAGACGCCGGCGAAAGCGCGCCTGCGCCATGCAGCGGCAAACTTGGCTGATATTGGGTGGTCGGAACATCCGGACTACCGTACGGAACAGGTATTCCTGCGTATCTTGAGAATGCCGCTTGTCGGCCTGACTCATGAGGAACGGGCAATGTTGGCGCTTTCGGTCGCGTCGCGGCATTCAGCCTTGGACGGCATCGTTCGGCGCTGGAAAATCGACAGATTGCTCACCGCGGCGAAAATGGCCGAAGCACGCGCGGTCGGTCTTGCGATGCGCCTCGCCTACACCTTAACGGGCGGCGCAATTGGCCTGTTGGAAGCCAGTCGGTTAGAGCGCGAAGGTGATCGTCTGATGCTGATTTTGTCGGCACATGCGGATATCCTGGTCGGGGATGTTGTCGAACGCCGGTTCCGGGCGCTAGCGAAAAGTCTCAATTGCGATTATCAAGTATTGTTTGTCGATGAACCTACCCCTCAAGCGGCTACAGCATAACATTGCCGGTTTATTCAACGGTTATGCTTTGTTCGTGACGCAGTAAAATTGACTGTTTTCCGACCTTCTCGCGAAATAATACAAACTCTCCACGGTAAGTGCCGGTCGGCCAAGCGGGTCGTTTAGCAATTTTTCTGCCGACCAGATCAAATCTAATTTGCGCGTCTTTCTCGAAGCGCTTTCGGTTTTCCGCAAAGACTTTGCCGTCGGGGCCGAAGATGCGGAGCAAATATGTGTCCCCAGTGCGCCCTCCAGCGAAATCTACATGAAAGGCGATTGCTGGAGCTTTGCGCGAAAAACGGTCGCGGACATGCAGGCCATAAAGGAGAGCTTGCCGGTTTAGCGGAGTATCGGCGAAACCAGTCGCGACTATAAAATACTTTCGATATTGCAGTTTGGTGAGTGCCGCACCCGTCCACAGAGTGTTCTTCGGACCCTTGCAATCGTTTCCGTTGCCCTTGCCCACGAAAGGGTCAATGGTTTGGCCGGAATGATTGATCTCGAAGTGCAAGTGGGGAAATTCCGTCAAGCCGGAAAGGCCGACCAAGCCAAGGCGTTGCCCGGTTCTTACCTTCATACCAAGTTGAACCGCGACACTCCCTTTCCGCATATGGGCGTACTGGCTCCTCCATTCGTTGCCGTGATCGATGACGACGAAGTTGCCCGCACCTCGATGGAAAGCCAATTTTTTACCGAAGAGCTCCATATGCACGTCGCGGACACCGTCTCGTTTCCGTATTATGGTGCCGGCCGCCGCCGCCACGACCGGCACGCCCCGATCCATGAGGTCCAGATTGCGCAGGCGGAAGTCAGTGCCCTTGTGGCCGTTATAGGTGTTAATGCCGCAGGCGTGGTCGGCGGCACTGGGGCTGGGATCTAGGTCGACATGAGACTGGATGTAGCACTCGTCCGGAAAGCCACACTGCACCGGCAAGGAAAATGCCTGCGGTTCTGCGTCCGCCGCCACACTGCCTGATAGCAGTGAAATAGTCAGAAGAATTGATAGTGATGCAATCGCCCGAAGCATCGGGTGGTTAGCCTTCGTCACTGTCGGTAATGTCGATCAGTCGTATCTTCTTACCCTGGGCCGTGAGACCAAGGCGACCACTCTTAAGGGCGAGAGCCCGTTCTCCGAAAACTTCTTTTCGCCAACCCTTGAGCGCGGGTACGTCAGCATTGTCAGAGGCCGCGATGCGTTCCAGGTCGTCGGCGGAAGCAATTAATTTTGGAGCGACCTTGGCTTCTTCGCAGCAGAGTTTCAGTAACGTTTTTAACAAGTCGGTGAGCGGCCCGAGCCCACC
>JBMYRC010000010.1:0-60455 GCA_049601975.1 Alphaproteobacteria bacterium | reverse complement strand
CCATGGTGCTTTATCGGAAAGCGACGTCTCGAAGAGGCACTATCGATCCGTCCGGATATCGAAATTGAGATCCATTGGCATAGTTTCCAGCTCAACCCCATGATGCCGCGCGACGGTATGGGGAGAGAAGAATACCTAGCCCTGAAATTCGGCAACCCGGATAACGCGCGGCGGCTCTACGACAATATCTCGGGTGTCGGCGAACTCGCTGGAATCCAGTTCGAGTTTGACCGGATCAAGATCACGCCGAATACTATTGCAGCGCACCGTTTGATCCGGTTTGCAACTCGGTCCAATGCACAGGACAGAATTGTTGAACAATTGTTCAATGCATATTTCCTGGATGGTCGAAATATAGGGGATATCGAGACCTTAATCGCAATAAGCGCAGAAGCCGGACTAAATCCGGATGAAGCGGCGGTATTCCTTAAGAGTGATGAAGACGTCGACGCCGTCAAATCGGAAGATATGCAGGCCCGTCAACTCGGTATACAAAGCGTGCCCTTCTATATTCTCAATCAGCAATATGCGGTATCTGGAGCTCAGGAGCCGGAGGCGTTCTACCCCCTCTTCGATCTGCTATTGGCTCAAAAACCCGATGCACTACAAAAAAAGATGGGTAACGCTTAGCCTTCGACCAATTCCGCTAAATCCGACAGCAAGCTATGTGCGCCTTTAACCCGTAGGTCGGGTGATGACCAATCCTGCAAATAGACCAACTTCTGATCCGGTCGTAACTTGATGGAGCGGAATTTCGTCTGCATATATCCGATCAACCGTTCCGGACTTGGTGGCGTGTTGTTGTGGAACGATAAAACCGCACCCTTGGGCCCCGCATCGATGGTCTCGACACCTGCGATCCGGCACAGTTGCTTCACCGCCATCACTTCAAGCAGATTTTCCACCTCCTGCGGCAGTGGGCCAAAACGGTCGATCATTTCTGCTGCGAACGCCTCGATTTCAGCCTGTCCGATTAGCATCGACAACCGTCGGTAAAGCCCGAGCCGCACGGAGAGATCGGCAACATATTTTTCCGGAATTAAAACCGACGTGCCGAGCGAAATTTGCGGCGTCCATGCCTCTTCTTCGGACGCCCCGCCAGTCTCTCGCAATTTCGCAATCGTTTCTTCCAGCATATGTTGGTAGAGCTCAACACCGACCTCACGAATATGACCCGATTGCTCATCGCCCAAAAGATTACCTGCACCGCGAATATCAAGATCATGACTGGCGAGCGAGAAGCCGGCCCCTAGTGTATCGAGGGCCTGCATGACCTCCAACCGGCGCATTGCGGTGGGTGTGACCGTCTGACCCGGTGGTAGTGTCAGATAAGCATAAGCTCGCGTCTTCGAGCGCCCAACCCGACCGCGCAATTGATACAGTTGCGACAGACCGAACCGGTCGGCTCTGTGGACAATGATCGTGTTAGCCTTGGGAATATCGAGCCCGGCCTCAACGATATGCGTGCTCAGCAATATGTCGAAACGGCCCTCAACGAAACCGCTCATGACCTCTTCCAGATCCGCAGTCGGCATTTGACCATGTGCTAACGCCAACTTTGCATCCGGGACCAGTTCTGTCAGGCGGCGGTGGACATGATCCAGATCAGCGATGCGGGGACAGACATAGAATACTTGCCCGCCCCGGAACCGTTCGCGTTGAATGGCCTCTCGCATCACCACCGGATCGTATGGCAGCACGAATGTGCGGACAGCCAAACGGTCGACGGGTGGCGTCGCGATGATGCTCATCTCGCGGACCCCGGCAAGTGCCATTTGCAACGTTCGCGGAATCGGTGTCGCCGTTAACGTCAAGACGTGCACATCGGCACGCAATTGCTTGAGGCGTTCCTTTTGACCGACCCCGAAATGCTGCTCCTCATCAATAACGAGCAGACCGAGATTATTGAATTTGACCGATTTTCCGAGCAATGCGTGGGTTCCAACGACAATATCAATTTCACCACTTTCGATACCATCCCGCACGGCCTGCGCCTGTTTACCGCTCACCATGCGCGACATTTGGCCCAGCTTTACCGGCAATCCCTTAAAGCGTTCGAGAACCGTAGCAAAATGTTGGCGTGCTAAGAGTGTTGTCGGCACAACCATTGCCACCTGTTTGCCTGACATAGCGGCGACAAATGCAGCACGGAGAGCCACTTCCGTCTTTCCGAAACCGACATCGCCACAAATCAAACGGTCCATCGGCCGGCCGGAACCAAGGTCGCCAATAACGTCCTCGATTGCGCTCATCTGATCGTCCGTTTCCGTCCAGGCGAATTCGGCGCAGAACTCCTGGAATGAACCATCTTCCGGCAATTCTATCGCCTCGGTCCGTTTCAGTTCTCTCTCCGCCGCCGTCTTCAATAGCGATTCGGCAATAATCCGGATGCGTTCCTTGACCCGGGCCTTGCGCGCCTGCCATGCGGCTCCGCCGAGCCTGTCCAGCTGGCCAGCAGATTCTTCACTGCCGAAGCGCGATAACACATCGATATTCTCAACGGGCACATAGAGCCGGTCGCCGCCGTTGTACTCCACTGTCAGGCAATCGTGTTGCCTGCCATCGACATCCAGCGTCTCCAAGCGAACGAAACGTCCGACACCATGATCGATATGGACGATTAAATCACCATCAGCGAGGCTCGACGCTTCAGAGATAAATTCTTCCGCTCGCCGCCGTCTGCGTGACGGTCGCGCCATGCGTTCGCCCAGGATATCCTGTTCGCTGAACGCCAAGATATCTGGTGTAGAGAAACCGCGCGCGATATCGAGGGCCGCAATTGAAACCGAACCGATCTGGCGCTCCGTCAATTCTTCCCAAGTCTCGATGACATCGACACGGGAGACACCATGATCTTTCAAGAGCCCCAAAAGACGATCCCTAGATCCGTTACTGTAAGCAAAAACAACAACCTTACGCTCTTTCTCCCCACTCACACGGTCTCGGAAGACGTCGAATAGGTTCACGTCAGGTCTATGCCGCGCTTCCGTAAAGTCACCTGTCCTTCGACCACCAAGATCGATTGTCGTCTCTCCTTGCGGGCCAGCAGCGAGAGGGAAGAATGCAAAAACGGGTCGTGCATCGACCGCTTTCTCCCATTCCTCCTCGCTCAGATAGAGCAAGTCCGGCGGCAGCGGTTTATAAGGTGGGACATCCTCATTGGCGTCACGAACGGTCGCCGGCATCATTTCACGCCGCGCTTCATAGAAGTCCGCAATCAGTTCGAAGCGAGCATCAATGGCCTGCTCGGCTTCATGGTCGAGGGTTATAAGGGAATTTGGAACGTAGTCGAACAGCGTTTCAAGTGTGGTATTGAACAGTGGCAACCAATGTTCCACGCCCGGATGATGTGCTCCGGCGCTCACCGCCTCGTAGAGCGGGTCCAAGCCCACCGGCGGACCGAACTGCAATCGATACCCTTCTCGGAACCTTTCCATTGATTCCGTATCAAATGCGATTTCACTAACCGGCCCCAAAACAAAGCTCTCTGTCGTGCTTGCTGTGCGTTGGGTCATCGGATCGAAACTGCGAATCGATTCGAGCTCATCCCCAAAGAAATCCAGCCGATACGGTTGCTCGGATCCCGGTGAATAGACATCGACAATACCGCCGCGAAATGCGAATTCACCCGGCTCGCGCACGGTGGCGGCGCGCCGATAACCATTGCGCTGAAAATAGGTCGAAAATTCCGCTTGCGAGATACTGTCGCCCACGGTTGCCGCCAAGCCACCCTTCTCGAACAACTCGTGTGCAGGCACCCGTTGCAGCACCGCACTTACCGTCGTAAGGACAAGGCCCGTTTCAGGACTTACCGACAAGCCGCTTAAAGCATCTAATCGGCGCGCTACAATCTCCGGATTGGGCGACACGCGGTCATAGGGCAGACAATCCCATGCCGGAAATTCCACCACATCCAAATTCGGCGCAAAAAACCGCACGGCCGCAGATAATGTCGCCATCCGCGAATCGTCGCGGCAGATATGCAGGACCCGACGTTTACGGGATTGCTCGCACAATACGAGAGCGTCGTAGCCTTCCGGTGCCCCCGTTGCGACAACCCGGCCCGTTTCGGGCAAGTTCTCGATCAATGAGATGAGCCGTCTCCACGACGCTTTACGCTGTCGATAAAACCTTGCAGGATCGGCGACGAAAATTCCGGCGGTACCGGTGCCCGCTCCAGCGCCCATGAATACAAATCGTCATCGGGGTATTCGAGCACTGCCTCGAAATCCGCCAATTCCTCGGGGGAGAAGCTTTCCATGTTATCTTCGTAATATCCGCCAATCAGGATATCCATTTCCTTTGTGCCGCGATGCTTGCTGCGGAACAACAGCCGCTTCCGCTTTATCTCTATGCTTTCAGAAGGATTGTCCATCGGTCCCCTATCCTTTAACGGTTAGCATATATGGCGCTTTCGCGGTTGGGTAAAACAGTGATCTCACGTTGCCTCTCCATCCTGCTGAAGTAAACTCGTCAAACGTCAGCGGAGAACCTGGGATTTACCTGTGCGACCACCGATACTCAACCCATTGTTTCGACCGTCGACGGCACTGACAGGGGTCGGTCCGCGAATTGCCAAGTTGATCGAGCGCCTGACTGGCCCGAACGTGGTTGATATCCTGTGGCATCTACCGCGCGAAATCATCGACCGCCACATCGTACCGCATATCAGTGCAGCCGAGACCGGCAAGATCGTGACGCTAACCCTGACCGTGGGAAAGCATGAACCGTCACGCACCAAACGCCAA
The DNA here is from genome assembly GCA_049601975.1 of Alphaproteobacteria bacterium. GTDB lineage: Bacteria > Pseudomonadota > Alphaproteobacteria > UBA8366 > UBA8366 > UBA6544. Next base: position 55,707 of record JBMYRC010000010.1, on the reverse strand, counting down.
CCATATCGTGTGCGATGCACAGACGGAACCGACGACCTGACTCTGGTGTATTTTCATGCCCGTGAGGATTATCTGCGCCGAATTTTGCCCGAAGGCGAACTTCGCATCGTCAGCGGCGCGGTCGATCGATTCCGTGACGAGACACAAATCACCCATCCCGATTATGTGCTGGCACCGGACGACGCAAAGGATCTGCCTTTGGTCGAGCCGGTCTACCCGCTGACGGAAGGACTCACATTAAAGACATTCGGAAAGGCAGTTAGGGGCGCGCTCGAAGGCCTTCCAGCCCTGCCAGAATGGCAAGATGCGGCCTATCTAGGGCGTCAGAATTGGCCAAATTGGGCGAACGCCTTGCGCACGGTACATGCGCCGGACGGCGAAGGTGCGCTTTCGGCAGATACACCAGTCCGCGCCCGCTTGGCGTATGACGAGCTCCTCGCTAATCAATTGGCACTGCAGATCATCCGAGCAAAAATGAAAAACCGCCCAGGGCGTTCGATTAAAGGTGACGGACGATTGAATCGCCAGGTGATGCAATCGTTACCATTTGAATTAACCGGCTCACAACGTATGGCTCTGGCCGAGATCGCCGCAGATATGGCGAAACCTTCGGCTATGTTGCGTTTGCTACAAGGCGATGTCGGTAGCGGCAAGACGATTGTGGCACTCTTTGCCATGCTTGAAGCCATTGAATGCGGCGGCCAGGCTGCTCTCATGGCACCAACAGAAATTTTGGCGCGCCAACATATGGCAACCATCGAGCCGTTGGTCTCGGCCATAGGTTTAAAAGCCGCCGTCTTAACCGGGCGCGGAAAAGCTAAAGCGCGGAAGGAAATACTCGACGAACTCGAGTCCGGCGAGATCGATATTATCATTGGCACACACGCATTGTTCCAGGAAACCGTCCGACTACAGGATTTAATGGTGGCGGTGATAGACGAACAACATCGGTTCGGCGTCCATCAACGCCTTAATCTCGCAGCCAAGGGGAAAGGCGTCGATGTTCTTGTGATGACCGCCACACCGATTCCACGGACCTTGCTACTCACCGCGTATGGTGATTTGGAAGCCTCGCAATTGCGGGAAAAACCAGCGGGTCGTAAGCCAATTGACACCAGAACTGTCCCCTTGGATAGATTGAGCGAGGTCGTTGATGCACTCGATAGACATTTGTCCAACGGTGCCAAAGCCTATTGGGTCTGTCCGCTGGTGGAGGAATCGGAAAACATTGATTTAGCGGCAGCGGAAGAACGCTACGCCCATTTAAAAACGCGTTTCGGAGATCGCGTCACCGTCGTTCACGGTCGCATGAAAGCGGCCGAAAAAAATGCTGCAATGCAACGATTCACGGATGGCGACGCGAAGGTGTTGGTCGCAACAACTGTGATAGAGGTTGGTGTCGATGTACCAGACGCCACTGTCATGATCATCGAGCATGCAGAACGGTTCGGGCTCGCTCAATTGCATCAACTTCGCGGACGTGTCGGCCGTGGCTCCGACCATTCGTCGTGTTTACTGCTATTCGCTGCTCCATTGGGAGAAACAGCGCGAGCGCGCCTGAAGATTATGCGGGAGACAGAAGACGGCTTCCGGATCGCGGAAGAAGACCTAAGGCTGCGAGGTGGCGGTGAAATTTTGGGCACCCGGCAAAGCGGCCTCCCCGCCTTTCGCCTTGCGGATTTAGCGGTGCACGGCGAGCTACTTGCCGCCGCACGCGACGATGCAAAATTGATCCTGAACCGCGACCCAAATTTACAATCGCAACGAGGAGCGTCGCTTCGTGTACTGCTCTATTTGTTCGAACGTGACGCGGCAGTGCTAAACCTTCGATCCGGTTAAGTTTTGGACGGAACCTCCAAGCTATCGTCCGCTTCAGGCGAGTCTGGATCGCTTTCAAGCGTTGAAAGACCCTCTTTGCCCCGCCCAGCGTCCCGATTATAGGCCGGCGTCACCATACCCACAGAAATCACCATTTTCACCGCATCCTCTACCGACATATCCAGCGGCTTCACATCTTTTACTGGAATGTAGAGGAGAAAACCCGATGTCGGGTTCGGCGTCGTCGGCACATAGACATTAACAACTTCATCGGGCGTTCGTTCCTGGACTTCGCCCGTCGTCTGGCCCGTGATGAAACCGATTGTCCATGCATCTCGGCGTGGATATTCCACCAATACCGCTTCTCGAAATGCCTCCGATTGATCACGGAAGACGGTCTCTAGTATTTGTTTAGATGCACTGTAAATCGAGCGCACGACGGGCATTCTATTTACAATTCTCTCGCCGGTCCGAACGATAAACCGCCCGAGAAAGCCTGCGGTCAAGGCACCGACAAGCGTAATGACAATTGCCAGAACAACGACTCCGACACCCGGCACACTTAGTGTGATGCCGAAATAATCCTGAATATACGTATTCGGGTTCCAATTATGCGGAATCAACGGGACAATATGGCTATCGACAAATTCAATAAACCAGAGTGCCAAAGTGATCGTAACGGCAACCGGCATCAGAACCAAAATGCCGGCAAAGAAATACGCTCTGACCTTTCCCAGCACGCCTACCCTGAGGACCGCTTTGGCTCGCCTACGACGAGACCTGCCGACAACTTTCTTGAGTGCCATTTCTTCGCCCTAGAATTTCCGAGCGCAATTCTCGGACTCCCTATATAGGGGCGCTTAAGTCAGACAACAAACATCCAAAGGAGTTTGTGACCGATATCACTGATCTTTGATTCACCGGTGTCGTATAATTGCCTCTTTATCGCTTCGCCCAACCATCGCATAACATGCAGACATGAATAACACGAATTCCGACGCGCCTTCCCCTTGCCTAATTTCCTTGGCGACTTCCGTGCCTCGTTTCGAGATTGGCCAATCCGATGTACAAGCGTTCGGCAAGCGCCTCTTTAAACAACGCCCTGAAACCTTCGAACGACTTTCGGGCGCCTATTCAAATGCAGGCATAGAGCGGCGCTATTCCTGTGTTCCCTTGGAGTGGTACGAACAGGAGCACGGCTGGAAGGATCGCACAGAACTATTTCTCGAGAATGCCCTCGAGTTGTTAACAGACGTCGCGACACAGGCTCTCGAAGAAGCTGGGTTAACACCGAATGAAATTGACGGTTTGGTGACCGTATCTTCAACCGGTATCGCGGTGCCGAGCCTCGACGCGCAATTAATGGAACGCTTACCGTTCCGGAGGGACGTCCAACGCTTACCGTTATTCGGTTTAGGTTGCGGTGGTGGCGTCTTGGGCCTATCGCGGACCGCAGCCATGGCCAAATCCGAACCTGGGAGTCGTTGGCTCCTCCTGGTCGTGGAGTTGTGTGGTCTCACGTTTCGCGGCGCAGACCTCTCGAAAAGCAATATTATCGCGACAGCTCTGTTCGGTGACGGCGCTGCCGCAGGCATCGTCGAAACAAGAGACGCAGGCCATCGTATTTCCGCATCGGGTGAATACTGTTGGCCGAATTCCATAGATGTCATGGGATGGAAAATCGAGGACGACGGATTGGGCGTAAAGTTCAGCCGCGATATTCCCCAATTGGTGCGCACGGAACTCCGAGGCGCCACCGACCGGTTCCTTTCGGGCGTTGGAATCCCGTTTAATGCCATTGACCACTTCGTCTTTCATCCAGGCGGTGCAAAGGTCCTAAACGCTTTGGAAGAAGTTTTCGATATTGCCGCCCCCGGATTGACGGTGGGCAGAAGTATCTTGCGCGATTTTGGGAATATGTCGGCGGCTACAATATTGTTTGTGCTGAAACGTATCCTCGAACAACCCATATCGGGACGTAGCTTACTCGGCGCGTTGGGTCCTGGCTTTACAGCCGGCTTTGCTGTCATGGAACACGATTGATGTTGGGACTGGCGCAATTCGTTGTTTTAGCAGTCGGCATGTTGAGGATTGCCGAACTCATTCTCGCTCATCGCAACACACGAAACCTTCTCGCGAGGGGAGGTCACGAGTTCGGCCGTCGGCACTACCCACTATTCGTCCTGCTGCATGGTAGTTGGTTGGTAGCAATATTTATCGCAATTCCGTCCGATTCGCCCTCCAACACCGTTCTTCTATTGGTATTTGTCGCATTACAATTCTGCCGTCTTTGGGTGATTTCATCTCTCGGCCCTTATTGGACGACGCGTATCATTTCGGCTCCGGATTTTCCGCGTTTGGTGCGTGGGCCCTATCGTTGGGTCAAACACCCAAACTATATCGTGGTCATTGCTGAGATTGCAGTGCTACCGATTGCATTCGGGGCTTGGGAAATCGCAATACTCTTCAGCGCGTTGAATGGAGGGTTGCTCTTTTGGCGTATAAAGATCGAGGAACGTGCCCTGGCACAACGACAAGGCATGTCATCAGAGACTGTGTGCTAGAACTTCCACGGCGAGTATACTACGACTCGAAAATCGTATGTTACGAGATAAGACTCGTTCACAAAGAATGTTAATGCTCGGGAAAGCATGACAGAGCCGGAAAATGTGTCGCTGGGCAATATACCGCTCCTAGCTGACTTGCCGGGAAAAGCTCTGAGCGATCTGACTAAACGCTATAGTTGGCGGACTTTTGCGCCGAGCGAACAGGTAATTGACCGGCAAAGCGATAGTTGCGATCTATATTTTATCCTCAAAGGTCGTTCTCGCGTCGTAAATTTTTCCCTCTCCGGCCGCGAAGTGACATTCTATGACCGCGAAGGTGGTGAGTATTTCGGCGAGTTGGCTGCCTTGGACGGCGAACCGCACTCAGCGAATGTCGTCACCCTCGAAAATACGGTCGTAGTCTGCCTTTCTCAAGAAGGGTTCCACGACATGCTTTTGACTTATCCGCAGGTCGCTGTGCGAATTCTCAAGAGCATGGCCAAAATCGTGCGAATTTTGACGGACCGAATCATGGACCTCAGCACGCTCGAGGCGAATACCTGAGTACACGCAGAGCTCCTTCGAATGGCTGGCAGCAATATTCAGGGCGACAACACCGCCCGCATTTTGACGATTCCAATCCATGGCAATATCGCTAGCCGGGTCAGCACAACACGTAAAACCGTAGCGCGTGTATTCAGTGACCTCACTCGTGAAGGTATATTACAACGTGATCGAAATGCCCTAATCATCCTCGACGTCGAACAATTGAATGATATTGTCGAACAAGTACGTGGGGAAGGTGATTAGTCGATTGACCGATGGCCGCAGCCTCCATATGTTCAGAATGGTTATAGCCAGATTGGCATTGAGGGCCCGTAGCTCAGCTGGTAGAGCACCTGACTTTTAATCAGGTTGTCACAGGTTCGAGACCTGTCGGGCCTACCAATAAAATCAAGGGCTTAGAGGTGATTTAGAAATCGTCTCTAAGCCCTTATTTGTTATTTTGGGCAGCATTTGGGCAGACTTTAAGTCTCGCTCGAGGTCCATTCGAGGTATTCCTTTGCAATTTCGTCGGGCAAACGATTCGTCAAATAACTCTCGCGGAGCGTTTTAATTGCCACCGCGTTTCCTTCGTCTGCATCACGTATTCTTGCAGAATCGGACTGTTTAAGCGTGGTCAGCCTCATCATAAGCTTATAATATGCCAGTTTGATTTTTTGGGAGTGTTCACATGCCTTTCGCGCCGGTCAATGGCCAAAGTTAAGGTGCCGATGAGCCACCTGAAAACTGAGGATGATGAGAATCTCTCGGAGCAAGAGAAGAACAATATTCTGATCGAAGAATTTCTGAATCGTGAATGGGACAGGGAGTGGAAGAGCCGCAGTCTTACCACAGCCAGAAAGGTTTATGATCGAGATGACGATCTACTGGAGGATGAGACTTCTAAATTTTTAGGAATGGACTTCGACTTCAAGCGCAAGCCACACAATCCTGAAACACAACGACAGCATCTAAGATTTGAAACATTCCCTTGGCTAGACAATGCAGAGTTCGCCAAGTGTCGATCTGTTTTTGACACCTTCAAGGAACCGATCAAGTGCGAACAGGACCTCGAAATATTTTTCCAGGATTTAGATACCAAGGGCAATGCTAAGAGCCGAACGCGCGGTAAACGCAGAAAGGACGTTTTCGTCAAGGACATCATGAATCGAATGGCTGTGGGTGATGATGGTCTCGTTGATGAACATGGTGAGAAGCTCAAACCCAAAGAGATCGACAAGTTCATTCGAGAGCTTACAGCAGATGAGTTAGGGGCAAGTGGAGATCAAATCCGAAAAGCACGCTCTCGAATAATGTCAGGTGATCAAAATCTTGAGGATGGTTGGATTGAGGTTACGAGTACGGTTTCAGCGCTTGATCAAAAGGTTGGTGCGTACTTTGTCGATTACTCAGGCAAGTCACTCAAGAAAAACTCTAGCAAACGAATCATTCCCAATAAGTAAGTTTAGCAGATACGAAAACGGTCATTGAACCGTATCTGACGCATAGTAAAAATAACTATAATGCATTGATATATAAAAGATATTACAACCGTGACATTTCTTGGGTATGGGAAGGCCCATATACCACTTTGTCACGGTTTTCTCGTAGGCAAAATTTTCTATGGCGCCGCGAGTCTGAAAGCAAATGATCGTCAGATTTTGTCACATTTATACTGATTTACGACAATCCGACCTGAAGCAACAAAGGTGGTTACATAAGTATCGCGACCGTCCCAAAAGTGAGCACCAAACGAGTATATAATTCTTCCACTAGTGTGATATTCAATGATATCTGAATTAAAACTATTATGACCCAGAAAATGAATTTTTACGGTCTCATCGTAATGATTTATTCCATCTTCTTTTGTATTTATAACTCGAAAAGAGTCCTTCTTCCATTCGATAAATATGCCTGAGGAGTGTATCCCTCTAATTTCACTTCTACAAATATAGCTGTCCCCAATAGCGGCGTAGATATTCCCAATAAACGTAGTTAATACGAAGAATAATAGGGAGATAAAAGAAAAACACTTTGTCATTTAAGGTATCCTTCTCTTACCTGAAACTGGGTCGAATAGAAAACTTTCTTCAAGTGTTTCATCGAAGAAATGGAACCGCATAAGGTGCTTATTTTTTAACTTCCAAACATCAATTTTATCACCCCTCACAGAATAACTTCCCTCGAAATGAGTTTCTACCGCACGGCTATAGGCACTCGCATCAAGACATTCTTTCAATTCCGTATATTTGCTGTCACCAGGATCTATAGAAAATATCTCATTCAGACGTTTGATATTCTCATCACAATATACACCTGCATGAACCAGAACGCCTCGAACTGAAGCTACCGACGTTTCTGCGAACTCCGCGATAGCTTCCAGGGTTTCACCTCTCTTATAACGTTCGACGACTTCTTTCTTTTTCTTCTTAGCATATCTATAGCGCTTGCGCTGGGGCCTAGGATTTACTGGGCGTTTATAGCATAGCTTCTCGAGCATATTTTTCGTGAGCGGAAGCAAGACGAATAAGATTAATGCGAGGAAGATAAATACATCTGCCACGTTCGCGACAAACATATCAAGAAAAGTCCCTGTATCGTGAATATAAAGAAAGTCGGTTCCACCTCGAAAAAACTGACTCCAATCCATTACCCCAACCACCGCCTGCAAGCATTCCGCAATTGAGCCTCGCCCAGAATGTTTCGAGGCTTTAGAGGAGACAGTATATGAAGATGCCGATCACGACGCTGGCAATATTGCTAAAAACATTAGTGAATGAATTAACTTCGACAGGGTATTCTGAGCCTATCCACCCATAATTACGTAATGGCAAACCTGCGTAAACGTAATCATTTATTACAAACTGGTCGCTTTCCTCGGTGAGGTGCTGGTGTGCCAGATATTTGGAATACAGATCACTCCCTAGAAAGGGAAGCATGAAGAGGATTGCCAGGATATGTAATTTCAGACTTTTCATTTAGGATGCCTAATGAGTGATGGTGTACCCCTTTTCCATCAACCAACTGGATATTTCTGACTGTAGCTCGGTAAAGCCGATATAGACGCCATCCCCAGAAGTCAAAATTCGCTGCACCAAAATATTAAAGGGTTCTTATAGTCATGTGATTTTCAGATTTTACGGAGCAGACCTGTTTTTCTAATGACAGATATAAGCATTCGGATATTGCATGACTCTAAAAATTTTCCCTTTTATAAATATTATTATCAATCACGTAGCGACAAACAAAATCCGCAGCGTCTTCAACCCCACAATCCAAGTTAAACACTTTAACAAATTTACCTATTCGCTGTAACATGGATTTATCGTATGACTTATCATAATGTAGGGACAATAAATCACTTGCAAGTTTCTTAAATTCTCGGCGGCAAATATATTTTTCAATGCGCAAAATATCTTCTTTAGGAATTCTTTTCCTTAACAAGTTAACCAAATCGAAAATTGGTGCCTGATCTTCCATTAAATTGGGGTATTCCCCGATTAAAAAATCAACTCTGTGTTTTAAGGAGTTTTCAATTTTTATTAATCTAGAATTATAAATAGAGGAAAAAAATCGGTCAGGAATAGATAGGTTTCCAATTTTTCTACTCTCTGATTCCACAAAAACTATTTGATTAAACTGACATTTCCTTAGCGTTTCAAAAATTTTACTTTCGAAGTGTTTTTGTGTTGGTTGTGGCTTATCTGTATAGCTGCCAAGAATGCTGCCTCGATGGCATGCTAAACCTTCGAGGTCTATAACTTGCAGCCCCTTTAACTCTAATAAATTTAGTATTATTGTCTTTCCATTACCAGTTCTTCCACTAATAATAATAAATTCGTTGCATTGTGATAATTTTTCTATTCTTTCAATTACAAATTTGCGGTATGATTTGTACCCGCCCGATATTACTCCACACTTCCAACCTATTTTCCCACAAACAGTAAAGAAAGAAAATGATCTATTCCCACCCCTTTTACAGTAAAAAATAAGCTTCTTTCTTTTATCATATTCCTTGAGTGAGCACCCTAAATGATTTGAAATATTTTTCATAACCAACTGCGCGCCCGTTTTATTTGCCTCAAATGCTGACTTTTCTTTATATATACGTCCTATCAAATCATATTCTTCATCGTACAATACAGGAAGATTTATGGATCCTATTATATGGTCATCTGCGTACTCTTGAGGCGACCGTACATCAATGATGATATAATTTTCCTTGTCCCAGTCTTTTTCGTATATTTCGGAAATATTCATTGTATGAAATGCAATTTAGCTTCTAAATTTAATGGCAAATATTATTATCATTGTTTTGTTAAGAATTAAAGGGGATGGACCCTTCCCACCACGATAACGTATCCTTGCAGCGCGCACAGATGCCGAAGGTCGAACACGATTCCGTTCAAGTCGAACATCTCGCTTCAACAACGCCGTAGCCCCATTCTTCGAGATGGGTTTTTAAATACTCAACGACGAATTCATCGTCGTCCACCAATAGTATTTTACTCATATCGACCTCTCGGCACACCACGCTACCTGAATTGAAAAGTTAGTAATTTGGCTCATAGCCGGAATTTATGCGCCAAATTGCTATAAATTGTTGTGAGGGACCCTCCATATGATAATTTAATACTATGAAGAGGTTTCCCTTTCCGGCATCGATTGCCGCAATTATTTGTATTCTAGCCTTCGTCGGCGGATGTGCGCAGAACGAGCGTCTAAGTCCAACTCAGTCAGCGAGAACACCGGGTGGCACTGCACAGATGTTTAGTCCCGTCTCCGACGTCCCCATTCCGAAGGATGCGGAACTTGATGCCGAACGTTCATTGATTCTCAGCGGGAAGAGTGAATGGACTGGGCGATTGTTGATGATAAGCACTATCTCTGCCTCAGAAGCTTACGCATTCTTCACTGCGGAGATGCCGCGCTTCGAATGGTCGCCCATCATGACGGTACAATCCGCCGTAAGCGTTTTAACATTTACCAGAACGGGGCGCGCGGCAACGGTACAAATTGAGCGCAGAGCACTCGGCGGCTCATTAATCACAATAACGGTCGCGCATGCGCAGGATACCGTGGGGATACCCGCCTCTCCGGTCCAATCGAGGCCAGTAGACGAGCAGCTTCGCCGCAACTAACAAAATTCGTTATATGATCAGGTAGCTTAGGATTAATACACCGCCTGTGAGAGCAATTGGCAGCGCTGGTCCCATGCGATGACCCATGACAGGCACCAGACCTGCGATCAAAAGCATCCTATATCTGGTCCCTTGTCCAGCAAATGCCGCCAGAGCCGTTGCGTTGACTGCTGCAACGACCGCATCGATTTCCCCCACCCGGCAAAGACTAAACATCCCGCCCCAGACCAACAAAGCAATAATATTCGCATGGGCGTCCCGCACGGTATACCCGTTGCTAACAAGCATCTCGTGATTGGGTCCCCACAGAAGATCGATGAACCGTATCATCAAGAAAATGCGAAATATGTCCGCGACCGCGACGAATCTCTCTCCAAGCAAGCCAAGGAGTTCTTCCGCGAATATCCAAAGCAAAACGAATGCAGCGCTAGCTACAAACAACAAAGTACGTTGCTGCAATATCACCCAAGTGTAGCCAGGACCTCTCTCACCGGATTGCGATGTTCGGCGCATTTGCCAAGGTAGACTCAGAAATACGAAATGCTGAACTACCATGAAGCCTATCGCAAATTGTGCGGCGGCCCGGTATTCACCGACGAACGCAATGCTGACCAAATTTGCGAGGATCAGCACATCAATATGAATTGATAACCGGGATCCAAAATTACCATAAATCAGACCTGCGGTATGACGCAGTAGGCTTAACCATCTACGCGCGCTGATCGAAACCAATTTGGGGAGAACACTCAACACGCCCCTAACATAGAAAAACGCTATCGCGAACACCGCTACCCAAACGCCGCAATAGACAGCCATCATTTCAATGGCACTCACCGGTTTCAGCAATACGATTAGCGCAAGGACAATTACTGGAGTTGTCAGGTCACGAAACGTAAAGAACGCGGTAACGCGGTTGCCAGCTCTCAATATCGCCAACAACGCTTCGAATAATCCTGCAAAAGAAGCCCCAACGACGGCCAGCATTGTCGCTAATGGAAATTTACTCAAAGACACCGCTAAGCCCGGTGCCAATTCACCAAGCGAGGTTGAAACGACAGGATTCGCCGAAATAAGAAATATTAAACCGATCCCCGCCGCCATCAGAAACGCCAGTGATCCGCAAATAATGAGATAGGCCTGACTTATCCTAGGTGCCTGTCCCGTCGTCCGAGAGAGGCTTCCCGTAAAGCTGTTCAGCCACATATCTCCTCCGCCCGAAACGACGGCATTTACGACGCCAACAAGCGCTGTTAGAACTGCGAACACACCATATTCACTCGGATCCTGGATAAAACGTGCCGCCGCAATGAGCGCAGCAAATGTAGCAAGACGAGAAACCACGGCGCTCGAAACCGCCAATATCGGCCGCGAACTATGAGTGACCTTCCCATCCACACTCTGCATTTTGTAAACGTTATCGAAAGTATCGACCGTTTGCTCTAGTCCATATTCCACCTGGATGCGCCGTCGGGCTGCCGCCCCATTTTCCACGAGCTTTTCACGCCCGAGACCGATCAGGTTCCGGAGCGCTTCTGCAAAAGCATCGACGTCGCGAGGCGAAACAATTTCCCCGACCTCGCCAACGATGCGTGCGCAGTCGCCTACGTCCGTCGCGATTGGCGCCAAACCTGCCGCCATGCCCTCGACCAAAACATTCGGAAATCCTTCACCGAAGGCCGAACACAGGCAGACCACATCGCAGCCGGCGTAGATCCGTTCGATATCCTCGCGTACACCAAGCCGCCTTATATTCGGTTGATCCAGGAGATCCTCTGTTCCCTTGCCCGGCAAGACTCCAATGGCGCCTGGCACTAAATCAATCGCGCTCAAAAAAGTTTCATGATCCTTCATCGGATCGCGACGCGCTACCATAGCGATAGCGAATGCGTCGTCTGGAATTTCGAGTTCGCGGCGAACTTCAGCCCGCAACTCTGCATTTGGCTTAAACGTATCCGCATCTACCCCGTTCGGAATTACGAAGAAGTTTTTTGCGTTATATCCCAGTTTCTTATGAACATTCATACCGGCAAACGAATTGGCGATAATACCGTCGGGTATCCATGACAACCAAGAACAGGCCCAAATCGCAAACCGCAACGTGATGCGATATTTACTGGTATCCATATCCGAACACCGGACGCCCCAATAAAGACGGGTCTGACGTTTTCTCCCAGACAACAACAATGCCAACGTCGATACGAGATCGGCGTGATACATCCAACTTTGAATGACATCCGGCTTTTCGCGCCGGATCATCAAAGCAATACGGAATAACGACAATAGATTGCCGATAGTGCGGCCCATATTCATTTCGTGAACGATGAGACCGGATTCGCGTAGCCATTTTGCGAAATATCCACCGGAGAGAAGGCTAACTACAAAGGAGTTAGGCGCAGCATCTCGTTTTGCAGTCAAATAGGACACCAACATCCGCTCCGCGCCACCGACATCCAAATCGGTAATGACATGCATTACCTTTACGGGCTTATTTTCGACTGTCGTTTTCGCTGGAGACGGTAGGATTTTGGCAACGTTAGCGCTTGTCGTCATCAAACAACATTCCTCTTTGACCGTGGATTTTTACCATCAGCCAGACACTTTTTAGACCTAGTCTACCGAACCCTGGATTTTTAAGCGAACAAGGAATTTATGGAAGTCTTATTGAGGTCACCCAATTTAGGCTCCTCTATCGCAGATTTATTCGGACTGGCGCGCACAGCGGCCCAGAAGCATGACCACCTTTTCTTTTCCCTAAAAGGGTACAGCTAAGGAACGCTTCCCAGCGCGAATTACGATTCGCCGTAGGTTTTTTCGAGAATGTCGGCGATGCCTTCTGGCACAAAATGCCTGACGTTTCCGCCAAGCATTCCAATTTCTTTTACAAAGCGTGAGGAAATAAATTGATTACGATCGGATGCCATCAAGAAAACTGTTTCGACTTCCGGATACAGCTTCCTATTCATTGCCGCCATTTGAAACTCATACTCGAAATCGGATACCGCGCGTAATCCTCTTACGACTACGTTGGCACCAACATCCGCGGCAAACTTAACTAATAAATTGTCGAAGGTCTGGACTTCCACGTTGGCAGGATCAACGACCCCACTTTTCGCGATCTCGTCCTCGACCATTTTGCAGCGCTCTTCAACCGTATAAAGTGGCCCTTTTCCGGCATTCATGGCAACCGCGACGATCAAATGATCTACGACCTTCGTTGCTGCTCGAATGATGATGTCCAGATGGCCGTTTGTTATTGGATCGAAGGTTCCTGGGTAAACTCCGACCTGTTTCTTCGCCATTTAGCTATTCCTCTTCACTCCCGACCGGCGCGTCGTCGGTGTTTTCCCCGGCGCTCGCATCGGCATCTGTTTCTTCTTCGTCGCCATCTTCATCGCCATTCATCTCACTAAGATGGGCGACAGATACGACGCGTTCGTCCTTTTCAATACGGAACAATGTGACACCCTGCGTCCGGCGCCCCGCGATCCGCACTTCGTCGACGGAGAACCGTATAAGCTGACCGCTATCCGTCACCAGCATAATCTGGTCCGAAGAACCGACAGGGAAAGAGGCAACGACAGGACCATTTCGCTCGGTCATCTCTATATTAGCAATTCCCTTACCACCACGTCCGGTCGTTCGATATTCGTAAGCGGAGCTCCGCTTACCGAATCCACGTTCCGTTACCGTCAGAATAAACTGTTCGTGTTCAGCGAGTTCGGCGATCGTCTCAGCGGTGAGATCGGTGGACCGCTCTTCCGATTCGGCATTCTCATCGTCACCGGAACGACGAAGCGCCGATGCCGTCTTCAAATAATCGTCGCGAACATCAGTCTCGATATTCATATGATCCAAAATCGACATCGATATCACTTCGTCTCCGGAACCAAGGCGAATACCCCGAACACCGGTCGAAGTTCTGCCGCTGAAGACCCGAACGTCGGTCACCGCGGACCGGATACACATGCCGTTGCGGGTCGACAGCAATACATCGTTCTGTTCCGTACAAACCTGGACGTCGACCAATACGTCGCCCTCTTCCAACTTCATGGCGATTTTGCCATTCGCCTTGATGTTGACGAAGTCGGACAATTTGTTCCGTCGAATATTACCGATACGCGTTGAGAACATCGCGTAGAGTTCGTCCCAACTTTCCTCGTCTTCAGGTAACGGCATCACCGTTGTGATGAACTCGCCCTCTTCCAGCGGTAATAGATTCACCATAGCTTTACCGCGTGCCTGAGGGCTCCCCAGAGGCAGTTTGTAAACCTTCATCTGGTAGACAATGCCCTTCGAGGAGAAGAACAGCACAGGCGTATGAGTTGATGTTACGAACAGGCGGCTGACGAAATCATCATCGCGTGTATTCATGCCGGAACGGCCCTTCCCGCCCCGTCGCTGTGCGCGATATGTGGAAAGCGGCACCCGTTTGATATAACCGCCGTGGGTGACCATTACGACCATGTCTTCGCGCTGGATCAAATCTTCGATATCGTGCTCGAATTCGACATCCTGGATAATCGTCCGTCGATCATCGGCAAATTTGTCCCGCATTTCCGCGAGTTCCTCGCGCATGATATCGAACAATCGTTCGCGCGAGCCTAATATTTCCAGGAATCCACTAATGCGCTCCGCGAGTTCAGCGGTCTCGGCGGTGAGCTTATCGCGCTCCATTCCCGTCAAGCGTTGGAGGCGCAATTCCAAGATCGCCCGAGCCTGCGCTTCGGAAAGGCGATACGCTCCGTCGACGACTTGATGTCCTGGATCATCGATCAGCTTGATAAAATCTTCGACATCTCCCGCCGGCCAATCGCGGGCCATCAGTTTTTGACGCGCCGTCGCGGGGTCGGAGGAATAGCGAATCATCTCGATAACAGGATCGAGATTGCTGATAGCCACCAGCAATCCGGCCAAAATATGGGCCCGTTCACGCGCGCGTTTCAGCAAATAAATCGTACGCCGGGTGATCACCTCTTCGCGGAACTCGATGAAGGCGACAATGATCTGCTTAAGATTAAGCATTTCCGGCCGACCACCATTCAAGGCCAGCATATTCACGCCGAAACTAGTTTGCAGCTGCGTATGGCGGAACAACTGAGCCAATACGACCTCGGAAATAGTGTCTCGTCGCAATTCGATGACGACACGGACCCCATCCCGATCCGATTCGTCACGCAGGTCAGAAATGCCTTCGATCTGCTTCTCGCGGACCATAATGGCGATTCGCTCGAGAAGCCGTGACTTGTTTACCTGATAAGGAACTTCGGTCACCACGATCGCTTCGCGGTCCTTACCAAATTCTTCCACGTGAGTTTTCGCCCGCATTACGACCGAGCCACGCCCTGTCATATGAGCAGATCGAATACCCGCACGTCCAAGGATACTGCCACCGGTCGGGAAATCCGGACCCAGGACGTATTCCATCAGCCCTTCGACTTCGATTTCGGGGTCGTCAATATAGGCGACGCACGCGTCTATGACTTCGCCGAGGTTATGCGGTGGAATATTCGTCGCCATGCCGACCGCAATTCCACCAGCCCCGTTAACCAATAGGTTCGGAAATCTCGCCGGAAGAACCATCGGCTCTTCCACGGTCTCGTCATAATTTGCTTGAAAATCGACGGTTTCCTTATCGATATCATCGATTAAGGTTTCGGCGGAGCGCGCTGTCCGCGCTTCGGTATAGCGCATGGCTGCCGGCGGGTCGCCATCCATGGATCCGAAATTCCCCTGACCGTCGATCAAGGGCAGGCGCATGGAGAACAACTGCGCCATCCTTACCATGGCGTCGTAGATCGCCTGATCGCCGTGAGGGTGATATCGACCCATGACGTCGCCGACGATACGGGCGGATTTGCGATAAGGTTTACTCGAATCGTAACCGTTTTCATGCATCGCATAGAGGATACGACGGTGGACGGGTTTCAATCCGTCACGCACGTCCGGAAGCGCCCGGCTGACAATTACGCTCATAGCGTAATCGAGATACGAACGCTTCATCTCCTCTTCGATGGCGATTTCGCCGATATCGAAGGATCCTTCGCTGGGCGGAGGCGTACTCAAATTTGTGGCCGTGGGTTTTTATACATGAAAATAGAAGACTGTAGCCACGATGACCCAAGTGTCATCGCAATGTCAAAATCTAGCAGATAGGTCTTGGTCTAACAACTATATAAGGTAGCTGATTACCGATTTCAGGCGTATTTTCCAGCCCTAGAACGGGATCTCATCATCGAGATCATCGCCACTCGGTCCCATCGGCGCTCCGCCGCCTCCAGCGTCCATTCCGCCACCCATGGACCCACCGCCCATGGAATTATCCGGAGCACCGTAATCGGAGGCACCTTGATAGCCACCACCGCTATCGCTGCGCGAATCGAGGAGCACCAATTGGCCTCTAAACCGCCGCAGAACGACTTCCGTGGTGTATTTTTCCTGCCCCGATTGATCCTGCCATTTCCGGGTCTGAATTTCGCCTTCGAGGTAAACCTTGCGGCCTTTTTGGAGAAATTTCTCAGCGACATCGACGAGGCGGTCGTCGAAAATAACAACGCGGTGCCACTCGGTCTTTTCTTGCTGTTCCCCGGTATTCCGGTCTTTCCAGCGTTCGGAAGTCGCAACGCTCAGATTGCAAACCTTGCCGCCATTCTGCATCGAGCGGACTTCTGGATCCCTGCCCAAATTTCCAACCAAGATTACCTTGTTTACGCTGCCAACCATTACCGTTCCGTTCGATCACTGATGAGTAAAATTTGTTCGCAATGAATATACGGGTTCACAAGACGCATCGCCAACGCTTAAGCGAAAATCAATCGCATTCTTGTCGATTCATCTATCGCAACCGGGGATAGGAGTATCTATATTCACTCGACCTCTAGCCGATGAGAAAATCACAGCTTCATGCCCGATTATATTCAGGTTCGCGGTGCCCGCGAACATAACCTTAAGAACGTCGACATCGATATCCCGCGCGATAAGCTGGTGGTCTTCACCGGCCTCTCGGGTTCGGGCAAATCATCGCTGGCCTTCGACACCGTCTATGCCGAGGGGCAACGCCGCTATGTGGAGAGCTTGTCCGCCTATGCGCGCCAATTTCTGGAGCTGATGCAGAAACCGGACGTCGATTCCATCGACGGATTGTCGCCTGCCATTTCTATCGAACAAAAGACCACCAGCCGAAATCCACGCTCGACCGTCGGTACCGTGACCGAGATTTACGACTATATGCGCCTGCTCTTCGCGCGAATCGGAGTTCCCTACTCACCGGCGACCGGCTTGCCTATTGAGAGTCAAAACGTCAGCCAGATGGTCGACCGCGTCGCCGCGATGAACGAAGGCACTCGCCTTTACCTGATCGCCCCGGTCGTGCGC
This sequence comes from Alphaproteobacteria bacterium, assembly GCA_049601975.1. GTDB lineage: Bacteria > Pseudomonadota > Alphaproteobacteria > UBA8366 > UBA8366 > UBA6544. The sequence goes on along the minus strand of JBMYRC010000010.1, from coordinate 38,288 downwards.
GGCCGAAAGGGCGAATTTCGCAAAGAACTCAAAGAGTATCAGAAAAGAGGCTTCCAACGGGTCAAGATCAACGACGAGCTACATGAGATCGAAGACGCTCCAAAACTCGATAAGAATAAAAAACACGACATCGAGATCGTCGTCGACCGGGTCGTCGTCCGCCCCGGGATCGAGACGCGATTGGCTGATTCCATCGAAACCGCCCTTGAACTAGCGGACGGCCTTGCCATCGCAGAAGAGGCAGACACCCAGAAACGAACGATCTTCTCGGCCAGGTTCGCCTGTCCTGTCTCTGGCTTCTCTATTGATGAGATCGAGCCGCGGCTGTTTTCCTTTAATAACCCTTTTGGTGCCTGTCCCGCTTGTGACGGGCTCGGGACGACCATGTATTTTGACGGTTCGCTGGTTGTGCCCGACGATACGAAGAGCCTCGAGAAAGGCGCTATCGCACCGTGGACGAATAGCTCATCACCCTACTACAAACAGACCCTAAAAAGCCTCGCCGAGCATTACGACGTCAGCATGAAAACGCCGTTCGGGGAGCTGCCGGAAACCGTGCGAGACGCGATCTTGCACGGCAGCGGCAAGGACGAGGTCAGAATGGCCTATGACGACGGCCTGCGTACCTACAGTACCACCAAGGCCTTTGAGGGCGTCATCCCCAATATGCAACGACGTTGGCAGGAGACCGACAGCAATTGGGTTCGGGATGATCTGGAAAAATATCAAAGCATCCATCCCTGCGGCCGTTGCGAAGGGAATCGACTAAAACCCGAAGCCCTCGCCGTCAAAATCGGAACCCTACATATCGCCGAAGTTTCTCAGATGTCGATCCTTGAGGCTAAAAATTGGTTTGGCGCGCTCCCTGCGGTTCTGAATGCGACCCAAACTCAAATTGGCGAGCGTATTCTCAAGGAAATCAATGAGCGGCTTGGCTTTCTCGTCGATGTCGGCTTGGAATACCTCACTCTGAACCGATCTTCCGGCACCTTGTCGGGGGGAGAAAGCCAACGCATTCGCCTGGCATCTCAAATTGGCTCAGGCCTCATGGGGGTTCTTTACGTCCTCGACGAACCGTCAATCGGCCTCCACTCCCGCGATAATGCCCGTCTCCTCGAAACCTTAAGGCGCTTGCGCGATTTGGGGAATACGGTGGTTGTCGTCGAGCATGATGAGGACGCCATCCGAACGGCCGACTATCTCGTGGATTTAGGCCCAGGTGCCGGCGTCCATGGCGGTCATATCGTCGCCCGCGGTACCCCGCAAGAAGTCATGGCCTCGCCTGAGAGCCTTACCGGCCAATATCTGACCCAAATGCGCCAGATCCCCTTACCAGCCGAACGCCGAAAGGTCCGCAAAAAACATTCACTTAAAGTTAAGGGTGCGCGGGCGAATAATCTGAAAAATATTGACGTTGATATACCGCTCGGTGTTTTCACCTGCTTCACCGGCGTCTCCGGGAGTGGCAAGTCTACCTTCGTCATCGAAACCCTTTACAACGCGCTGACGCGACGGCTGAACGGCACACGCGTGGTGCCAGGCGAGTTCGATACGCTAAAAGGCATCGAGTTTCTCGATAAGGTAATTGATATCGACCAATCGCCGATCGGACGCACACCGCGCTCCAACCCTGCGACATATACCGGCGCATTCACTCCGATCCGCGAATGGTTTGCCGGCTTACCGGAAGCCAAGGCACGCGGGTACGCGCCCGGACGTTTCTCTTTCAATGTAAAAGGCGGCCGTTGCGAAGCCTGCCAAGGCGACGGCGTCATCAAGATCGAGATGCATTTCCTGCCCGATATTTACGTCCAATGTGATACTTGCAAAGGCAAACGTTATAATCGCGAAACATTAGAAATACACTTTAGAGACAAGTCGATAGCAGATGTTTTAGACATGACGGTTGAAGAAGGTGCCGACTTCTTTCAAGCGGTTCCGGCAATTCGCGATAAGTTCGTCACGCTCCAGCGGGTCGGCCTCGGCTATATCAAGGTCGGGCAACCGGCGACCACGCTCTCAGGCGGAGAAGCGCAACGGGTCAAGCTGGCCAAGGAACTGGCGCGTCGCGCAACCGGCAAGACGCTCTATATCCTGGACGAGCCGACCACGGGACTGCACTTCGAAGACGTAAGGCGCCTGCTCGAGGTCCTGCATGCGCTGGTAGATCAAGGCAATACCGTCGTCGTCATCGAGCATAATCTCGAGGTCGTGAAAACCGCCGACCACGTCATCGATCTCGGCCCTGAGGGCGGCGACATTGACGGCGGACACATCGTCGCCACCGGCACCCCGGAAGAAGTTGCGACCGTCCCCGAGAGTCATACAGCCACGTTCCTGGCGCCGCTCCTACCGAAGAAGCCGGTGAGCAAGCGACGCAAGAGCGCCTGAGGTAAATCAATGACCATATCAAATCCAATCCACGTCATCGGCGGCGGTCTCGCGGGCTGCGAAGCCGCTTGGCAGTGTGCGCGGCTCGGTATTCCCGTAATATTGCATGAGATGCGCCCCGTACGGGGCACAGAGGTGCATTTGACTGATGGATTAGCGGAACTTGTATGCTCCAACTCCTTCCGGTCAGACGACGCCGAATACAACGCAGTCGGACTTTTACACGAGGAAATGCGACGTTGCGGCTCACTGGTTCTCGCTTGCGGCGACGACAATAAGGTTCCCGCGGGCGGCGCCCTCGCGGTGGATCGCAATGCCTTCAGCGACGCCGTCACCGCCGCCATGGAAGCGGAGCCGCTGATTGAAATACGACGCGAGGAAATCGACGGATTACCGCCAAAAAACTGGGACTCCGTCATCATTGCGACAGGCCCCCTCACCTCGCCCGCTCTCAGCGCAGCAATACTGGAGGTAACCGGCGAAGACGCCTTGGCCTTTTTCGACGCCATCGCGCCCATCGTGCACCGTGACAGTATCGATCTTTCGAGCGCTTGGTTCCAATCTCGCTATGATAAGGGAGACGGCAAGGATTACATCAACTGCCCGATGGACAAAGAGCAATACGAGACCTTCATCCAAGCCTTAATCGACGGCGACAAGACGAGCTTCCACGAATGGGAAGAATCGACCCCCTATTTCGAAGGGTGTCTGCCGATCGAAGTCATGGCCGAGCGCGGGCCGGAGACGTTGCGTTTCGGTCCGATGAAGCCGGTTGGCCTCACCAACCCCCATACAGGTGGCAAGGCTTACGCCGTCGTACAGCTCCGCCAGGATAACGCCCTCGGCACACTCTATAATCTGGTCGGTTTCCAAACCAAGCTGAAGCATGGCGCGCAAACCGAGATTTTTCGCGCGATCCCAGGGTTGGAGAAGGCGGAATTTGCCCGTTTGGGCGGCATCCATCGCAACACGTTCCTGAATTCACCCCGCGTGCTTGATAGCGAGCTGCGTCTGAAGGCGATGCCACGCATCCGGTTTGCCGGCCAGGTGACTGGTGTCGAGGGGTATATCGAGTCTGCCGCTATCGGTCTGTTGGCAGGCCGTTTCGCAGCGTTGGAGCAATTGGACGGCGCGCGTTTCACACCGCCGCCCGCCACGACGGCCCATGGCGCACTGCTCAGTCACATTACCGGTGGGGCCGATAGTGAGACATTCCAACCGATGAACGTGAACTTTGGTTTGTTGCCGCCACTACAAGTCGAGGGTAAGCGTCCCAAGGGCCGTGACCGCAAGAAGGCCTATACCACGCGCGCGCTTGCGGATTTCGACCACTGGCTCGGCCACGTCCAAGCCGCGGCGGAATAAAGAACAGTTCATCGCGTGTCGACATTTTGTCGAATTTATGTTATGTCGAGATCACGTTCTTGGACATATGAATTTCACAATTTTCGACCTGCCGCGCTGTCCACGCGCCTAAGAGCGGTATTGTAATACTGTGCATGGGGTTGTTTCGCGATTTTTATACTGGATCGCCAAAACGCCTCCCGTCGCGACCCTCGAAAGAACCCGCTATCCGCTAACCGCGAATGCTCCGTCGACTGGAATTGACGCGCCGGAGACGAAATTCGAGGCGGCGCTCGCCAAGAATACGGCAATTCCCTTGTGATCATCGGGCTCACCCCAACGTCCCGCCGGTGTGCGAGCAAGGACCTTGTCGTTGAGCTCCGGAAGATCGACCCGCGCCTGACGCGTGAGATCAGTATCAATCCAACCCGGTAGGACCGCGTTTACCTGGATGTTATCCTTCGCCCAAGCCGCCGCGAGGCTTTTCGTCATTTGCACGATCCCGCCCTTGCTCGCGGAATATGCGACAACCATCGGCGCGCCGAAAAGAGAGTACATCGATCCAATATTGATGATTTTGCCGCCGCCCGCTTCACACAAATGCGGGTATACAGCTTGAGAACATACAAAAGCGCTGGTGAGATTGGTATTGAGGACCGTCGACCATTCCGCCACGGAAAGCGTCTCCGGCGCCTTGCGGATATTCGTGCCGGCGTTATTGACGAGAATATCGATACGGTCGAATCGCTCTTTCGCAAAAGCCATCATCGCGGCGCACGCGCCTTCATCGGTCACGTCGATTTCAAAGGATGCCGCGGTGGCTCCGATCGCCACGAGCGCCGCGACCGCGTTGGCGTTCTTCTCGCCATTACGTCCGGCAACCACGATAGAGGCTCCCGCCTCCGCCATTCCCGTGGCCATCGCAAGGCCGATACCGCCATTGCCGCCCGTGACGACAGCGGTCTTTCCCGACAAATCGAACAAATCCATCCGTAGTAATCTCCCCTGGGTCTAATTTTCTTTTCTCGCCTAATACCGCCCGATCATCGCCCGATAGGCTAGGTGTGCCACCGCCAACCCGACAGGTGCTCGGATACTTTCGTCAAAAACATTGTAGCCTGCGCGCTCAAGTCGATTGAGATAACTATCCGCCAATACCGCCGGCAGGGCGGCAGGCACCAGGGATTTCGGCATTTCCCGGCGCAGAGCGCGCGCGTCTAGCAAATGCTCTCGCGCTTCGGCCACAAGTTCGCCGATAGCTGCATTTAACTCTTCCGACGGTTTTAAGTTCAACATCGAACGACGATCGACACGATGCCGCGCAAGAAGCTCTTCCGGCAGAACGACCCGTCCCCTCTGCAAAAGGCTCGGAAGCGCACGCGCAATCCCACCCAACGCCCATGCGACACCGATCTTGTGGGCGGCCTCGATGGCTGCATCGGATTTGGTTCCGCCCAGCACTTCCATCGACAGTCTCACCAATGCCCCGGAAGTCGCATCCGCATAATCGATCAAGGAAGCCAGTGTCTGATGCGGCACTTCCTCCAAATCGATCAGGCGGCCATCAATCAATCGGTCAAAATGAGTACGGCTCAATTGATGAGCCATCACGAATGGGTCCAGCGCCTCTATGACGGCATGCTTGCGAAGCGGCACATCCGAATACAACGTATCGACAGAGTCGCGCCACCATTGCAACCGGATAGCGCCCAGCATTGCTTCGCTGACGACTTCGCGGGTCTTGGATATTTCAATGTTGAAGGCGTAGAGGGCGAATAGAGCCTCGCGATGCTCCGACGGCGCAAACAACGTCATTAGAAAGCGGTCGCGGTCACTACGGCGGACTTCCGCCGCGCAATAGGACAATGTCGATGAATGGACCACGTTACTACCAACCAAAGGAAAGTTAGGACAAATTATAAACACCCTAGCTCCGTGCGCCAAACCGTTGGAGGCGTTGGAAAAACACTTCTCGATCCCTTGCAGTGCCTTACTATCATAAATCAAGGTGGTCCTGCGGAATGATGGAGGACTTATGGGATTGGCGGATATAAACTAATTCGCTTATAATCCGGCTTGCGTTTTTGTCCGTCCGAATGCAATTGGACATTACATGGGAGGTGAGTACCGATGGCAGGCATCTTGACATCGCTTCAGCGTACGATCGTTGCAGGCTTTATTTTAACCGCACTTTTATTCGCACTTTTAATTAACTCAGATGGTCACAACCTAGCATTGAAAGACGTTGGTTCATGGTCTTTCTTTTTCCGTTGGCTGCACGTGATTAGCGGAGTTATGTGGATCGGCATACTTTGGTATTTCAATTTCGTTCAAATACCCAATATGGGCAATATCCCCGACGACCAAAAACCAGCAATTAGCAAGGTAATTGCGCCAGCTGCGCTTTGGTGGTTCCGATGGGGAGCCATGGCAACGATCGTTACCGGTTTGGTGCTAGCGCACCTGAACGGCTACCTCGGCGATGCGCTTTCACTTGGCTATGTCGGCGGATTTATGGTCGGGAAAAATATCGCCATCGGAATTGGTATGTGGCTTGGTATCATAATGTTTATTAATGTTTGGTTTATTATTTGGCCAAATCAGAAAATCGCCCTCGGCATTGTCGATGGTAGCGCAGACGAAAAAGCAGCAGCGGGCCGTAAAGCGATGCTCTTTTCGCGAACCAATACGATGCTTTCTATCCCGATGTTATTCGCTATGGTTTCAGCGCAAAATATTTACGGTGCTTAAAAGCGTTCTGCACGTTAAAAGGCGGGGTTTCGACCCCGCCTTTTTTTTATGCCCAAACGCCGATTATCGAGAGTTAGGAAAGCGCGACGAGACCCGCCGCGACCCGGCGGCCTTCCGCCGCCAGGATATTGTAGGTCCGACACGCGGCACCGGTATCCATCGCGTCGATGGCCAATCCCTTTTGACGGCACTTATCCATTAGGGAACGGGGCAATAGTTGCATCATCTCGCCACAACCTATTAATAGGATTTCAATACGCGGATCTTCAGCTAGGACGGGCGCCAATGACTCCAGGTTTACATCGTCGAGGATATTAACATCCCAGGAAATCGTCTGGTTCGGTAAAACGATAACCGATCCTTGATGGTCGATTCGCGATACCTTGAAATGACCGCTACCGTAACTTTGGACGATCTGCCGGTCTTCCGGAACGAGAGGCGTAATATCCAAGCGATCAGGCTCCCGCTTCCTGTTCCGCCTCTTCTTCGTCGTCGGTAAGGGCGCGACGGTCAATCTTGAAGTAGACCAACAACGGCACCGCCAAGGCAATAGAGGAATATGTCCCGACGAACACGCCCCATATCAACGCAATCGTAAATCCACGAATAACCTCACCGCCGAATATGAACAATGCCATTAATGCGAGCAGGGTCGTGACACTTGTCATCACGGTGCGCGACAGAGTTTCGTTGATCGAGCGATTGAACAACTCAATCAACGGTGTGGTTTTGTAACGACGCAGGTTTTCGCGGACCCGGTCATAGACAACCACCGTATCGTTGATGGAATACCCCGCGATGGTCAGAACGGCCGCCACCGTAGCAACATTGAATTCCAATTGCAGCAGCGCAAATAATCCGATTGTGGACAGCACGTCATGGGTCAACGCGATAATCGCGCCAACGCCAAACTGCCATTCGAATCTAAACCAAATGTAGAGCAGAATCGCGCCAACAGCTGCAAGTACCGCCCAAATCGCCGCTTCCTTAAGCTCCGCACCCACGGTCGGGCCGACGAACTCTGTACGCCGATACTCAGCAACGCTACCCGCTAGGACTTCTTTGATACGGTCTACAGCGATTTTCTGTGCGTCGTCACCGCCTTCTTGACGTTGTACGCGTATCAACACCGTATCTTTTGAGCCAAACTCCTGCAGTGAAACGTCACCGAGATCGAGACTCCCAATCTTGCTTCGCATGCCGCTCATGTCGGCGGGCCCGGACGTCTTTACTTCCAGCAAAACACCGCCGAGGAAATCGATACCGAGATTGAGCCCCCTTCCCACGAAAAGAACTGCCGACGCCGCGATGAGGCAAATCGACAAGACCAACGCGACTTTCCGCATCTCCAGAAAATGGATGCTCGTTTTGTCAGGGATCAAACGTAATGTCTTCAAGATAACCCCCGGGTCAAATCGGTAGTGTTTGCGGGCGGCTACGCCGCAACCAAAATACGATAAGCAAACGCGTCACCATGATCGCCGTGAACATGGATGTCAGAATGCCGATGGAAAGCGTGACGGCGAATCCCTTGATCGGTCCGGAACCGAATGCAAATAGCAGTACCGATGCGATCAATGTCGTCAGGTTCGAATCGATGATCGTGGTCAGCGCCCGCTTATAGCCAGCATCTATGGCACCGATGGGTCCGCGTCCGGCTAGTGTCTCTTCCCGAATACGCTCAAAGATGAGCACATTCGCATCGACGGCCATACCCATGGTCAACACGATCCCGGCAATTCCCGGAAGCGTTAATGTCGCCCCTAATGTCGACAACACAGCGAATATCAACGCGATATTAAAAAACAGCGCGACATCGGCCATTAAGCCAAAGCGGCCATAAACCACCACCATGAAGATCACGACAAGAACTAGGCCAATCATGCTGGCATTCTTACCCGCCTCGACTGAATCCTTCCCTAATCCCGGGCCGACCGTCCGTTCTTCCAAGAATGAGACGGGGGCCGGTAGGGCGCCGGCGCGCAACAGCAGCGATGTCCTTTGCGTCTCCGCGACGCTAAACTGACCTGTAATAATGCCGCTACCGCCGGTGATCGGTTCGTTGATGCGTGGAGCACTGATCACCTTGTCATCCAAGACAATGGCCAAAAGCCTACCAACATTCTTACTGGTCACGCGTCCGAACTTTCGAGCCCCGGTCTGATCGAAGCGAAATGAAATTACCGGGCGATTCTGCTCAAAACTTGGTTGAGCGTCGACAAGATTATCTCCGCCGACATCAACTTTCCGGCGAACCCAATATCGGGTGCCTTCTCGGTCCCCTTCTCCCGACGGTATATCAAGATATCCCGGCGGTGGACGAGATGAACTGCCGAAGATTTCTGGATGGACGAGATGGAACGTTAACTTGGCCGTCGTATTCAGTATACTTTTAATCTCTTCTGGATTATCCACACCCGGAATCTGCAGCAAAATGCGCTCTTCGCCCTGTTGTTGGATTGTCGGTTCGCGCACACCTGTTTTATCGATTCGAATACGGATGATCTCGAGCGTTTGTTGAACGGTCTCTTTTCGCTTGTCCGCAATGGCTTGTTCCGTGAACTCAACACGGAACCCACCTGCATCCAGCGTATCAATGCTCACACCATGATTACGCTGAAGGACCAATTCACGAACTCTCTCCCGCTTCTCAGGGTGAGAAATATCGAACTGCACGGCGTTGCCACTGACCTTCAGGTTCTTCGGAAATGTTTTGATTTCATCAAGCCGAAGAACTTCGCGAATATCCCCTTCGAGATTCCCAAACATTTCTTCGATCGCCACGTCGGTTTCAACCTTCAACAGCAAGTGCAACCCACCTTGTAGGTCGAGCCCGAGATTGATGGTCTTACCCGGCATCCAATCCGGGAAGTCTTCGAAGGTCCCTTTGGACATGAGATTCGGCAACGCATAAAGAATGCCGAGCACGCATATCAGCATTACGGTAACACGTTGAAATATCGAAATATTAATCATGACGAATGACGCGCTGCTCTGTCGTTCAATCTTTGCCCATCAGTCGGCCTAAAAGACTGCCGCCTTCCTTCTTCTCTTCCGTGCCGCCTAAATCGTTCGCAGCTTCTGGTTTTTTGGTCTCGCCGCTGTCTTTTACCGGCTGGGTTTTCGACATGACGCTCGACAGCGTGGAGCGCGCGATCTTGACCTTCACGCCTTCGGCGATTTCCACCTGAATTTCATCGTCGCTGATGACTTTTGAGACCAAGCCGATAATACCGCCACCAGTTACAACCTTGTCGCCCCGTCGGACGGCAAGCAACATCTCGCGGTGCTCCTTCATCTTCTTTTGCTGTGGCCTAATCAGCAAAAAATAAAAGACCGCAAAAATAAGCAGAAGCGGAAACATCATAGAGAAGATGTCGCCACCACCGCCACCCGCGCCTTGGGCCCAAGCTTCGGAAATCAACATTAGGAGCTCCTTCAATTGCGGCGCGGAAAGACGCGCACGCCGGACTATACAGGCCTTCCCGCTAAATTCAATTCATGCATGAGGTATTACAAGCTCAGAATGGCAACAATTGACCAAAGCGTGATCGAAGACTAGGGTTCTGCGCCTTTTAGCGCTGAGCCGGACCCTAGTTTTCTATGAATGATGATAAGCTGATCGACGTACTCACCCGCATCGCAGATGCCCTTGAACGCGTCGCCCCAAATACCGCTAAAACAAACGATCTGAATGCCGCCGATGCCTTCGTCTGGCACGCCGACATCCAATGGCTTGAGCCGATCGACAGTGTAAACCGTGTCGAGATCGAATTGCTCAAGGGGATAGAGCATCAGCAACAAATTTTAGTGGATAATACGGATCGTTTCGCAAAAGGCTTGCCCGCCAACAACGCGTTGCTTTGGGGTGCCCGCGGTACGGGGAAAAGCTCGCTCGTAAAGGCGGTCCATGCGGAGGTCCGCGCGACCGGCGGCGACAGCCTGGCGCTTGTTGAGATACACCGCGAAGATATACCATCTTTGCCGACGTTGTTGGGTATACTCCGCCCCTCCGACCGACAATCCATCGTCTTTTGCGACGATCTGTCCTTCGACGGCGATGACGCCAGCTACAAATCGCTAAAAGCGGTCTTGGAGGGCGGCATCGAAGGACGGCCGCATAATGTGATCTTCTATGCGACGTCCAATCGCCGCCACCTGATGCCGCGCGATATGATGGAAAACGAACGCTCGACCGCAATCAACCCTTCCGAAGCTGTCGAAGAGAAAGTTTCCCTCTCCGACCGGTTCGGTTTATGGCTTGGTTTCCACAACACGAACCAGTCGACCTATCTTGAGATGATCCAGGGTTATATCGAGTTTCATGAACTCTCTATTTCGGAAGAGACTTGGCGCGCGGAGGCTATCGAATGGTCCGCAACCCGGGGCTCGCGCTCCGGTCGTGTCGCCTGGCAATATATTCAAGATCTAGCTGGCCGCCTCGGCAAGCCGCTAAAATAAAATCTAGCGTTCCGAGAGTTGCGCTGACATTCGCCCCAAAAACCGAGCCGGATTGACAGCATTGCGGCCATCTCGAATCTCGAAATGCAGCTGTGGTTCGTCGACACTGCCGGTGCTACCGACCTTCGCAATGGTTTGCCCACGCCGCACGGTCTCACCCGATTTTACCAACAGAGCATCATTATGTGCATAGGCGCTCATAATGCCTTTCTTGTGCCGAATCAGGACTAAGTTGCCAAATCCCCGCAACTCGTTCCCCGCATAGGCGACCACCCCAGCCTGTGCCGCCTGAACTGGTGTGCCACGCGGTGCAGCGAGATTAATGCCGTCGTTGTGTAGCCCTTTACCTTTCGAGCCAAAGTGCGAGATCACCCTCCCCCGGATTGGCCAAATAAAACTACCTCGGGTTGGCGGCAATTTTGGTAACTGTACTCGACGACGTGTAGTTTTCACCTGCTTGTTGGCTTTGCCACTCTTGACTGTCTTGCGGGCACGGGGCGGATTCGCGATGGCCCTGGTTGATTTCAGTGCAACTTGCGGTCGGTCGGCTTCGACCGCGCCTGGCAGGCTCAATGTTTTCCCTGTGATAATTTTATAAGGCGGCTTCAATCCGTTGATATGAACAAGTTGGCTCATGGCCACTTTGTATTGACGCGAAATGGCGTAAACCGTATCTCCCCGGACAACTTTATGAATTCGCGGACGAGGTAATTTCAATCTTTGGCCAATAAAAAGCCGGTACGGCGGCTGCAAATTGTTGGCTGCGATCAATGATCGGGTCGATAGACCGTAGCGTTGAGCAATCAGATATAGATTGTCGGCTCGCCTCACCCTATGAATTTGATCGCGCGGCATCGCCGATACCTTAGCCACTCCCCCCTTCCGATCCTCATACAGCGTCACGCGGGCGGGCTGCGTGCACGCGGCAAGCATTGAGACCGAACAAACGATGAGCAAAAGAGTAGGACGCATGACCATTAGTTTACCGTTGAGGCGACGTTGTCTCAATTATCAGGTCGCTTACCTTACATATCCTTGGACCAAAGGCACGAAACGGACTTCACCCAAGTCTTCGATGTCGAATTCATCATCATTTCTGACGACTCGGATAATGCGTTGTTCGGATTTTTCTCCACCGATCGGCAGCACCATAATACCGCCGTTATCCAATTGTTCCGCCAATTTACGCGGTACATCATCAGCACAAGCGGCGGAAATGATGCGTGCGAATGGCGCCTGGGCCTCCCAACCCAGGCTACCGTCACCAGCAATACTGGTGAAGTTATTGCGCCCTAAGGCGTAAAGCCGTGACCCCGCCTGCCGGTGAAGCTCTTTGTGGCGCTCAATCGCATACACCCGGCGACATAAATGAGTGAGAAGCGCCGTCTGATAACCGGACCCCATGCCGATTTCCAAAACCTTATGGGTCTGGTCCAGTGACAATGCCTGCAACATCAATGCGACGACACTTGGTTGGCTGACAGTTTGACCAAAGCCAATCGGCAAGGCGGTATCTTCATAACATTTATCGAGAAAAGCCTCTGGAACAAAATCTTCTCGCGGCACTCTCTCAAATGCAGAAAGCAGATCAGTATCAGTAATTCCGCGCCGACGCAGGTCGAGAATCAAACGAATTTTCCGGGTCGCCGGAATCATTCGAATCCCTTGCGCAACTTTCGCAATGCGCCGTAATGGGTCAAATCGCAATGCAATGGCGTTATGGATATCTCACCGCGTTCCACAACCCGATGATCTGAATCGCTCCGCTTGTGGTGCGCTCCCGCAATGGCCGTTCCGATAATGTAGTAGTGCCCGGGACGCCGCGGATTTGGCATCTGATGCAACTCGTAGCCGGATTTCCGACGCCCCTGCGGTACCATGGAAACTCCGTTCACTTCTTCCGGCGGCACATCAGGGAAATTCACGTTCATAAAGACATCACGTGGCCACTCGAATTTAAGTAATCGTCCGATTACAGAACAGGCATATGCCGCGGCCGTCTTGAATTGCTCTTTCTGACCCCTGACTTCCTGGCTTAGGGCAATCGCTGGTATTCCCAGAAGCGTTGCTTCCATCGCTCCAGCGACTGTGCCGGAATAGGTCACGTCGTCACCCAGGTTCCCGCCTCTGTTGATTCCACTCAGCACCAAATCCGGGCGCTTGTCCTTCAAGTACTCTCCCATGGCTAACATTACGCAATCGGTGGGGCTCCCCCCTACGGCATAACGACGGTAACCTAGCTTCGTCACGTGGACAGCTTTCGAGAGCGACAAAGAATGTCCGGCGCCGCTCTGCTCTTCTTCCGGTGCGAAAACCCAAACATCCTTAGTAAAACTCTTTGCGATATTTTCCAGAACTTTTAGCCCCGGCGCTCGAATTCCATCATCGTTCACCACAAGAATACGCGCATCGACCAAATCGAGCGGCGGAGAGAACATCGTCATCAGCTAACCATCGGACTAAGCTTCTCTAGACCGCCCATATACGGTCGCAGCACATCCGGCACTGTGATCGTCCCATCGGGATTTTGGTAGTTTTCGATGATCGCGATCATCGTTCGCCCGACAGCAAGTCCGGATCCATTCAATGTGTGAACGAATTCAGTCCCCTTCCCTCCATTCGGTCGAAACCTGGCCCGCATTCGGCGGCCCTGAAAATCCCAGCAATTTGAACAACTAGAAATTTCGCGATACCGATCTTGTCCCGGTAACCATACTTCCAGGTCGTAAGTCTTGCGGGCGCCGAAGCCCATATCGCCGGTGCATAACATCATGACGCGATAGGCCAACCCAAGGCGTTTGAGAACTTCCTCGGCGCAATTGGTCATGCGCTCCAACTCTTCGTCGGATCGTTCCGGATGTGTGACACTAACCAGTTCGACCTTTGAGAATTGATGCTGGCGGATCATACCCCGTGTATCTTTCCCGGCCGCTCCTGCTTCCGAGCGAAAACACGGTGTCCAGGCGGTGAATCGCAGCGGTAGATCATCTTCCCGCAAGATGTCACCGGATACGAGGCTTGTGAGCGGGACTTCGGCGGTCGGAATGAGCCAATAGCCGTCATCCGTGTGAAACAGGTCTTCGGCGAATTTCGGCAGTTGGCCAGTGCCATAAAGGGTTTCATCCCGAACCAAAGCCGGCGGTACGATTTCCGTATAGCCGAATTCTTCTGTGTGCATATCCAGCATAAAGTTTGCGATAGCGCGTTCCATGCGCGCCAAACCGCCTCTCAAAACCACGAACCGCGCACCCGATAGTTTTGCACCCGCCTCGAAGTCCATTTGACCCAAGGCTTCACCAAGGTCGAAATGTTCTTTAGCTCCGCCCTCAATTTGAGTTTTCTCACCGACAGCACGAACTTCGACATTGTCGTCTTCATTTTGGCCATCCGGAACATCGGCAGCTGCGATATTCGGCAGTTCCTGCAGGATCGCTTGCAAAGCCACGGAATGCTCCCGCTCAGACGTTTCTTCGTCAGATATACCTTCCTTGAGCCCCTGCACCTCTGCCATCAATGCATCGGCATTCCCGCCTTCTTTCTTCACCTTGCCGATTTTGCGCGAAAGGGTGTTACGCCGTTCCTGCATCTCCTGGAACATTGTTTGCGCCGCTCTTCTGGCAGCATCAATTTCAAGAATGCGCGCGGACGCCGCTTCCGCACCACGCCGCCCGAGTTCGGCATCGAAAGCTTCCGGATTTTCGCGGATGTATCTAAGATCGTGCATTTGGACGCTACCTACTTATCGTTTGCGCGTTTATACGAAAACCCGTCCCCAGCGTCCATTGACGGACCGCTTTATTCCGCTTCCTCAGCCTTATCACCGGGCTCCGTAGCGGCTTCCCGCTTCGCCCGCCCCTCTTCAACCAACATGGCGCAATAAATCGAAATCTCGTAGAGGATAATAATAGGTACGGCGAGGCCGATCTGACTCAGCGGATCCGGCGGCGTTAAAATCGCTGCAGCAACGAATGCCACGACGACTGCATACCGTCGTTTTTTCTTCATGCCGTCGCTGCTCGCCAATCCCGCCCGCGCTAGCAATGTCATGACGACAGGCAGTTCGAAACTAATGCCAAAGGCAAAGATCAACCGCATGACCAAGGACAAGTATTCGTTTACCTTGGGCTCAAGTGCGATGGTCATGGTGCCATCCACACCAGTTTGCTCAAAACCCGCAAAGAACGCCCATGCGACCGGCAAGACTAAGTAGTACACAAACGAACCACCCATAAAGAACAAGATCGGCGTCGCGACCAGGAATGGCATAAACGCATGCTTTTCATGCTTGTAGAGGCCCGGCGCAATAAACATCCACATCTGTATGGCAATCACCGGGAACGCCAGGAAGGCGCCCGCGAAAAATGCGACTTTTATTTCTGTTATGAATTTTTCGTGCAGCGCCGTATAGATTAAACGCCGAGCGTCTTCGCCCTGCCATAGGTCAGCCAATGGTTGGACGAGAAAATTGAAGATGTCTCCCGCGAAATAAAACGCACATAGAAAACACACCAGAAATCCGCCGACCGAGTATATGAGTCGTTGGCGTAATTCGATCAAATGGTCGAGCAGCGGCATTTTCGCATCTTCTGCTTCTTCTTCCATCCGTTAGCCGCTGGTCACGCTTTTTGGTGCGTCTGAATCCGAAACGGGTTTATTGGCCACCTCGTCTTGAATGGTCTGACCGGCAATCGCGGGCGACTCATCCTCTACCCCGGTACTCTGCAGTTCACTTTCGAGTTCGTGCATCGTATTCGTGAGATCGCCAGTCGGATCGATAGTCTCTTCCAACTCTCGCTCGAGATCGATATCCGCTGCTTTCTCCATATCTTTCCTGATATCGTCGAGTTCGGTTTCGCGCGCTAATTCGTTGATACCACGTTGAAAGTCGTTTGCGAGACCGCGCACCTTCCGAACACCCGTAACAACGGTCTTCAAGACACGGGGTAACTCTTTTGGTCCGACCACCAGGATAGTGATGACCGCAACGAGAAACAGTTCCTGCCAACCGATATCAAACATATTTCTGTGCCACGTGTAATCGGCCGCAGCCTTGGTACAAGGGTTTAACCGTTTGCCGCCCGATCCTTATTTTCGCTCGACGCCGAATTCATGGGCTTTTTCGCCTCTTCGGATGCGATAGCCTTGTCGGGCTCGGCCTCTCCGTCGGTATCACCGGTACCCGTTTCCTTGATGTTTTTCTTAAAGGACTTCAGTCCTTTACCAAAGTCACCCATAAGCTTGGAGATTTTTCCTCCACCCCCAAACAAGACCAGCACAACCGCAAGAACGATTAGCCAATGCCAAATACTAAAGGTGCCCATTTTTTGGTCTCCCAGTTACGCTTCCGGGTATTCATACATGCGACGTCCGCAATCACAACCGTCTCACATACCTGCGGGAAAGGAGGGATTAACTAGGCGCGTCTAATCGGCGTCCATTGCCGGAAACACAAAGGCGCGGCTCGGATCGAATTCAATCGAGACGGTTTCATTCTCCGCCGGCAAATAGCGGCCCGGAACGCGAGAATGCAGATGGATTTCTTCCCTCGCATGCTGACAGAGGCAAAGATGTATCAAGCTGGTGCGCCCCAGCATACGTGAGGCTAGGACTTTGCCGCATAAAGCCGAATCCGCTCGTTCCAGTCCCACATCAATTGCTTCAGGACGGATGATAATTTCCGCTTTTTGGCCATCGGCGAGTGTGGGAGCGGGGAAAACACCAATCGGCGTATTTACGATGCCGTGAGACGCCGTGCCATAGACCTTATTCACTTCACCAAAAAATTCCGCAACAAAGGCGTCCGTCGGCCGCATATACAGTTCGTCGGGTTTATCAAATTGGACCAAACGTCCATCCCGCATCACGCCGATCCGGTCCGCCATGAACATCGCCTCTTCCGCATCGTGCGTTACCAAAAGCGCGGCCGTGCCGCTTTCCTTCAGTAAATGCAGGCTCTCGTCCCGCACTTGATCGCGTAGCCGGGCATCCAAACCGGAAAAAGGTTCATCCAATAGGATAACCGGCGGACGTGGCGCGATCGCTCGTGCCAATGCCACTCGCTGTTGTTGGCCTCCCGAAAGAGTATGCGGATAGCGCGCCGTCGCCCATTTCATACCGACCTGCTCAAGTACCGTCACGGCGCGAATATTCTTCTCGCCCGATGAAAGACTGCTCAGGCCGAATTCAACATTCTGTAATACTGTTAGATGTGGGAACAGCGCATAATCCTGAAACACGAGGCCGACGCCACGCTGCTCCGGCGGCACTGCCGTACCGGTATCAGCGACAACCGCTCCGCCGACTGAGACTTTACCCTGTTGCAGAGTCTCCAACCCCGCCGCCACGCGCAAAGCCGTTGTTTTCCCGCAACCCGATGGTCCCAAAAGACAGATAACCTCGCCCGCATGAACGTCGATATTGAAATCATCGACGGCGACGTTATCGCCATATACATGGCGAATATTCTTCAATTTAAGTGCGATTGCGTCCGGCATTGGCCGATTTCAGCTATTGGGTTCTTCAGCAAGGTACATTCTAAGAATGATTTTCAATAGCAAACAAGCAAGTCCGGCAAATCAATTCGCTTGCGCATCTTCCGAAACTTACTCGGATTCTTCCTCGGGGGCATCTTCAAACTCGGCATCAATAGCCACTTTATCGATTTTTTCCTCTTCATCATCTTCGTCTTCATCGTCCTGATCGGAACCATCTTCACCAATCCCTAACTGTTCCGCCAGTGGTCCAAAGCCACGGCGCCGGTCCAACAAGCCCGCAGCTTTGAGCTCGTCGACACCAGGTAACGCGTCCAGAGTTTCCAGTCCGAAATGATCGAGGAACCCTTCGGTTGTTCCCCACGTCACCGGGCGGCCAGGAAGACGTCGCCGTCCCTTGGGTTTCACCCACCCCGCCTCCAGCAATATATCTACTGTTCCCTTGCTGAGAGAAACACCGCGCACTTCCTCAATCTCCGCGCGCGTGATCGGTTGGTGATAGGCGATTATGGAGAGCGTCTCGACCGCTGCGCGGGAAAGCTTCCGAACCACTTCCCGCTCTATCTTCATTAGCGACGCTAGATCAGGCGCAGTACGAAAGGCGACGGCATTTCCTATCCGAATCAGATTTACACCGCGATTTTCATACATGCCGCGAAGCTCTTCGAGAAGATCGCCTACATTGGCCCCTTCAGGCAGGCGTGACACCAAAACACGCTCGGCAATCGGCTCGGTTGACGCAAAGATAATCGCTTCGATAAGCCGGATTTGCTGAAATCTATCCATCGTTCTCAAAAGTCTTAATGAAAATGGGTTCGAAAGTACCTGACTGCCGGATACTGATTTGACGAGTCCTGGCCAGTTCCAACGTCGCAACAAAGGTCGTCGCGACCGCTGACTTATAGCTCAGCGCATTCCGGATCCCTTCCGGAAAAAAACTCGTCAAGACAGTCCAATTCGGAACATCGCCGATAAGGCTGCGCAGCCGTATCAATGCGTCTTCGATGGAGAATACTTCCATTGGGTTAATTTCGTATGTGCTGGCTTCTTGTCGCTGATGGTGCGCGCCATAAACAGACAACAATTCATAAAGCGACAAATCAAAAACTGATGACCTTATAACAGGCATGCGCTCCGGGTCACCGCGTCGAAAGAAATCCTGCCCCATTTGCTCACGCGCGAACAATCGCTCAGCAACCTTCCGCATAGCTTCTAGTCGCTGTAATTGGAACGCAAGACGAGCGGCCAACTCCGCGGCACTCGGCTCATCTTCCCCGCCAGTCACGGGCAGCAATAACCGCGATTTGAGATAGGCAAGCCAGGCCGCCATCACCAAATAATCCGCAGCTAACTCTATGCGTAAACGTTGAGCCGCGTTGATAAAGGTCAGATATTGCTCAGCCAATTCCAGAATCGATATTTTCGTCAGATCGACTTTTTGATCCCGAGCCAGTGTCAGCAAAATATCGATCGGGCCCTCATAGCCATCAATATCAAGCACAAGCTCGTCCGCGCCCGGCTTATAGGGCGGGCGCTCGTCCTCGAACGGCTCGTTCTCATTTGCCGCGGCAGGCGCCTCTTCGGATTGGCCTTCGGTCTCTTCCGTCATCGATGTCCCGTGATATCAATCAACAGGTTATGCAGCCAAGCAACCGGTTCTCCGATCACGATCCCGACAAGGTTAAAATCCAAATCAAGCTGCCGTGTCACCATTGGTACAATGAACAATAAGCCGATCAGAATGAACAGTCCGAATCTTTCCATGCGAGCCAAAGGATAAGCTAGAAAGTCGGGTAAGATGCCGACCGCTACCCGGCCCCCATCGAGCGGTGGTAAAGGCAGCATGTTCAAGACCGCGAGGATGAGGTTCAAATGAATCGAGTTCTCCAAATTTCGGGCCAACCAGATCGCAACATCGGCCGGGAATAAGAACACGAGATGTGCTGCCATCGCGGATACCCAGGCGAGGAAAAGATTAGTCACCGGACCCGCTGCGGCCACCAGCGCCATATCTCGTCGCGGATGATGGAGTTGCCGCATATCGACCGGAACCGGCTTGGCCCAACCGAACAAGAAGGGAGAACCCAGGAATACCAGCGAAGCCGGCAGAAGAACCGTACCGAACATATCGACATGTTTCAGTGGGTTGAAACTCACCCGCCCCAACATCTTTGCTGTCGGATCGCCGAGACGCCAAGCCACCCAACCATGCGCCGCCTCGTGCAGGGTTATCGCGAAGAGAACCGGGAGTACCCAAATTGAGGCTGTATGCGCGATAGTCGAGAGATCGGGCACTCTGTGATCAGCCTTGCAGCAATGAAGTCAGTTCTACTTGCAATGCAACCGCATCAATATCTTCGGGAGTGGTGGCCACGGCCTCTCTCGCTTTCTCGAAACGCGCGAAAGACGCGTCGCTCACCTGCCCGCTGCCAAGTGCGATTTCTCGCATCTGCTCGAGTTCGGCATAACAATGCAAAACGATGTCGCAACCGGCGGAACGTGTCGCTTCGGCCTTTTCTCTGTCGCCGCCGGATAATGCTGCCATTGTCACGTCATCGCTGACGATCAATCCCTCAAATCCGATATAACCACGGACAATTTCCTCAATGATCGTGGGTGATGTGGTCGCCGGTCGTTCGGCATCAATTTGCGGAAACAAAATATGCGCGGTCATCGCAAGTGGCATATCGGCTAGTCCCTTGAAGGGTGCGAAATCCGTCGCCTCCAATTGATCGCGCGGCAGGTCGACACTCGGTAATTCCTTATGACTGTCTGCCATTGCCCGTCCATGCCCCGGCACGTGTTTGATCATCGGTAAGACCCCGCCGGCCATCAACCCTTCGGCAAATGCCCGGGCGACTGAGACCACCAGTTCCGGGTTCCCGCCGAAGGAACGGTCGCCGATGACGTCATGCGCACCTGGAATGGAAAGATCGAGGACTGGCGCACAATCAACGTCGATCCCGAGATCGGTTAATTCGGCGGCGAACAACCGCGCATTAACCCAGGCCGCACGCTTCGCCGCATCCATGTCTTTCAATGCGAGGTCGCCGAAAACCTTGGCGGGCGGCGCCTCTCGCCATTGCGGCGGCGTCAATCGAGCGACTCTGCCGCCTTCCTGATCGATAAGGATTGGGGCGTCGTCCCGCCCGACACAATCCCGCAGGGAAGAAGTGAGAGCCCGAATTTGAGCCGGTGTGTCAATGTTGTCGGCAAAAAGGATAAATCCGAATGGGTCAGTTTCCTTGAAAAACGAGATTTCCGCTTCGGTCAATTCCAAGCCCGCGCAGGTAAATATGGTGGCTACAGTCATGTTCCTACTTTCGTCTGACGACGAAGCAACCTTGCTTTCGCCGTTTCAATGCATCGCAAAGACGTTTAGCCGCTCCTGAATCCGCAAATGGTCCGGACTGCACGCGATAATACACGCCTTTCTCCGGCACGTTCGCACGCTCCACCGAAAGCTTCCTTCCACGCAATATATCAGGGTTTTTCTTTTTTGCGCCGCTCCAGGCACGCTCCGCCGCGGATGCCGAACGTAACGCACCCAATTGAATATAATAACCTTTCGCCGTTGATGGCGTCGGCCGGCGTTTTGGTCGTGACGATGGTTTCACAACTTTTGGCGCTGATTTTTTCAGCTGCGGAATTACCGGTGCTTTGGTTGCTGACGGCCGCACTGTACGCGTCTTCAGTGCAGGAGGTGGTGGTGGCGCTGGTTTGACTTCCGTTGCCGCCGGGCTGTTCTTCCCGCGCGTCAAGCGAATGGGACCGCTCGGCATTTGAGATTCCGCGACCTGCGCCGTTTCCGCTATCGGAGATTGCTCCGCGACTTCAGATTCTGAACCAGGTGCGGGTAAAGGTGGCGGTGCATCTTTTTGGACCAAGTCGAGGGCTTTCTTAAGGGCTTCATTTGCGGTCCGTGGCCGAGCCTCGTTAGATGTTGCCACTGCCGGTTTTTCTATCGCTACGGGCTTTTCCGCCTTTGGCAATTGCGTGGTGACCGACGGCTTTGAATCCTCCGGCGGCAGTTCCTTTGGTTGTTCCGCAGGCGGCAGCAGGCGTTCGACCTTCTGGTCGTCTTCTCGTTGTTCCAAAGTATTGAAGACATATTTGTCACGATTGGGCACATCCACCCCACCCGGATTGGAGGGCGGCGCCTTCAAAGCGCCTTTCGGACGAAGTAACGGCGCGGCGTCTTCACTTCCTTCGAGGATCCCCTGATTGTAGGCATACCAGGTGACCGCGCCAAATCCGATCATTGCAACGAACGCTCCGACGGCCGGGATCGCCTTGTGAATACGCCGGGTGGCACCCCGGTCTCGGATGACATCCTGATCGAGTGCGGCAAGTTCCTCGCGAAGCTTGTCCGAACGCCGTGCCATCAGCGCATTTCCTCCACAGCCTCGACACCGAATACCGCCAGTCCGGATGCAATCACGATCTGCGTCGCCCGGGCCAATGCCAACCGTGCCCGCGTCAGTTCGCCCGCATCACCACGCACCATACGCAAGGACGGATCCTCACGGCTACCCTTGGTCCAGAGCCCATGGAAGGCGGCCGCTAAATCGTACATGTAAAACGCCAAGCGATGGGGCTCATGAGCTTCAGCCGCGCTTTCAAGCGTTCGCGGCCAAGCAGCGATCACCTTAATCAGATTGAGTTCAGCATCGTCTTTCAATAAAGCCAAATCTGCGGCCGCCAATGCGCCGGTCGCCGTATCCAATTCCGGAAGAGCTTCCGCCGCCATCCGCATCACGGAATGACAGCGCGCATGGGCATATTGCACGTAGAACACTGGGTTTTCGCGAGATTGCTCCCGAACGACAGCAAGATCGAAATCAAGTGGCGCATCATTTTTGCGCGTCAGCATGATAAAGCGCACGACGCCGGAGCCGACCTCGTCCACCAAATCGCGCAAGGTCACGAAATTACCGGCTCGCTTCGACATGCGAATCAGTTCGCCATTTTCCATCAAGCGAACAATCTGACAAATTTTCACATCCAAGCGAGCGCCTTGCTCCGTCACCGCATCTGTCGCGGCGACCATCCGTTTGACGTACCCGCCGTGATCCGCCCCCCAAACGTCGATCAATTCACCATAACCGCGTAAGTATTTATCCCGGTGATAGGCGATATCGGATGCGAAATAGGTCCAGCTACCGTCTGACTTCTTCAATGGCCGGTCGACGTCATCCTTGAATTCAGTGGATTTGAAAAGCGTCTGCGGACGCGGCTCCCAATCGTCCGGCTTCTTGCCTTTGGGTGGCTCAAGCACGCCGGTATAGACAAGCTCTCGCGCTTCCAAATTTTCCAGCACTTCATCTACCCGACCAGTCTCTACCAGTTTCCGCTCCGACGTAAATACATCATGTCGGACGTCCAAAGTCGCCAGATCAGAGCGCACCATATCCATCATTGCATCAATGGCGAACTCGCGGAATGGCGCCAACCAATCGTCCTCTGGCGCACTCTTCCAGCGATCCCCATCCCGGGCAGCCAAAGCTTCGCCGACGAGAATCATATATTCGCCTGGATATAACCCCTCCGGGATTTCACCGATGTCCTCGCCCAAAGCTTCGCGGTAGCGCAAATGAGCGGAACGGGCCAACGCATCGACCTGTGCGCCCGCGTCGTTGATGTAATATTCGCGGCAAACGTCGTAACCGACCTTCTCCAGCAAGGAGGCCAATGCGTCTCCGAAAACCGTCCCTCGCGCATGACCGATATGCAACGGGCCTGTCGGATTGGCGGAGACATACTCAACGTTCACTTTACCGCCCGCACCAATGTCGGATTCGCCGAACGAATCTCCCTTCTTCAGCACCTCACCGAGTACGGCGTACCACATCGTTGGATCAAGGCGTAAGTTGATGAATCCGGGGCCGGCGATTTCCACATCAGTTACGCTATCGTCTTGCCGTAACTTTTCCGCTAATTTTTCGGCTAAATCGCGCGGCCTCATGCCAGCGGGCTTGGCCATCACCATCGCCGCGTTAGTCGCCAAATCGCCATGCTCGGCCTCTCGCGGCGGCTCAACAGAAACGCGCGACGTATCGATCTCTTTCGGCACGACGCCATCGGTTACGAGAGCCGCAATCGCATCAACAATCCGTCGACGGTATTCAAGAAAGAGGTTCATTAGACTCTGGCGTCCACCTTAAAATACGCGTCGTGACATTTGAGCGCATAATTATCCGTCATCCCGGCGATATAATCCGCGACAATTCGTGCCACCGAAGTAGCATCACCGTTATCGGCTAATTTGCGCCATTCGACTGGCATGTCAGCCGGTGTCTCCATGAAATGCATGAACAGATCTCGAATGACCCGCTTTGCCTTGTCGACTTCCCGCATGACGCTGTGATGGCGGTACATATGACGGAATAGAAAATCTTTCAAGGCGCGGTCTTTCGCACTCATGTCAGCTGAAAACGCGATGATGGAGCGGCTCAGATTTCGAACTTCAGCCGCACTTCCCGGTTTATCCTCCAATAGTCGTCGTTCGGCCTCGCTGAGAACATCTTCGACCATATCTCCGATCAAGCGTCGGACCGATTCGAAAATAATGCGGCTTTCTTCTACGTCGGCGTATTGGTGCCGCACCTCCGCAAAAGTTTCCGCCACATGCTCGACATCAGAAAAATCCGATATGGAAAATATGTCAGCACGCAAACCGTCGTCGATATCATGGTTATCATAAGCAATATCATCGGCTATGGCCGCCACTTGAGCCTCAAGTCCAGCAAATGTATCTAGCTCCAGATCGTGTCCTTCGCAGTAGTGAAGAATGGATTGCGGGACCGAAGCCTCTCGTTTGTGGAAACCGGTGAGCGGCCCATTGTGCTTCACCACCCCTTCCAGCGTTTCCCAAGTCAGATTGAGACCATCGAAAGCCGCGTAGCGTTGCTCCAACGAGACTAAAATCCGCAGAGTCTGTTCGTTGTGATCGAAACCGCCATACGGCTCCATGACCGCATCCAGGGCCATCTCCCCCGCATGACCGAATGGCGGGTGCCCAAAATCGTGCGCCAGCGCCAAGGCCTCCGTCAGATCCTCATCCAGACCAAGACTGCGTGCCATGCTGCGAGCAATTTGAGCCACTTCGATGCTGTGAGTTAGCCGGGTTCTAAAGTGATCACCATGGGGGGAAATGAAGACCTGCGTCTTATGTTTCAAGCGCCGAAAAGCAGTCGAGTGGATGATCCTGTCGCGGTCGCGCTGAAAACAACTGCGGCGGCGACTTTCGGCTTCGGAATGCAGCCGACCGCGGCTCTCTTCCGACCGCGTCGCAAAAGGCGCTGGGGTTTGCAACATGGCTGCACAATATCTGCGCATATGTTTAAATAGCAATACCATATTCAGTTTGAAAATTCAGGTGAAATCCCCGTGTAAAAGGCTTAAACTTTAAAAAACGATAGTCATGGGGTTACAACATGGATGTATTCGCATCAGAAGCGACCAAACCGCAAAATCGCGCGGTCTCGATTAGCGCATCGGCGGTCAAACGCCTGAACGAAATATTTGAAGCCGAAGGCAAGCCGCATATGATGTTGCGGGTGACGGTCTCGGGTGGCGGATGTTCCGGGTTCCAATACGGTTTCGACTTCGCTGAGGATGAGAATGGTGATGATTCTATTTTCGAGCGCGATGGTATCAAGGTCGTCGTCGACGATACCTCACTCGACTACCTCGCCGGATCGGAGATCGATTTCGTGACCGAGATGGTCGGCTCGGCTTTTCAAATCAACAATCCGAACGCGACGTCGGGATGCGGATGTGGTGCATCGTTTTCAATGTAACGACTTTCGATCCGTGCTAAAAAGAGGCCCGCATCGCGGGCCTTTTCCGTTTGGGAGACAAAAGATTTGAAAATAGCAACTTTTAACGTGAACTCGATTAAGGCGCGCCTCCCTCGCGTGCTGGAATGGCTGGATGAAGCAGCTCCTGACGTCGCACTTCTGCAGGAAGTAAAGACCGTCGACAATCAGTTCCCACGCCTCGAAATCGAAGATAAAGGCTATAACGTCGAGACCCACGGCCAAAAATCCTACAATGGCGTCGCCATCCTCTCAAAGCGGCCGATAGAAGACGTCTCGCGCGGCTTACCCGGAAACCCAGATGACAAACAAGCCCGCTATATCGAAGGCACAATTGACGGCATCCGCGTCGCCTCGATTTATTTGCCTAATGGTAACCCGACGCCAGGCGACAAGTTCGACTACAAACTCAAATGGATGGATCGGCTCGTGGCCCATGTCCGTGACAGTTTGCTGCCCCTGGAAATGCCCTTTATCCTCGGCGGTGACTACAATATCTGTCCGACTGACGACGACGTCTATGATCCGGTCGGATGGGCCGATGATGCGCTCTGCCGCTCTGAATCACGATCCCGATTTCGCTCACTGTTAAACTTAGGACTAACCGAAGCCTGGCGAGCACTACATAAAGAGGTCGGTGCCTATAGTTTTTGGGATTATCAGTCAGGCCGCTGGCAGCGCGACGAAGGCGTAAGGATCGATCATTTCTTGCTTTCACCACAGGCCGCCGACCTATTGAGCCAGTGCGAAATTGACCGTATTCCACGCGGCAAGCAAAAGGCTTCGGATCACACACCCGTTTGGTGCAATATCGCGGCATCAGCATAACGCCATCTAGGCTTCAGGAAACACTAGCTCGGGGATGGCGCAAATTTCCGTCAATGCGTTAACCGCCCATTCACCTGTCTGAACGGCCCCGGCACCCCCTTTCACCCTAACGAACTGGCCACCCACGGAGAATGCGGCGGCTTTGTCATCATCTCCATCTCCAATGGCGAGGAGAGTCTCGGGGGCGTGCCCGGTTCGCGCGAGAATATCGGCATAATGTTGCGGTTTGCTCGTGGGATCGCCCAAAACATCAACGAATCGATCTTCGAGACCGATCCGTCGGACCGTCTCGCGAAGAGGTATTTGGGGCGTTCCGGATACCACGAAACAATCTATTCCTTGAGGCCGCAGCCAATCTAAAAATGCACCGGCCCCTGGGACCTCAGGGCATGCCGCGATGGCATCTTCGCAAGCTCGTGAATATCGCTCTGCCAACTCCTCACCACTTGGTGTATCAATACCAAGCGTGCGCGCTCTCTCGGCGAAAAGCGCACATCCGCTGAAGCGCGTCATCGTTGGAAAATCACGAATAATGTCTCGGAATATCTCGTCGCCGCGCTCAATACCCCGCACGGCGACAAAATAGGCTTGATGCTTGATGGAGACGGACTGACGGATCGTACCGTCAAAATCGAAGACGACGCAGCGAATCATGCGTTCCCGCTATCCCCGAATACTTCAGGCAATTGAAAACGGCCCCAATGGTCAACGACTGTCTTGCGTTCGCTGCGTTCCATCCGGTTAATGGCTTTATCTCTGTAGTAAGAATCACCAGAGACATCTCGGGTCGAGATTTCTTCGAATACAACACCGGTATCAGTCCAGAAACTGTGCCAAGTGCCAGGTTGCACAAGGCAAATTTGCCCTGGCACAAGGATGCTGTGCTTACCATCGACTTGGATATGCAATTGGCCGAACAAAACCTGGAAGGTTTCGTCTTTTAGCTCGTGGAAATGCTCGGGATGCCGCTGTCCCGGCAATTGCACCAGGATCTTCTTGCAGTACTCGCGGTTGATGCAATTTATCAACACAGCCCCGGTCTCTCGGAACTTCGAAATGCCGTAATGATGCGAGTATTCTGTAGAAAATTCCGTATTGAGCGGCACATTCGCCAAGTTGAGCAATGCTTTCACTTCATGTACCGCAGTCTTCAAAACGGTCTCCGTCGCAGCTGCCGGCAAAGCCACATTGTTATTGAGGAGAGCTCCGTCCGCTTCGATCTCCGCGGATGCAATAGCGCCATCACGCCATTGGCCGCTATCGATCTGTCCTTCTAGACAGGGCATCGCAAAATAAACCTGCGCTCGCTTTACAGGCACACCGGCTGGAATTGCGTCCCTCGCGTAGACCCCGCGCTTCAAGGATAAGATTGATTCCTGCTCAACTTCTGATGATACCGGACGTTCTTGCCCGCCGCACATCGATTTGGCGCGTAAAAATGCAGCAATCCAGCGGTCCACTTGCTCCGGCGTTGAAGAATAGCCGTTGAGCTTGATCTCATCTGTCTCGACCCCGACATGCCGCTCGAACAACGACGCCCCCTTCGAGACCGCCATCATCACGGGGGTCGTGTCATTTGGGTCCTCATGAGTCGACCATCCAATCGGACGGCCGGGGTAGCGCTGGCGCAACACGTCGATTTGATTGAGTTGCAAGGTCTCTGATGGACTAGGATAGATCGCAACACAATGCATTATCGCAAAATCAACGCCGCGATGTGTGAAATGGCTGTTTAAAGAATCAATCCCCGACAAAGTCATGCCTCCGGTGGAACACACTAAGGGCAATCCGGCCTCCGCAGCTTTCTCCACCAGCGGCCAATCTTCAGCGGAACAACTGGCAACTTTGATAATGTCGAAGCCCATATCCACGATGATATCGACCGATTCCTCATCGAACGGCGTACACATCGTCATCAAGCCTTCTTCGCGCGCCGCATCCACCAACATCTGATAGTCCGACCGTTCCATCCGAGTCGATTGGAAGCGCGGGATATGTTTGTTCTCCTGATTGCCGCGAAAGGCCGGATGGATAAAAGTATCCAACTGTCGGAATTGGAATTTCATTGCGCCACGAACGCCGTGTCTTCGAGCGACCTCACCAATACCCGTGATGACCTTGAGGCCGTGCTCGACACTACCTTGGTGATTGTTCGCCATGTCAAAGACGAACAGATCGGTGAAATCAAATCCGTCGAGTACGTTCATATCATCTATTCCGATTCTCCGACGTCGCGCCCGCGCATCACATAATCGATGAGATCAAGATCCCACTGTGTATCGATGCTAATGAAATTTTCTTCCAACACCAATGCTCCACTCTTGCGTCCTTTGATACTACGTTGCTCCAATAGACACTCTCGGCTTATTGCATAAGCCACGCCATTTCTCAGATAGAGTTGATTAAGCTGCTGGCGTGCAATGATTTTTCCGCCATCTGGATTATCGTAATCGAAACTTCCGTCCGACGAATCGTAGGACAGCATCTTGAGAGGATGATTCTTCAGATCGATTGGCGACATCGTCCAAACCGAATCCCAATTTCCGTCCACTAGCATGCGAATCGCGCTACTGACATGGAAGGCTTCGCGTTGCGGCGCCGTCGGCTGCAGCATCACGACAATATCGTAGCGCTCACTATCATTGGTCTCGGTTGCCCGCAGCGCATGCGTCAAAACCTCCAAATCACCGATGCGGTCGCCAGAGATATTCTCCGGACGCATAAATGGAACGTCGAGCCCATGTGCTATGGCGACGGCCGCGATCTCCGCGTGATCGGTCGACACCACTGCACGGTCGATCTCCACAACTTGCGCAGCACAATCCCCTACTAGACCGACCAGCGGTATTCCCTGCAGATCGCGCAAGTTTTTTAGAGGCAAGCCCTTGCTCCCTCCGCGCGCCGGGACAATCGCAAGCACACGTTTCCCCTCTATCATCGAAGGGCCTCCAACGCGTATCCCCTTCCATAATCGATCGTCACGGCCTCACCGGATGCGGCGGAACGATGTGCCCCTGCGATCAACAACATAGTATCCAGACCGCGCCGCAAATCGATAGCCGATGCGACGATTCTACCATCAAGCAAATCGCCGATATGCCTCACCTCCGCGAGGAAATCGTCGGTCCTACGCGCAATGAACGTCTCTTCCTTCACCGCCTCTCCATTCACCCCAAAGCGCACGATATGATGCCCCGGTGCTCCCAGATACTCCCATTCAACAAATCCGTTTTGACCTTGAATACGCGCCCATTTTCGCGCCGGTTGCGTGACGACATCTTGGACGCATCGGCCGAGCAACCCAGTCTCGGTTCGCAAATTCATCGACATGAGTTGATCGTAATCAAGCGGTGCGTCGCGCACATAGTCCGCCGACGCCGAAATTTCTATAGCCCGGCCCGCGCCCACGGCCAGCGCTAAGTGCTGCCACATATTGAGGCCGTGCGAATGTTCGCCGGTGGCACCACCACCCCGATGCCAAAACCCAAGATATGAGTCCTTAGGACCATCGAGCCATGGGTGCGCCCCGAAAATACCGCCCCAATTTTCGCGCGTCTCCACATCAATGGTCTTGATCGGCCCAATCGGCAGATCGCGCAATAACGCCTCCATTCGAAGAAATGCTTCACCCAGCAATAAATCATATCCGACCGTCAGATAAACACCGTTCGCCTCGGCTTCCGCGATCATCGCATCAGCGTGTTCCAGCACCGGCGTACACACTGGTTTTTCCACGTGCACGAGTTTTGCGCCGGAACCAACCGCTTCCATGGCAATCGTCATATGAGCATCGGGCGGAGTTCCGATGAAGATGGCATCGTGGACACCAACCGGTGCATCTTCGAGCAAATACAATGAAATCGCATCGTCCCACGCGCCGTAACGCTCTGGATAAATCGACCGCCGAGTACGTTCTAACGCCGCCGGGTCGCGATCGCACAAATCGACCTTCCAGTCCAATGTCCTAGCGGCATTCGCAAGGTGGTTCCCAATCGAGCCCGCACCGATGATTTTAATGTGTCTCATCTCGTCCCATCATGCTCTATAACATACAGAGCAGTTGCCCCCTCAAATTCATTATATTCTTTATTATCAGTTATATGTGATATGTAGTTAATAAGGTACTCCATCATATCTGAAACTCGATCGGTTGGTAGTCCAGCGTCTCTCAAGGCATTGGGCAATCGTTTTTCGAAATCCACAATGAGGCGATCACCACTGCCCCGAGCGGCATCGAGAGACGACGTCGACACGACCTTCAATGACGCCTCTCCGCACCAAGACTCCATATCCCAGGGATGGATAAAGTGGAGATCGGAGAGCGACATCGGTATATCAAAAAGCTTAGAGAGCGTCATCCAGACGATCCCCCTCAGGTTAATGAAATGTGGACACGTTACGACCAATTTTCCGTTCGGCTTCATATGTCGAGCCGCATGACGCAAGAAGGCTATGGGATCATCCATATGTTCAAGTGTGCCTAAGGTAACGATGCCATCGAAGGTCGCCGCCGGAGTGAAATCGAGAAAGTCACTGCAGATAAATTCAATCCCCCGGTCCGACGTCTCGGATGTCGCCAACCGTATGGCCTCTTTGGAGTAATCCACCGCAACCACCCCTGCCGCCCCGGCATCCCTTAATTTGCGGGCACAACGTCCCGTCCCGCATCCAATATCCAGTACATGCAGCCCGGTCCAATCGAACGCCTCCGCAACGGCGGTATCCGCTTCGGTGGCTTCCCAATTGCTGAAGACGTTTGCCGCGCCGGTGCGATAGGCTTCTTCATAAAATCCAAGCAGGTTCCTATTGGTTCCTTCGCCGGATTTGCTTTGTTTATCTTTCGGACTCACGGGCGCTCGATTACCTGTTCCAACATAGGCACATTCAATAACAAGACGATCATAGCGGTTTTCCTGTGCATGGATCAGACAAAATCGACGAAAAACTTCCTAATCGATCACTTGAATGAGTACAGCCTTACCGCGACGATATGCGCGGATGGCGGCTCGCGAAAGCTTGATATAAAGCTGTCACCAAATCTGTAATCACGGCGAATATTAGCGTGCATTTTCGCCTCTCATCGCGCCGCGATACTTTGCTAATTGCGGTAAATATGTGCATATACCCGCGCGTTCACCGAATTCTACCGTCGAGTTCGGCCAAGGATGATGAAGGAGACTTAAAAAGTGCGAAACTCTAAGACCGTATTGATTGATAGAAACCCTGGGCGGAGTGCACAAACTATAGGAATTGCCCGGGAACTCGGCACGGACATTGATCTTATTCATGAACCGTCCGTCGGTGTGGTGGGTAACAAAGGCGATTCGCAATGTTACCTAGGTGTCCAACGCAAGGTCGAAATCATCCATGACCGGTTGCGCAGCCGAATCGGTAGCGAATCCGGTCAACTGAGAATGCGCTTGGTTCAGCCGGAATACACTGTCGCCA
This sequence comes from Alphaproteobacteria bacterium, assembly GCA_049601975.1. GTDB lineage: Bacteria > Pseudomonadota > Alphaproteobacteria > UBA8366 > UBA8366 > UBA6544. The sequence continues at coordinate 6,754 of JBMYRC010000010.1, read as the reverse complement.
CATCGGACGGTATGCGCAACGGCACAAAGGAGATGCGCTACTCCCTGATCGGGCGCGAAGTCACACACGACACGATTTGCGAGCACTTAAGCGCCAGCGGCCTTGAAGGCACCATCGCAGTTGTGGCGTGCGACAAGCCTCCTGTGGGAACCTTGGCAGCAGTCCTGGAACATAATCGCCCGGCGGTAATCATGTCGGATGGCCCGATTCGCCCTGGCTTCGACGAAGTCACGAATGAGCGGATCGATATCATCTCCGGCTTCCAAGCCGCCGGAAACGAAGACGAAGAGATGAAAGAACGGATTGCCTGCGCGGCCTGCCCTGGATATGGCAGCTGTGGCGGCATGTTCACCTACAATACGATGCAAACATTCATCGCGGTCGTCGGTCTTCAGCCGCTACACATGGTGTCCCCCCCGTCGGACGATGAACGCCGTACCAAGAATTTCCCCGACGAACTTATCGATATCTTGAGTAAGATGGTTGCTAACGGCCTCAACCCTCGTGACATCGTCTCCCGTGATTCCATCCGCAACGCGATGATTGTCGCGATGTCGGTCGGTGGATCCACAAACGTGATGTTGCACGCACCAGAAATAGCGCGCGCCGCCGGTTATAAGAGTTTTAGCGACGACATCATGTCACCTGAAGAATTCAATCATTTGTCCGAGAATATCGTCCCGGTTCTGGTTGACGCTCGCCCTTTCGGTAATTACTCGATGGTTGATATAGACGAGAAAGGCGGCATCCAGGTTATCGTGAAGGAATTGTTGAACGCTGGCCTCCTCAATGGTGACACCATGACCTGCACCGGTGAGACGCTTGCGCAACAGATTGCGCGGCTAAATCCACCTGCGCCCGATGGTACGGTCATTTACAGTGTTGAGAACCCCTATAAGCCGACGGGAGGATTGCGCGTCCTTGGCGGGAATCTCTCGCCGGAATACAGCGCGGTGCTGAAGCTCGCCGGCGTCGAGGGCGGATTGGACGACAACATCTTCATCGGCAAAGCCAAGGTTTTCGATTCGGAAGAAGACCTGCTGGACACGCTCGAACACAGTCCTGGCAAATTTGAAAACCATGACATGATCATCGTGCGCTACGAAGGACCAAGCGGCGCGCCAGGTATGCCGGAAATGCTCGATTCGACGTCGCGTATCACAACACTATGCCGTGAGCACGAGATAGTCGTGGCGCTGATGACGGATGCCAGATTTTCCGGTGGTTCCGTTGGCCTTGTTATCGGTCATGTCGGACCGGAAGCGGCACTTGGCGGTCCAATCGCTTTCGTCGAGGAAGGTGACGAAATTATAGTCGACCTCAACGCAAATGAACTCAATTGCACACCTCTTTCCGATCCGGAGGTACTCCGCACCCGGAAGGCCGCTTGGGAGAAAGTCGTCAGCGATAACGGCGGCGAGCACCCCTCAGTAGGTAACGCCGACACCCGGTTACTGAATCGTATGCGCCGCTCAGCGGTCTCGGCGGTTTATGGCGCGGGTATGCATTCCGATCGCGTGCTTTGGGTCAGCGAACCGCGTGAGCCGGTTATCACGTCATTCGTGCCAACGAATAAATTCCGTTCGGCGGACGCCTAAAAATACTGCTGAACGGCGTTTTGGCCGGCTATCACGGTCGTCTCGCTAACAAAGCGCACTGAACGGTCCGGTCGAGCGCGTTTGCGCGCCGCCGCCGTGACAGCTTCCCAAGCCTTCTCCCGATCCGCTTCGGGACAATGCGCAATGTTTTTATCCAGAGACGACCGCTCACGACGATATTGCACGTACTCTTCTGCTGATTTGAAATCGTAGACGACGCTCACAGTCTGGCTCTCGACATTGGAGAACCCGGCCCTGGCAAACTCTTGCTCCAAAGCATCCCGATCCGATAGCGCGAATGGCGTCCCCTTTCCCGAGGGGATCGGTGGCAGCCCTAGCGACTCCATTAGGACCGTATTGGTTAGGGTTTGCACCTCGGCACGTTCCGGCGGCCCCCAGACAATGGCCGCGAAACATCCCCCCGGTCTCAACAATCCTCGCAACGAAGACAAGGTCGCAACCAAATCTTCGGCAAACATCAATCCCCAACGGCAGATTCCCGCATCGAAACCAGCCTCTTCGACCGCGATATCGTTAAAATTGACCTTTGCGAAAGAGACATTGGGCAATCCCAGCTCGGCCATATAGCCGCGGGCAAACTCAAGCATTGCATCGGCGCCATCGGTCGCCAGGACCTGTCCTGTCGGCCCTACACGGCGTGCACAGGCCGCTGCCGTGTCGCCAAGCCCGGTGGCAAAGTCGATAACGCGGTCGCCCGATTGTATGCCCGCCATATCGAGCATCGTTTCCGTCGCTGTTCGCGCCGCATTCTCGGAAATCGGCTGCCATTTCTTCCATCCGGCAGCGGTCGAGTTCCAATCCCGTTTTTGAGTTTGTGACATATCAAGATGCTACCTTTCCATTGTCGCTTTCACAATCGAGCGTATGTGGTTAGTTCCTCTCCAATGAAATTCACAAGATACTCAGGGAGCGCTACTGCCATGGCTGGAAGTCAGATCGAAATCGTCGTCGAAAATTACGTCGCCGTCGTCACGATGAATAATCCACCTGTCAACGCACAGGGTCAGGAATTCCACAATGATATGATGTCGGCCATGGATGAAATTAGCGACCGAGACGACATTCGCGTCGCGGTTCTGACGGGTGCTGGGAAATGCTTTTCCGCAGGTGCTGATTTGAAGGCCAAGGCCGAGCGAACGGGGGCACCCGGTGAAGCATGGCAACATAACCGGCGCGCTCGCGAATGTTTCCACTCCATCGTGGAATGCCGAAAGCCGATTATCGGCGCGATAAACGGTCCAGCCCTTGGCGCTGGTCTCGCTATTGTCGCATCCTGCGACATCCTTGTAGCATCGGAAAATGCCAGTCTCGGGTTGCCTGAAATCAACGTAGGTCTGCTTGGTGGCGGGCGGCATGCTATGCGGCTTTTCGGACATTCTAAAACCCGGCGCATGATGCTGACCGGCCAACGGGTTGGCGGCTCCGAGCTATTCCGGCTCGGCATCGTCGAAGCTTGCGTTCCAACGGATGAATTAATGGAAGCCGCGATGAAAATCGCCCGAGAAATAGCGTCAAAAAGCCCACCAGCAATACTTCTCGCCAAGCATGCGCTGAATACGATAGAGGAAATGAGTTTGCGGGACGGTTACCGCTTCGAGCAGAACATGACCGTCGAAGTCGCTAAGACAGAAGATGCCGCGGAGGCGACACAGGCATTTCTGGAAAAAAGAGAACCGGTCTTTAAGGGACGTTAAATGAGAAATGCAATACGCTGCCGCGAGCGCAGACCTTAACGGTTCGCCTTTTCGACCATGCGTTCGATTTCCTTTTTCACCAATTCGTCGACCAACTCAGGCAAGTTCTGATCCAGCCATTCCCGCAGTAAAGGCCGCAATAACTCTTGGACAAGTTCTTCAACGGTCCTGCCCTGACCTAACTGCATGCGCCCCGCAATAATACCGGCCAGTTGGCCGAAGGCGTCAACACCTGCCTGTTGCGTCGGGTCCGAGACGATATGACGGACCGGTTCCATAACCGGTTCCGGTTCCGGATCAAGCTCTAATTCTTCTTCCTCATCGTCCTCGAGCAATTCCAGCTCGATTTCCTCATCATCTTCTTCACAAAGTTCTAGATAGCCTTCATCATCTTCTTCAATACGCTCAAAATCAGATTCTTCCTCAAGCTCCATTTCTTCTTCGGGTTCTGGTTCCGGCTCGGGTACAGGCTCAGGTTCCTCCTTGGCAATTTCCTTCGCCGCGGCAGGGGCAGCTTCCTGCTTGGGTTCCTGATCCTCATCTTCGGAAATAATCTTACGAATGGAGGCGAGAATCTCCTCCATCGAAGGTTCTTGTTGGCCGTCTTCCTCGCTCATAGCCTAACCTTCATATCAATAAACACAAAGCGGCACCCCCAAGTTATAGGTACCAATACTGTAACTACATCGCACAAGTGAAGTTATTATTTACCAAAACCATAAATCTTGTCACGAACTTTATCATAATGTGCAGTTTCGTTATAATAATCGACGTCGAGATTATATTCTTTGGCGGTCAGTTTTCCAACCGCCGCAGCCAATTCTGTCGCCGCTACAAACTCATCCCGTTCGGCCCGTACTAAGTTAACCTGAGCATCCAGCAGCTCCTGCTCCGCATCGAGAACGTCCAGTACTGTCCGCGAGCCAACATTTGCTTCTTGGCGGACGCCTTCCAACGCGATCTCGCTGGATTCGATTTCAATCTTAAAGGCTTCAATCCGCGCTCGGGATGTTTGTAGATCTTCCCAAGCAGTTCTTGAGGTTTCGATTGCCGCGCGTTGTTCATCCATATATTCAAGGCGCCGCTGAGCCGCGAGCTGCTTAGCCTCGCGAACCCGGGACGAGACCGCGCCCTGTTGGTAAAGCGGGATTGTTAATGTCGCCAGAATTTGAGCAGATTCATTCGTGGAGCCAGCGGAAGACTGATCCGCCGACTTTCTTAGCGTACCTTCAAGATCCACTTCTGGAAGTAGTTCGCCGGTGACCTTTCTGATATTCTTTTGCGCCGCCTTTTCGACAAAAAGAGCAGAAACAACATTTGGGCTATTTTTCGAAGCCTCACTAATGGCGGTCTCAAGCGCTTCCGGTAATTCGTATTTTAGATTTGGCGACTTCAAATCAGCGGGCGGCATTCCGATAACACGTTCGAATACTGTCCTCGCATTCTCAAGATCACCTTCCGCCTGAATTCTATCCGCTTTCGCCCGCGCTAGCCGCGCTTCGGCCTGGGAAACGTCAGTTCGCGTTACTTCACCTACTGAGAACCTGTCGGTAGTCGCTTCCAACTGCCGCAATATGACTTTTTCGTTGTTGATTTGCAGTTCTACGACGGCCTGGTCACGGACAACATTTATATAAGCGGTGGCGGCATCCAAGAGAACGCTCTGCTCGACATCTGTTAACTTGGCGCGCTGCGCTTGAATCTCAAATTCGCGCTGCTCCGTTTCCGCGACCGTTTGTCCACCACGAAATAGGCTTTGCTCAACCGAAATTTCACCCGATTTCGGTTTGCGTAATCCGCGCGACCCGAAAAACCCGCTGGAGCTTTCGACCCGATTAAAGCCCACACTCGTTCTGAACTCCACGTTCGGTCGCCAATTCGAGATCGCCTGGTTAACGCTCTCGTCTGTCGCCCGCAACTCTGCACGAGCCGCCTGCAAACCTGGGTTTGTAAGATACGCGTTTGACAGCGCTTCCTCGATCGTCTGCGCATTTACCGATATGGAAAAGACGCCGCAGGTAACAGCTATCGTTGCGACACCAACAATTCTTTTCATTTCAAATAAAATCTTGTTCTTGTCAAACTCTCTGTCTTTTTTCACTTCCTGGATCACCATCACGCCGCCGAAATCCTTATTTATCGCCAACAACCCGCACAGACATCAGTTGCGCACGAGTTATTCAAGTAACGGCTTTCAAATTCAAGCCAATTCCTCACAATTAAATACACAATATGTAGCAACCTGAAAGAATTAAAATACAAATTCTTGTTTTTTATCGAAGTCAGAGAGCTTTCCGACGTTAATATCGAAGATTCCACGGCTCGAAACATTACCGGATAGTTTAACATACAGTGTCGCACATCCGATTCCATTCCTCGATTCGACAATTGCGACCAATCTCCCGCCATCCGCCAATTGATCAAAAATGGCATTTGGAATCTCAGAAACCATACCGTCGATAAAGATTACATTGTAGGGGCTCTCGGTTTCCCACCCCCGGGTCAGCGGGCCTTCCACCACAACTGCATTATCAAGGTTAAGTTCCGAAAACAACGTCCCTGCTTTTTCAACACACGACTTATTACTCTCAAGTGCGATGACCGAGGACGCGAGATTTGCCATCACAGCAACGGAATAACCAGTGCTGGCACCAATACAGAGTACTTCATCATTCGATTTAATGCCCGCTTCTTGGATCAGACGTCCTGAGGCCATAGCAACCATCAAGCAGCGACCTTCGCCACACGGAATATTCATATCAGCATAGGCCATCTCTTCACGCTCGCGCGGCACGAACCGTTCTCGCGGCAGTGTCGACATCGCGCCGAGAATCCGACTGTCAGTAATCTTGTTTGTACGAAGTTGGCATTCGATCATGTTTTCGCGCGCGTCACCGAAATCCATCCTCACTTATCTCCCGTGAAATTCGTCTTGGAAGCAACCCAATTGGGCATCTCATTCGTTATATATCGGTCCTCTATCGAACACAATCGGACTCACACCACCACTTTGCTTGACCCTGCTCGAAACCCCGCTTATACCACGCGTCTCCGCGCATTGCGGCACCGTCCGCACCGAGGTCCGGTGGCAGAGTGGTTATGCGGAGGATTGCAAATCCTTATACGTCGGTTCGATTCCGGCCCGGACCTCCACTCTTTTCCAAGAAATCCATATCAATGTGGCTCTTCCTACAGTGTTACATTATCAAATTGTCCCACGCCCCCTCCATGCGCCAAGCCGGGACCGCGTCAAAATATCGATGCGGCCCCGGTGCATTTTGCGGACAAATTCCCTATTAAACACGCTTTGCAAGACGGAATGCTTTTGGTATAAGCCGCTCCTTATCGAAGCTCCGCCGCATTAATCCGCGGTAGCTCAGTTGGTAGAGCAGGTGACTGTTAATCACCCTGTCGCAGGTTCGAGTCCTGCCCGCGGAGCCA
>JBMYRC010000009.1:0-64859 GCA_049601975.1 Alphaproteobacteria bacterium | reverse complement strand
TCGCGCTGGGGCTTGGGGTTTATGCCTTTGCGGCGCAACTCTTCGGAGCCGTACGCGTTTCCGAGTTGCGCGCGATGTTAAGGCGATCGCCCTCATCCTAACGCGTCGATCGCCTTGACCCGTTCGATCTCACCGGCGATAACTCCGCGCCTTTCTCCCCGTGTCCAAAGCGATGGAATCATGAACAGAATATTTTCCGGCATCCAGCCCACCGGTAACCTGCATCTCGGCAATTATCTCGGCGCTATGCGCAACTGGGTGCGCCTACAGGGTGATTACGAGTGTATTTTTTGTGTGGTCGATCTGCACGCCATTACGCAGTGGCAGGACCCGGCGGAGCTGCGTCAGAGCACGCGGGAAGTCACGGCTGCCTATATCGCCTCGGGAATTGATCCGAAAGACAACATCATTTTCAATCAAAGCCGCAATCCGGACCATGCGCAATTGGCGTGGGTTTTAAATTGCGTTGCTCGTCTTGGGTGGTTGAACCGGATGACACAGTTCAAGGAGAAAGCCGGAAAACATCGCGAGAACGCCTCGGTCGGGCTATACGACTACCCGGTTCTCATGGCGGCGGATATTCTGGCCTATCAAGCGACGCATGTGCCGGTTGGCGACGATCAAAAGCAACACTTGGAGCTGTCCCGCGACATCGCTCAGAAGTTCAATAATGACTTTAAAGTCGACCTTTTCCCGTTGCCGGAACCGATCATCCTTAGCGTCGCGAGCCGTGTCATGTCCTTGCGTAACGGCACGCAGAAAATGTCGAAATCGGACCCGTCCGAATACAGCCGGATCAATCTGAATGACGGCACCGACGAGATCGCCAAGAAGATCCGCAAAGCGAAGACCGACCCGGAACCCTTGCCAAGCGAGGTCGAAGGATTGGAAGAACGTCCGGAAGCGGAGAACTTAATCGGTATTTATGCGGCGCTCAGCGATTCGACCCCGAAGGCCGTGCTCGGCGATGTCGGCGGATTGCCGTTTTCGGGTTTTAAGGAGAAGTTGACCGAACTCGCGGTAGCGCAGCTTGGTCCCATTGGCGTGGAAATGCAGCGGTTGATGGCGGAGCCCGGTGAAATCGACGCGGTTTTGCGTGACGGCGGCGAACGCGCGCGGGCCTTATCGGGCCCGGTGCTGGCGGAAGTCTTCGAGGCGGTTGGTTTCCTGCGCGATTGACTCCAACCTCAGCGATAGACGCCCGTGCGTTTCGATGGCAGGATAAGCCTGAAACGGGGAGTGGAAATGTCGGAATTTGGAGTTGCGGAATCACCACCGTTGGAAGAGCGGGTCTTTCTTGTAGTGGTGGATGACAGCGATGAGATGCCCATCGCGTTGCATTTCGCCTGCCGCCGCGCCGAACATACGGACGGGCGAGTAGCGCTGTTCTACGTTCCCGATAAAGCCGATTTTCAGCATTGGATGGCCGTCGGCGATCTGATGCGTGAAGAAGCCCGGGAAGCAGGCGAGGAATTGCTCCAAAAACATTCGGGCGAAGTTCAACGACAGACAGGCAAAGTCCCAATTCTTTACATTCGTGAAGGGGATCGCAGCGAAGAGTTGTTTAAATTGATGGATGAGGAGCCGTCTATTTCGATCCTTGTATTGGCGACCGGCAATGAGGCTAAAGGGCCGGGCCCTATCATCAGCTATATGATGAACAAGGGGGTTCGGCGACTACACGTACCGGTGACTGTGGTGCCGGGAACGTTGACCCACGAAGAGATTGACGCGATCACTTGATCGTCGTTTCCCTCAACCCCATTTATAGATAAGGTTTTACATTGGGCATCAAGCCCTTCGAGGAGTCTTTGGATGTTCATACAGACCGAGCAGACGCCAAATCCGGCGACGCTTAAATTTCTACCGGGACGCGCCGTTCTTGCCTCCGGAACTGCCGATTTCACTGGGGTGGAAGATGCTGCTGGCCGTTCGCCGCTGGCGTCGAGCTTGTTTGAGATTGATGGTGTGGCAGCGGTGTTCTTTGGCGCTGATTTCATCACGATTACAAAGAGTTCCGACAAGGAGTGGCATGTGCTGAAACCCGCCATCTTAGGCGCTATGATGGAGCATATGACCACCGGCCTTCCGATCATGTCCGATGTAACTGCCGACGATGGTGCATCGGCTGCAACGGAGGAAGACAGTGAAGTCGTGGGACAGATCAAAGAGCTGATCGAGACCCGAGTCCGGCCTGCTGTCGCTCAGGATGGCGGAGATATTGTTTTCGAAGGATTCGACGAGGGGGTCGTATATCTTCAATTGCGCGGCGCATGCGCCGGGTGCCCAAGTTCCTCGATGACCTTGAAGATGGGGATCGAGAATATGCTGAAGCACTATATTCCGGAAGTGACGGAAGTCCGTGCCGCGATGTAATGGGTGGCCGACCCGCTCTGGAGTAGCGGGTCGAGAGAGGGGCCTTGACCGATGCAGGTCAATGAAAATCGTTTAACCGCGCGGCTTGGCGTCGCGTGGCCGGGCATTGTAGCGGTTGCGATCGTCGGGTTTTGGCTCGGACCCTGGGCCAATGTCGTGCCGTCGCCTGCATCGCTGGGAAGCGCCGCCGGAAATGCGTCGCTGCTGAAGCCGAAGGAGATTGCCTTCGTTCCGTCCGTCGTAAAATTGCGTCAACTTTTCGCAAGCATTGAATACGACCTGGATACGGTTCGCAGTGGTGAGCGTAGGGTGCCGCCGCTGTATTTGGCGTCCGTGCCGCGCGGCATGCGAAAGATCCCGCAACCGGCGGAGCGAAAGCAGGTTTTTCTTCGGATGATGCTGCCTCTGGTGTTGAAGGCGAATGAAGGCGTGCGCGCTGAGCGGAACCGGCTTCTACGTATCAAGCACGCACAGGAAACAGGGACGGCCATCTCGGACGATGATCGAGTTTACCTAAAGAATATGGCGCGGCGTTATGGTGTGCGTAAGCCCAGCATCGACTTGCTCTTAGCACGTGTCGATATTCTGCCGGTATCCATTGCACTCGCGCAGAGCGCGATCGAGAGTGGGTGGGGCACGTCGCGGTTTGTCCTCGAAGGCAATGCGCCGTTCGGACAATGGACGACGGCGTCTTTCAAGGGACTTGTACCCAAAGACCGAACGGACGGGAAAACTCATAAAATTCGGGCGTTCGACGATCTGTATGAGTCCGTTCGATCCTATATTCATAACCTGAATACTCATCGCGCCTATCGCCGCTTTCGTGCGATGCGCGAGACCATGCGAGCTTCAGGTGCGCGCCTTGACAGCCTAACGTTGATTTCGTCTTTGAAATCCTATTCGGAAAAAGGCGACGCCTACGTGAAATTACTCAAGAAAGTCATCGTCGTAAATCAGCTTGAGCCGCTGGACAGAGCGCGTCTCGGCGAGCGGATGCCGCGCGGCGAATCCGGCGTTTAAGAAAGTAATTTAGCGGCTGGTTTTCGTGTAGAACTGTCGGCCATACCAACGCCACCGGTTTTTCGGTCCCGGCAATGTGCAGTTCAGACGCGAGCGGCCAGCCGTAAAAGGGCGTGGGAAGCGTACTTCAATGCGATGGCTGCCCAAGCGTTCCAATCCGACTTTACCTTGTTGTGAATGATAGCAGCTGAGCTGTGATAAATCGGAAATCGAAGAGTCGACGGTGAAACCAAAGGCCGGTGGATTTTCCGCGACGAGCGGGTCGTGCGGGGCGACCTCGCGCACGGGCAGTGGCAAGGCGTTGGCGACCAATCGAAAGCGTGCCTCGCTACCGTAAACCTCGTTAAAAGCAAATCGGGGCAGGAAATACGGCGGGCTGTTCTTGTGCAGAACGCCCGAATGCTGCCCAAATGCGAACTCGAAACCGAGGTCGCGGACCACCGTCATCGACGCCAAACCAGCTTCGCCATAGGGATATGCCATGAGCTTAGGGGCTTGTCCCAATTCCGCGACGAAGCGTTTGTTCGCCGCTTCCACGTCCGTGCGGCTATCGGCGGGACCGCGCCGCGCCATATGAAGATGGGTGTGGGTTTGGCTGCCGATCGTAACACCAGCGTCTCGCAGCTCTCTAATTCGATCCCAGTTCATATAATCCGGTAATTTTCGGTCCAAGGGTTGAGTCGCGACGAATAAGGTGAAGGGCAGGTTGCGTTGCTTCAGGCGCGGGTAGGCTTCCGTGAAGACTGACAAGAAGGCATCATCGATGGAAATCCCGATCGTTCGCTCCGGCAGGGGCGTGCCGGATTTTAGCTTACGTATAATCTCGGGAATTGGCAGGACGGTATATTTTGAATTTTCCAGTTCCGCTAAATGCTGCTCGAATTGTTCGATGGTGATATTCGTCTGCGCGTGATCGGCTTCACCAAATCGGTGGTACATTAAAATGACGGCGGAATCAGCCGCAAGCGCCGTGCTCCGAAAAAGGCCCCAGAGCATGACGGCAGCACAGAGAAGGGTGAAGCGCCGAAGGTTGCGTTCGGCGCATAATTGCGGCAAGCACGTATTCACGAAACGAAGATTACCGCCGTCTCGCCCATAGCGACAAGTCATTATGCACATTTGCGATGGATGACGCCGGAAACGGAGAGGCTCGATGCTCGATCAAAACGGACTGGACCTGTTATTTAACAACGCGCGGTCGCAAAAAGCCTGGATTGACCGGCCGGTTGATGAAGCCGTGTTGCGTCAGGTTTATGATTTAGTGATTCTCGGCTCGACGAGCGGGAATTGTCTTCCGATGCGGTTGGTGTTCATCACCAGCAACGAAGGCAAGGAAAAACTTCGGCCCACTCTCGGGTCAAACAATGTCGACAAGGTGTTAACTGCGCCGGTCACGGCAATCGTGGCCTACGATTTGGAATTTGCGGAACACTTATCGCGGCTTTTCCCCTATGGGGATGCAAAATCCTGGTTCACCGGAAACCAGTCCCTGATTCAAACTACGGCGCTCCGGAACAGCTCGCTGCAAGGGGCTTACTTAATGATGGCGGCGCGCGCCATGGGGCTCGATTTTGGTGCCATGTCGGGTTTCGATAACGACAAGGTGGACGAGCTGTTCTTGGCGGATACCACGTTTCGATCGAATTTCCTGTGTTGCTTGGGATATGGTGATCCTTCCACTGTTAGTGCCCGACTGCCGCGGTTCGAATTCGACGAGATCTGTTCTTTCGCCTGATTGCCGCTAGGGGGCACGGCGACATGTATGTTCTTGGTATCGACTGTGCTACTGCCGCCTGCTCGGCAGCGATCTGTCACGACGAAGAAATTATCTCCCGACAATATGAAGAGATGGGGCGGGGTCAAGCCGAAGCGCTAGTTCCGATGATCGAGCGCGTCTTATCGGCGGCAGGCCGGAAAGCGATGGACCTGGATCTGATCGCTTCTACCGTGGGCCCCGGCGCTTATACTGGTGTGCGAATTGTTCTCTCGACCGCTCAGGCACTTTCACTTGCTGCGTCCGTGCCGCTCGCCGGTGTGACGACTTTCGAAGCCATCGCACGTGCTCAAGGTCTGCAGACCCGAGGCATGCTGGTCGCGTTAGAGACAAAACGTGCCGACATCTACGTCCAATATTTTGATAAGAATGGATATCCGGCCTCAAAGCCGGCCGCTGTTGAGGAATCGACACTGCCTGACCTCTTTCCCGATCAATCGTTGCGGATCGCGGGCGATGCAGGCGAACGGGCGGCGACCGTTTTACGAGCGACAGGACGGGATATTGAATTGACGGGTGGTCCGGTGTTACCGGATGCGACCTGGGTCGCGCGTCTTGCTGGGGAACGCTTCGCCACGGGAGATATTATGGCGGCGGAACCGATGTATCTCAGGCCACCGGACGTGGGGCCGCCCAGAAAGAGACGCGCGTGAACGACATCCATGTTCGGGAAGTTACATTGGGCGAGTTACCAATCGTCGCGCATATTTATGGACAAAGTTTCGACGAACCCTATCCGGAAGTCGTTGCTGCGTCGTTACTGCGGACACCGGGCGCGTGGTGTTTGCTCGCGTTCGGCGGTCCGGACCGGACCCCGATGGGATTCTTGATCGCCCGTGCCATACTGGATGAAGCCGAGGTATTATCAATAGGGACGCTGTCGGACGGACGCCGGCAAGGCGTGGGTACCGCGTTGCTGCGCGCGATGTTCTATGCTGCCCGCACGGAGGGTGCCCGCGCTGTCCATCTTGAAGTCGGCGAAGACAATCCGGGAGCCATCGCATTGTACCGTAAACTCAATTTTCGGCCGACAGGGCGCAGGGCGAACTATTACCGCCGGGCGGATCGGCGCCGGGTCGCGGCTATTCTGATGACCTATGATCTAACAGATCTGCAATAACGACTAGTAAAGAACCACGACTAAACAGCTTGCTGAGTCGAATATCGGTTTGATAGAGTGTAAATTAACCGATTACCAAGTAATGATCGGAAACACTTTACGAATACAGGTCCCATGGAAGCTTTATCATTTGTCCCATCTAAAAAGAGGACGGCGCCGAGGGTCCATCGGGAAACAGGAAGCACACTATGTCCGAACCGTCGCAAGAAGATAACAACCGCGAGGAACTGCTCGGTCTAACGTCAGAAATTGTCGCGGCTCACGTATCGAACAATACCGTGCCGGTCAGTGATCTGCCCGATTTGATTGAGCGTGTTTACAAGAGCCTTGTCAGCGTAGGCGCCGAACAAGAGCCAAGATCGGACCGTCCCGTACCCGCCGTACCCGCGAAACAGTCGGTTACGGCGGATTATATCATCTGTCTAGAGGATGGTAAGAAGCTAAAGATGCTTAAGCGGCATCTGAAGACGGCGTATAATCTGACGCCGGAAGAGTACCGGGAACGCTGGGGATTGCCACCGGACTATCCGATGGTTTCGCCGAACTACGCGAAACAGCGCAGCAGGTTGGCGAAAGAGATTGGTTTGGGGACGCGGTCTCGGCGAGGGCGCGGTTAATCCCGTCCGACTCGTGATCCTTTCGAAGAATTTGTTTAATTCAGACGGCAGTTGATGGATGTTGGATTCCCAACGCATCGAACGTCTTTGCTCAGAAAAAGGGCTGAAAATGACCGGTCAGCGCCGGGTCATTGCGCGCGTTTTATCGGATTCCGAAGATCACCCGGATGTTGAACTCCTCTATCAACGGGCGACGGCGATCGATCCAAAGATCAGCATTGCCACCGTCTATCGCACGGTACGCCTGTTTGAAGAGGCGAGTATTTTGGACCGCCACGATTTCGGCGATGGTCGCTCGCGCTACGAGGAATCCTCTGAACAGCATCACGATCATCTAATTGACATCGAATCCGGTGAGGTGATCGAGTTCACGAACGACGAGATCGAGGCGTTGCAGCGTGAAGTGGCGCGACGGCTTGGTTATACGTTGGTAGATCACAAACTCGAACTTTATGCGGTGCCATTGGGCCGAGATAAAGATGCCAAATAAGGTTCATATTGGCGGTACGCCGTTAAAACGTTCCTAAAACGGTCTTCTTTTTTAGCTCCCCGCTGGAAAAACTTTCGGCGCTGTCATGTTATTTCTTTGAATTTCAATGTTATCGGCCTGCGTTTGCGTTTGGCGATAATGCTGTTGTGGACTATCAATTCGGGAGGATCGACGTTTGGATCCTTGTTGAGCGGTGCGGTCGCATCGAGTGGTATGGTAACTAGTATTTGAACAGATTGCTTTCTTTGCTCGACACATGACGGGAGGCCAGTGGCGGCGGAATGACTAGATCGACAAGTTTAGCTGTTTTTAGGCTCTTTCTTCTTATGGGGCTTACGGTATTCATTGTTGTGGTACAGGGTCCCGCCTTGGCGCTGCGTACGAATATGGCGCGTTGGCTACCGAAAATTTGGCTCCGTTGGTGCCGCCGCACGATTGGTATGGATGTAACCGTGGTAGGAGGATCTTTAGTTGAGGGTCCGGCCCTGTTTGTCTCGAACCATATCTCATATCTCGATGTGATCGCGATAGGTTCTGTCATCGACGGTAGTTTTGTTTCTCGCGCCGATATTCGCCAGTGGCCAGTATTTGGATTTCTGGCGACGCTCCAGCGCACCGTATTTATCGAACGTAACCCGCGTCACGCCCGCAAGCACCGGGAAGAATTGACGTCGCGGCTTTTAAGTGGTGATAGGCTCATATTTTTCCCGGAGGGCACGAGCAGTGACGGGACAACGATCCTGCCATTCAAGAGCAGTTTGTTCAGTGCCGCTGAGCTTGAAGCAAATAGGCGTCCCGTGCCGGTACAACCGATTTCCATTGCCTATACACGTCTCGACGGGCTTCCGCTCGGACGCTTAATGCGACCACTCTACGCTTGGTATGGTGATATGAATTTTGCTCCACATTTTTGGCAATTGCTTGGATTGGGACGCTGCAGGGTCGAGATAACCGTTCACGATGCGGTGACGCTGGAGGGTTTTGATTCCCGGAAAGAATTGGCACGCCACTGCGAACGCGCGATAACGAGTGGATTTTCCAGGTCGATCGCCGGTCGGGGCGATGACACCCGCGTCCTCGCCCCGCCGCCCAATGCGACGACGACCGCTTGAAAGCGTTGATGTTCCGGTGTTAGAGTGAGATGAAAGATTGTAGAAACTACAGGCGCACAGCGCTTTTTGCATCAATGACCCCTGGGGCAGTGGCTACCGTCCGCGTTCAGAGCGCCTGACGTTGGCAAAAAAGCTCTTCATCAAAACTTTTGGTTGCCAGATGAACGTCTACGACTCCGCGCGTATGGTCGATTCGCTGGCGAGTTCCGGCTATGCGCCGTCAGACGTGCCAAATGATGCCGATATCGTCGTCCTCAACACTTGTCATATTCGTGAAAAAGCGGCGGAAAAGGTTTATTCCGAGCTGGGTCGCCTGCGTCAGTTGCAAGCGGAAAAACGAGAGACGGATGGCTGCCGGATGCTGATCGCCGTTGCCGGTTGCGTGGCGCAAGCGGAGGGCGAGGAAATCTTGGCGCGGGCACCCTACGTCGATATCGTCCTGGGGCCGCAAACGTATCACCGCCTGCCGGCCTTGGTGGAACAGGTGCTTCGGGGTGACAGTGGTCCGGCGATTGATATCGACTTTCCGGCCGAAGATAAATTCGATCATTTGCCCGAGGAAAGTGCCCCTAAAGGTGTTTCCGCGTTCTTGACCATTCAAGAAGGCTGCGACCGGTTTTGCACATTCTGTGTCGTCCCTTATACGAGAGGGGCCGAGCAATCGCGATCGGTCGAGGCCATTGTAGCGGAGGCGCGACGCTTGGTGGCGTCGGGTAGTCGCGAGATCACGCTTTTGGGCCAAAACGTCAATGCATTCCACGGATTGGGGCCGGATGGCCGGGATTGGGGATTGGGCCGATTGATCCGCCTACTTGCGGAGATCGACGGTTTGTGGCGGCTTCGCTATACCACCAGCCACCCCCGCGACATGGATGACGAATTAATAGAGGCGCATCGAGATGTTCCTCAGTTGATGCCGTTTCTGCATTTGCCCGTGCAATCCGGCTCGGATCGCATTTTGGCGTCAATGAACCGGCGGCATACCGCCGACGAGTATCGCCGTCTTGTCGACCGCCTCCGTTCGGCGCGGCCCGATATAGCACTGTCTTCAGATTTCATTGTCGGATTTCCGGGCGAGAGCAATGAAGATTTCGCGGCGACATTGCGGTTGGTGAACGATATCGGCTACGTCCAAGCCTATTCGTTCAAATACAGTGCGCGTCCGGGCACACCGGCAGCCGCCGCCGAAGATCATGTTCCGGAAGAAATTCGCCGGGATCGATTGGAATCCCTGCAGCAATTGTTGCGCGTGCAACAGGACGCTTTCAACCGTGAACAGATGGGTAAGACGTTATCGGTCTTGATCGAAGGTGAGGGGCGAGAGGAAGGTCAGCTCGTCGGCCGTTCGCCATTCTTGCATCCGGTTCATTTCGCGGGGCCCAAACATCGAATTGGCTATGTCGCCGATATTCGGATCGAAGATATTCTGACCAATAGTTTGCGGGGCGCCATTGCCGAGCCGACGGATGCTACTGCCGTGGCGAGACCTCAGAGCGCGTTAGCATTAGACCGATGACCACACCCAGCGAAGGTGACGCTGTCCACGTGAAATTCGACGATAACCGTTTATTGCCGCAGCTTTATGGTGAGCATGACAAGCATCTTGCCCAAATAGAAAATAGGCTCGGAGTGTCATTGATCAGCCGGGGTAATCATCTCGCCATTTCTGGACCTGTCGATGCGGCGGATATCGCGCGCAGCGCGCTCGATGCGCTTTACCGGCGATTGACAAAGGGTCAATTGGTCGATGCTGCGGAGGTGGACGCCGCCGTTCGCATGGCCCGTGGGGGACTTGATGCGTCGAGCGACGACCAGCCAATTATTCAGACTTGGAAAAAACGCATCGCGCCAAGATCGCCAACTCAAGCACGGTACATTGAAGCGATAACGGAGCGCGATCTCGTCTTCGGGTTTGGTCCGGCCGGGACCGGTAAGACCTATCTGGCTGTCTGCGCTGCGGTTGCAATGATGAATACCGGACAAATAGACAGGATTATTTTATCGCGGCCGGCAGTCGAAGCGGGCGAGCGACTTGGTTTCCTGCCGGGTGATATGCGGGATAAAGTCGATCCGTATTTGCGGCCGCTCTACGACGCTCTATACGATACGATGCCGGGTGATCAAGTGGCGCGACGCATGGAATCCGGCGAGATCGAAATCGCCCCGCTGGCGTTTATGCGGGGGCGCACCTTATCGAATGCGTTTGTCATTCTCGACGAGGCGCAGAATACCACGCGGATGCAGATGAAGATGTTCTTAACCCGATTGGGTGAGAATAGCCGTATGGTCGTGACTGGCGATCTCAGCCAAGTCGATCTGCCGTCAGGCATCCAGTCCGGCCTCAGTGACGCGGTGGAGGTTCTGAAATATGTCGAAGGAGCGTGCTTCATCCGGTTTACCGACGCCGATGTCGTGCGCCACGATTTGGTAGCCCGTATCGTGCGGGCTTATGAAGCACGAAACCCAACGAACGAGCGCCGCTGAACCATGGCCGGCAAGCTTGAAATCGAATTGACCATGGTATCGCCGCAATGGTGCGAGATGCTGCCGAATGTCGAGAAAATAGTGCGTTGCGCGGCCGAACACGCTTGGGCGAGTGTGGATATCGCCACCGATGGTGAAGTAAGTCTGTTAATGAGCGACGACGCGGCGATCCGCTCATTGAACAGGGAGCATCGGGGTAAGGATCAAGCGACAAACGTCTTGGCCTTTCCGATGGGTGAGCCGATTTCGCCGGGCGGTCCAATTCATTTAGGCGATGTAGTACTGGCATGTGAAACCGTGATCCGGGAAGCGGAGCGCGATGCTAAAACACTGGAGGCTCATGTCTCCCATCTGACCGCGCACGGTTTGCTGCATCTGCTGGGTCACGATCACCAGGACGCGGATCAAGCGGCGGCAATGGAAGGCATTGAAATCACGGTTTTGGCCGAACTTGGGTACCCCAACCCCTACTTAGAAGGTGCCGCGGCAGCGGAGTAGAATGCGATGAGCAGCGATCAGGTTGCCGACAAAATTGCCGAGACTGGAGAAGACCCACCCGCGGTCGCGAAGCCGGCTGGTTTTTTTCGCGGGCTATTCCGCGGTGTGCGAAACGGCCGAAACGGTGATTCGAGTCTGCGGGAGACTTTTGAAGAACTCATAGAGCAACATGAGGAGAACGAACCGCCGGTCGATCCTGTCGCGCGTGCGATGCTCGATAAGGTCCTCACGGTCGGCGCGCTAACCGTCTCCGACGTGATGGTGCCGCGCGCCGATATCGTCGCGGTCGACGTCTCTATTAGCCGCGATGATTTATTGAATTTGATTGCCGAGGAAGCGCATTCGAGGATGCCGGTCTACCGCGCTAATCTTGATGATGTGCTTGGGATGATTCACATCAAGGATATGATGGCCTCAATGGCGTCTGGCGATGTCTACGATACGCGAAAACTTTTGCGGAAGATTCTGTTCGTCGCGCCGAGCATGCGGGTTCTCGATTTGTTGCTGCAAATGCGGATGGAACGCATCCACATGGCGCTCGTGGTCGACGAATATGGCGGTATCGACGGATTGACGACGATTGAGGATTTGGTCGAGCAAATTGTCGGCGAAATCGAAGACGAACACGATGTCGATGAAGGGCCTCTGTTGACGGCGCGCGCGGATGGCACCTATGACGTCGATGCTCGGCTCGGGCTCGGTGAGTTTGAAGAGACAATCGGGCAAATCTTAACCGAGGAAGAACGCGAAGACGGCAGCGAGACCGTCGGTGGGTTGATTTTCAATCTCGCCGGTCGGGTGCCGACCCGCGGCGAGGTAATCTCGCATGAAGCCTCTGGGATCGAATTCGAAATAATAGATGCGGATGCGCGGCGCATTCGCCGGGTTCGAATTTGTAATATTCCACCGTCTTCGGACCTTGCCGTTTAGCGTAGCGATCGATCGCTGCGGCGACTATTTCGGAGATCTTTCCGGATGGCGGCGCTACATATGCGCCTTCCTCGGGGGTGGCCTGGCGACCCTCGCGTTGCCGCCGATAGATTTTCTGCCGGTGCTTTTTCTGTCGATTTCGACCTTCGTTTTGCAATTGGACCGACCGCAACGGTCGTGGCGCAATTCTTTTGCCCTCGGTTGGAGCTTCGCATTTGGTTATTTCGCTTTCGGCCTTTATTGGATTGGCAACGCAATGTTGGTCTTCGGCGACCAGCATGCCTGGATGTTGCCGTTCGCCGCTCTAGGTTTACCGGCATTTTTGGCGATTTTCACGGGCGTTGCAGCTTGCGTCGCTTCGCTCGCACGCGGGCGCTTAGGGGTTGCGCTCGCGGTTGCGGCTGCGTTCGCATCTGTCGATTGGTTGCGGGGTAATGTGCTGACCGGTCTGCCGTGGAACCTTTTTGGACATGCGTGGAGTGGTCTCGACCCCTTACTGCAATCCGCATCACTCTATGGGATATACGGTATGGGTTTGTTTGCCCTCGTCGCGGCGGCATTGCCTGCGGCCGCCATCGGGAGGGGACGCCTAAAAGGTCGCTTGTTGATCTTAGTCGCCGCCGTCGCCATCGTTGTCGTGCACTGGGGCGGAGGTGTCCTGCGGTTGGCGGTGGAGCCGCCTTCGGAGACACCTGGCGTTGGCATCCGTTTGGTGCAGGCGAATATTCCACAGCGCGAGAAATGGGCGCGGCAATATCGTTCCCGCAACATCAGCGCGCATTATCGCCTCAGCCTGCAAGATCGCCCGGATTGGATCACCCATGTGATCTGGCCGGAAATGGCGGCGACGCTTTATTTGGCGAACGACGCGTCGGCCCGCAAAGTATTAGCGAAAGTGGTGCCAAAAAATGGCCTCTTGATTACGGGCGCGCCGCGGCGCGAAGCTGGTTCAGCTAGGTCCTTCAATTCCGTGTTGGTGATGAATGCGGCGGGTGTAATTGTCGACTATTACGACAAGGCCCACCTAGTGCCGTTTGGCGAATATGTGCCGTTGGCCTCCTTGCTGCCGATCGAAAAAATTACGCAAGGTGCTCTGGGTTATCAACCCGGTGTAGGCGTACGCACTTTGCGCCTACCCGGACTGCCGCCAGTGAGTTTATTGGTGTGTTATGAAGTAATTTTCCCGGGCGAAGTGATCAATTCGCTCGATCGCCCATCTGCAATTATTAATTTGACGAATGATGCTTGGTACGGCGTTTCCGCTGGCCCGCATCAACATTTTGCCAATGCCAAAGTCCGTGCAGTGGAAGAGGGCATGCCGGTCTTGCGGGCCGCCTATACCGGAAAGTCGGGCGTTTTCGGTCCATACGGTCGAGTGCTTGGTGTCATACCGCTGAATGAACGAGGCTTCCTCGATGTTAAACTACCGAAGCCTCTGATGGAGCCTACCGTTTATGGCGAATGGCGCGACTTGTTGTTTTTCTGCTGCCTGATTGGCTTCGTTGGTATATCCGCGTTCCTTTCGAGGCGCGAGGGGAAAATATAAAAACGTGAATTGACAAATAGACACACCATGTAAGAGTTGCATGGGGGCAGTCGACTTACACAATCAAGCTTGGATCGAGGTCGCAAATGCCAACACAACAAACACTAAACCCGGTCGCGAAGAGCCCGGGTAACCCAAACCCTATTGATATCCATGTCGGCACCCGCGTTAGGTTGCGTCGAACCCTATTGGGGCTCAGTCAGGAAAAACTTGGCGAAGCTCTTGGGCTCACCTTCCAACAGGTGCAAAAATATGAGCGGGGGGCCAATCGCATCGGGGCCAGCCGACTGTTTGACATTTCCCGCGTTCTGAATGCGCCCATCACCTATTTCTTTGACGATATGGAAGATGGGGCTGTCGAAGCAGTTGTTTCCGATGACGCCGCCGTTGGCTCGCCTGAATTGTTGACGAAACGCGAGACATTGGAACTCGTGCGGGCCTATTATAAAATCGCCGATCCGGCTATTCGAATTAGCGCGCTCGCTATCGGATTGAGGCCGTTTGCGAGACGTCGGGAATGTTTTAATCTCGTTCCCTTGACGATCATGCGAAAGATTGCGACAAGGGCGCCGACCCACCATATGGCGGACCAACCCTCTGCGGCGTGATGACAAAAGTGCCGCTCGGACAATCATCGAAATGAAGGGGTGAGGCGTGAGTAACGGCGACTATCTTTTTACCAGCGAATCCGTGTCCGAAGGACATCCCGATAAAATTTCCGACCGCATTTCCGATGAGGTCGTCGACGTCTATATGACGAGCGGCGAAAATGCGCGCGTCGGCTGCGAAACCCTGACCACGACCAATCGTGTCGTCATGGCGGGCGAAGTGCGCGGGCCGGACAGTATTACGCACGAGATGCTCGAGGAGCTCGCGCGCAAGAGCGTCCGGGAGATCGGCTATGAACAAGATGGTTTCCATTGGGAGACCATGGATGTGCAATGCTACGTTCATTCGCAATCCGCCGATATCGCGCAGGGCGTCGATGCGGCTGGCAACAAGGATGAAGGTGCGGGTGACCAAGGACTGATGTTCGGTTACGCCTGCCGCGAGACGCCAGTGTTGATGCCGGCGCCGATCCAATACAGCCACCAAATTCTGAAAAGCATGGCCGATGCCCGCCATGCTGGCGACTTGCCGGGAATTGGGCCGGATTCGAAAAGCCAATTGACCGTTCAGTACGAAAACGGCCAACCCGTGGGGGTCACCTCGGTTGTCGTATCGACCCAGCATGTTGAGGGGATGGAGCAAAAAGAAGTCCGGGAATTAGTTCGCCCGCACGTACTGAAAGTTCTGCCCGACGGCTGGATGTGTCCCGAGGATGAGTTCTATGTGAACCCGACCGGACGATTCGTGATCGGTGGACCCGACGGCGATGCCGGCCTGACCGGCCGCAAAATCATTGTCGATACATATGGTGGCGCCGCGCCGCACGGAGGCGGTGCCTTTTCGGGCAAGGATCCGACGAAAGTCGATCGCTCAGCGGCCTATGCGGCGCGCTATGTGGCGAAAAACGTCGTCGCGGCTGATTTGGCGGATCGTTGCACGATTCAAATCGCCTACGCGATCGGTGTATCTAAACCGCTTTCCGTCTATGTTAACACGGCCGGTACGGGTCGCTTCGATGACGGCAAACTGGCAGAGGCTGTTCAGGAAGCAATGGATCTCAGTCCGCGTGGTATTCGCGAGCATCTACAATTGAGCCGTCCAATCTATGCCAGGACCGCGGCTTATGGGCATTTTGGCCGCGAGCCGGAAGCCGACGGCGGATTTTCCTGGGAGCGCACGGACCTCGTCGACGCGTTAAAGTCTGCGCTCACCTGACGCTTGCCGAAGGGCATATGAATGGTGGCGGATAATCGCACACCGCGCCGGTTTTATGGCAGACGTCATGGTCGGCGCTTGCGGGCGGGGCGAGGGCGCCTGCTGCAAGAATTGCTGCCGGAATTGGAAATTCCGCCCGGCGACGATTTGATTGATCCGTCTACGCTATTTACGGTCGCACGAGAATGCTGGCTGGAAATCGGATTTGGCGGCGGCGAGCACATGGCCGCACAAGCAGCTGCAAATCCCGATGTGGGTTTCATCGGCTGCGAACCGTTTATTAACGGGATCGCACGGCTGCTGACCGATGTTGAAGATCGCGGGCTCCAAAACATTCGTCTTCATGCCGACGATGCCCGGCCATTACTCGACCGCTTCGTCGATGCATCAATCGCCAGGGCCTTCGTTTTATTTCCCGATCCATGGCCGAAGAACCGGCATGCGAACCGGCGGTTTATCAATCCGGAAAACCTGACAACGCTAGCACGGCTCTTGCGGGACGACGGTGAACTGCGCGTCGCCAGCGATGAAATGGGTTATATCCGATGGACGCTTCATCACGTCCGGGCACATGGCGATTTCGAATGGACAGCGGTCTCTGCGCGCGATTGGCGGGAACGTCCGTCCGATTGGCCGTCGACCCGCTATGAAGGCAAGGCATTAGTAGCGGGCCGGCAGTGTGTGTATCTTCGTTTTCGGCGCCGCAAACGGCTCTAATACGGCTCGAATTACTAGAATTTCCTTGTATACCGAATCCAAATCGACTACATAAAGGTCAAATGTATCCCATACGGTTCGGTGATTGTGTCGCGGTACTGATAATAGTGGGTGGGCCATGGGCCCGCCCTTTTTAGTTGGTGGAGATGAGAACGTCGTAAATGCTGGCTGTTGAGAAGCTAATTGCACCGACTTTAACCGACCTCGGCTATGACGTGGTTCAGGTGAAAATGATCGGGTCTACGCGCCCGACGCTGCAGATCATGGTGGAACGGCTCGACGATACGGCGATGACGGTTGAAGATTGTGCTGCGATCAGCCGGGCCGTATCGGCGGTGTTGGATGTAGAAGACCCAATTTCTGGTGCCTACACGCTGGAAGTAAGTTCTCCCGGATTGGATCGGCCGCTGGTACGCCAGCGCGATTTCGAAAAGTATTCCGGGTTGGAAGCGAAGATCGAATTGCGCGCGGCGCAGGATGGACAAAGGCGGTTTCGCGGCGTCTTGGCGGGTTATGCCGACGATGTTGTGACGATCGTGACCGAAGATGGGGCGAAAGCACTGCCGTTTAATGATATCGACAATGCTAAGCTGATACTTACCGATGAGTTGCTGGCGGCCGGATCGGTCGAGGCAGCCAAACAAGGGCGAGCGTAAGGATATGGTGGATACGGCCGTCGTTCAGAAGACTGAACTCCTACAAGTTGCGGATGCGGTTGCGCGCGAAAAGTCGATTGATCGCGAGCACGTGCTGGATGCGATGGAACAGGCAATCCAAAAGGCCGGACGATCGAAATATGGCCAAGAGCATGATATTCGTGCGGTCATCGACCGGAAATCCGGCGAGATTAGCTTGGCGCGATATATCGAGGTCGTTGAGGAAATCGAAAACGAGGTTACCCAGGTTACCTTGCCAGAAGCGCATCACCGCAAAAACGACGCAGTTTTGGGTGAGTTCATTATTGATCCTTTGCCCCCTATCGACTTTGGCCGCATTGCCGCGCAGACCGCGAAACAGGTCATCGTGCATAAAGTGCGGGAAGCCGAACGTGAACGCCAGTTTGAGGAGTACAAGGATCGCGCGGGCGAAGTCGTGAACGGATTGGTCAAGCGGATTGAATTCGGCAACGTGACCGTCGATCTGGGCCGAGCGGAAGCGGTGCTGCGCCGTGAGGAATTATTGCCGCGCGAGAGTTTTCGCCGTGGCGACCGCGTGCGCGCCTATATCTACGACGTACGCCGCGAAATGCGTGGTCCGCAGATTTTCTTGTCTCGTGCGCATCCGAATTTCATGACCAAGCTGTTTGGCCAAGAAGTGCCGGAGATTTATGACGGCATAATCGACATCAAGGCGGTGGCGCGCGATCCGGGTAGTCGTGCGAAGATCGCGGTCCTATCGCATGACTCCAGTATTGATCCCGTTGGCGCCTGCGTTGGTATGCGCGGTAGTCGCGTGCAAGCGGTTGTTGCTGAATTGCAGGGCGAGAAGATCGATATTATCCCGTGGTCGTTGGACACGGCGACATTTGTCGTCAACGCTTTGGCGCCGGCGGAAGTTGCGAAGGTCGTGCTCGACGAAGACGCCGGCAAGATCGAGGTCGTGGTGCCGGACGAACAACTCAGCCTGGCCATCGGTCGGCGCGGACAAAATGTGCGGCTCGCATCGATGTTGACTGGTTGGGAAATCGATATCCTAACCGAGGAAGAAGAAAGCGACCGTCGCCAGCAAGAACGGCGTGATCTGAGCGAACGTTTCGTGACCGCATTGGATGTCGACGATGTGCTGGCGCATCTATTGGTCACCGAAGGGTTTTCAAGTGTTGAGGAAGTGGCCTTTGTGCCGCTTGAGGACATGGCCTCAATCGAAGGATTCGAAGAGGAAATTGCCCAGGAGCTACAGAGCCGGGCGCGCGAATTTCTTGAAGCGGAGACGGCCCGCCTCGCGGAGCAACGCCGGGAGCTGGGTGTCGAGGATGAATTGGCGGCCATCGAAGGTCTGAATGATGCGATGTTGGTGGCGCTAGGCAAGCGCGAGATCAAAACGCTTGAAGAATTTGCGGATTTGGCCGGCGATGAGTTGACTGATTCGGAAGAAGGTTATTTGCGCGAATTTGGCCTTGATCTTAATTTGGCCAATGACCTTATCATGTCGGCGCGTATTGCGGCGGGTTGGTTTACCGCGGAAGAATTGGCCGCGGCTCAAGAAATTGAATCGGAAGATTATTCGGACATCGAGTCCGAAGCTGCTCCGGTATGAGGGCGATAGACGAAAAAGATGTTGGATTTGGCGACAAATGTTGAGGAATCGGGTACGCGGGCCGGCGGTAGTCGGCGCTGCATCGTCAAGGGCGGCGATCTGTCGCGCGACGAGGGTATCCGATTTGTCGTCGGGCCCGAGAATAACGTCGTCCCCGATATTCTCTCCAAACTGCCTGGGCGCGGATTTTGGGTCGGCGCCAGCCGCCCGCAAGTCGATGCGGCGTTAAAAAACAACCGGTTTGCCCGCGCAGCGCGCCGGCAAGTTGCGGTAACATCCGATTTATCCGATCAAGTCGAGTTATTGTTGGCAAAACGATGTATCGATCTGATTGCATTGGCGCGCCGCGCGGGAGAGGCGGTGGCCGGATTTGAAAAGACCAAGGCATGGATAACGGACGGTACCGGTGACGTTTTGGTGCAGGCCGAGGACTGCGCGCAGAACGCGCGTGATAAATTTAAAGCGTTGTCGAAAGGCAGTCCGGTGGTAAGAGTTCTCCGGGCAGAAGAACTCGGCCGAGCGTTTGGGCGAGATCGGGCAGTACATGTTGTGCTGGCACATGGCGGTCTTGCGGATAAGCTGCGCACCGAGGCGCGGCGATTAAACGGTTTTCGGACCGCTGGCGGTGAATGGGGTAACGAATGACGCAGAATAACGAACAAGACGGTAAACTGACGCTTCGCCGGCCGGGACGACTGGAGTTGAAGAAGACAGTCGAGACAGGACAAGTCCGACAAAGCTTCAGCCACGGACGCACAAAGGCTGTGACCGTCGAGGTGAAGAAGAAACGTACCTTCGAACGCAGTGCTGGCGGCAACATGCGTGCTGTCACAGATATGCCGGCGCCTGTGGCGGCGCCCACTGAAAAGCAACAATTGAGCTCTTCGGATCTTGGCAATCTTACCGAAGAGGAGCGTGCGGCGCGGATGCGTGCACTGCGTGGCGCGGTCCAAGACGAAGAGCAGCGCCAAATAGCCGAAGCCGAAGACCAGAAACAGCAAGAAGCAGCGGCTGAAGAAGCAAAGCGTTTGGCTGAGGAGGAAGCTCGCAAAAAGGCCGAAGAGGAAGCCAGTCAGGAGGCAGCCTCCGAACCGACACCGGTCGAGATAAATATCGTGCCACCACCGGTCGAAATGTCGGCGCGGCCAAAACGCGCGGAAACGGCACGGACCGAAGTTAAACCGGCAAGTCCGGCAGCTCGACGCCCAAGCAAGCCTGATGCGGACCGGCCGACGCCAAGATCCCGAAATGAGCCAAAAAGGCGGGATCGCAAGCTGACCATTACACAGGCTTTGGATGCGGCGGACGGATCCGAGGAAGATCGTGTACGGAGCCTGGCTGCAGTGAAACGGGCGCGCGAACGTGAGCGCCAGCGTGTAAAAGAAGAGCGCGCGAGTGGCGGGGTGCGGAAAGTTGTGCGCGAAGTAGTAATTCCGGAAACGATTTCCGTCGCCGACCTTGCCAACCGAATGGCCGTGCGAGGGATTGATGTCGTCAAAGCATTGATGCGCCTGGATATAATGGCGAACGTAAACCATGTGCTTGAAGCCGAAACGGCTGAATTAATCGTCGCCGATTTCGGCCATAAGGCGAAACTGGTCTCCGAGGCAGATGTTGAAATCGGTATGGACGGTGAGGAAGACCGCGAAGAAGATCTCACATCGCGTGCACCTGTGGTTGCGGTCATGGGGCATGTCGATCACGGCAAGACTTCCTTGCTAGACGCATTACGGTCGAGCGATGTGGCGGCTGGCGAAGCCGGTGGCATCACACAGCATATCGGTGCCTACCAGGTAGTATTGTCGGCTGGACAGAAGATCACCTTTATCGACACGCCCGGTCATGCCGCCTTCACTGCCATGCGCGCGCGCGGTTCTCAGGTCACGGATATCGTTGTTTTGGTCGTCGCGGCCGATGATGGCGTGCAGCCACAAACGATTGAAGCGCTCAACCACGCCAAAGCGGCTGGAGTGCCGATCATTATCGCGATCAATAAGATCGATCGTCCCGATGCGAGTGCGGATAAGGTGCGCAATGATTTACTGAGTCAAGAAATCGTTGTTGAGAGCATGGGCGGCGATGTTCAGGATGTTGAAGTCTCCGCCATTAAGCGGACAAACCTAGATAAGCTCGAGGAAGCTATTCTGCTGCAGGCGGAAATTCTCGAACTAAAGAGCAATGCCAATCGCTTAGCGCAAGGTGCGGTCATCGAAGCGAAGTTGGAGAAGGGTCGCGGTGTTGTCGCGACCGTCTTGATCCAGCGAGGTACCCTGAAACAAGGCGATGTCTTCATCGCCGGAAACGAGTGGGGCCGTGCGAGGGCTCTGATCGACGATCGAGGAAAGCCAATTAAGGTGGCGGGACCTTCAGAGCCGGTCGAGGTCTTGGGCCTTCAAGGTGCACCAGCGGCTGGTGATGAGTTCGTTGCGGTCGAAGACGAAGCCCGGGCGCGTGAAATCACGGAATACCGGCAACGGGCCGAACGCCAGAAATCACTTGCGGTCGGTGCTCGTGGAACACTCGAGCAGATGTTCGATCAAATCCAGGCGGGAGAAGCCCTGGAATTGCCGATCATCATTCGCGGCGACGTCCAGGGCTCTATCGAAGCGATTATCGGCTCTCTAGAAAATATGTCTACGGACGAAGTGAAAGTCCGGGTCATGCACAGCGCTGTCGGTGGCATCACCGAATCCGATATCATTCTTGCGAAATCGGTCGCTGGTCTCGTCATCGGCTTCAATGTGCGCGCCAATCCTCAAGCTCGCCTCCAAGCGCAGCAAGAGCACGTCGATATCCGGTATTATTCGATTATCTACAACGTGCTCGACGATATGAAGCAGTTGATGGAAGGCTTGCTGGCACCAGAAATTCGCGAACGTCAAATTGGTTATGCGGAAGTACGCGATGTATTCAGTGTCACGCGTGCGGGTAAGGCCGCCGGTTGCATGGTCACCGAAGGCATGTTCAAGCGTGGCAATAAAGTACGATTGTTGCGCGATGACGTGGTTATTTTTGAGGGCAGTTTGAAATCTCTGCGCCGCTTCAAGGACGATGTCCGCGAGGTACAGCAGGGCTACGAATGCGGCATGGCGTTCGAGAATTACGACGACATCAAGAATGGCGATGTCATCGAATGTTTCGAATCCGAAGAAGTCGCCCGAACCTTGTAATGGCGGCGCAGTAGCGGTGCGCGAAAACGGAAATGAGTAAACACAAAGAACCGAGTGTTCGCCAACTACGGGTTGGTGAGGAGTTGCGGCACGCCTTGGCGGACATTCTGGGGCGGGGAACCTTGCGCGATCCTGAATTGAGCGGTCGCGTGTTGACTTTAACAGAAGTGCAGGCGAGCCCGGATCTAAAACGGGCAACGGTATTTCTGACTCCGCTTGGTGGTGATAAGGATCCGGTAATCCTGAAAGCCTTGGGCCGTGCCGCATCGTTTCTACAAAAGGAAGTTGGGCGGCGCATTCGGCTCCAATTCACGCCTCGACTATCTTTTTTGTTCGATGACCGGTTCGATTATGCCTCGAAGATCGACGGGTTGCTGCGGCTGCCCGAAGTAGCGCGCGATCTACCGCCCCGGAATTATGTGGACGACGACTCCGATAATGGGCAGGCGTAGAAAATCGGGACAAAAGGTAGACGGCTGGGTCATTCTGGATAAGGCGTTTGGAATGACGTCCACTGCTGCGGTCGGCGCCGTACGTCGAATTTTCGACGCGAATAAAGCCGGTCATGCCGGCACCCTCGATCCATTGGCAAGTGGTGTGTTACCGATCGCGCTCGGTGAAGCGACAAAGACGCTGCCCTATGTTGTCGATACCGAGAAAAGCTATCAATTTACCCTAAAATGGGGTGAAGCGACGACGACCGACGACTGCGAAGGTGAGATCACCGACCGAAGCGACGCTCGGCCTAGCGAAGCCGAAATCACTGCGGGTTTAATCGAATTTATTGGTGAGATCGAACAAGTGCCGCCGGCCTTTTCTGCCATCAAGGTCAATGGCGAACGCGCCTATGATATGGCGCGGCGTGGCGATACCGTGAAATTGGAAGCACGTCGTATCTGGATAAAACGCTTTGAGTTGGTGGAAATGCGTGACACCGACCAGGCGTTCTTTAACGTTATCAGCGGAAAAGGTGCCTATATGCGCAGTCTGGCACGAGACCTAGCACTTCGCCTCGGCACGGTCGGTCATATCGCAGAATTGCGTCGAACCGCGGTTGGCAGATTTGCGGAAGAGGATGCGATTTCACTGGACGAATTGGAGGCGATTGGGCACAGTCTAGCGGCATCCGGAGCGTTGCTGCCCATTGAGACCCCGCTGGACGACATCCCGGCGTTGGCCCTGACGGAGCAGGAAGCGGCCCGACTGCGAAATGGACAGGCGGTCTCACTATTACGGAAGCTCGATCTCGAACGCATTTCCGCATTCGACGGTGGAGAAACGGTTCTCGCGACCACGTCCGGCAAGCCTGTGGCACTGACGAAGTATAGTGCAGGTGAAGTCCGGCCGGTTCGCGTTTTAAATGTTTAGATTGAATGGAGTAGACGATGTCGATTACGGCAGAACGCAAAGAGGAACTCATCAAAGAGTTCGCCACGAGCACCGGTGATACGGGCTCGGCCGATGTGCAAGTAGCGATTCTCACGGAACGGATCCTTAATCTCACCGAGCACATGAAAATTCACAAGAAGGACTTCCATTCACGACGTGGCCTTCTTATTATGGTTGGGCAACGGCGCCGGCTTCTCGATTATCTGAAGCGCACAGAGTCGCCCAGATATGACGCGATAATCAAGCGGTTGGGACTTCGGCGCTAAACGTGAATGCCGAATACCGTCGCTCTACAGCGATGCAAGATTGTTGCGTTTTGGCGCAACCAGCCCGCTCCGCCGGGCATATTTCGTTTGAAATGAGATCTGAAAAAGATCGAAAGACGAATAAACGAGGTGCGCCGGGATGGCCCAGCCACCAACTGCCGTTGAATGTTGGAGCGGTGATCCAACGGCGATTCTGAAGGAATGATGGATGTTTAATATTACACGTAAGGAAATTAACTGGGGCGGACGCCCGCTGATCATTGAGACGGGAAAAATTGCCCGTCAGGCCGATGGCGCGGTACTCGTGACATATGGCGAGACCCAGGTATTGTGCACGGCTGTGGCCAACCGTTCGGCCCGTCCAGGTCAAGATTTCTTTCCTTTGACGGTTAACTATCAAGAAAAGACATTTGCCGCTGGTAAAATTCCGGGTGGCTTCTTTAAGCGCGAAGGGCGCCCTTCGGAGAAGGAGACGTTAACCTCGCGCTTGATCGATCGGCCGATCCGGCCGTTGTTCCCGGACGGATTCCGTAACGAAACCCAAGTCATATGCACTGTTCTGGCGCACGATCTGGAAAACGACCCGGACATCGTCGCGTTGATCGGCTCTTCCGCGGCGTTGACAATTTCCGGTGTGCCTTTCATGGGCCCCATTGCAGGCTGCCGCGTTGGTCGCATTGAAGGGGAATTCGTCCTTAATCCGCGCCAAGATCAAATGGAGGAATCGACTCTCGATCTCATCGTCGCCGGAACGAGTGCGGGTGTGATGATGGTTGAATCGGAAGCTCAAGAGCTTGACGAAGAGACGATGTTGAAAGCGGTGACCTTCGGGCATCAACAAAGCCAACCGGTTATCGACGCAATCATCGAACTCGCCGAAAGCTGTGCTAAGGAGCCCTGGGATCTGCCGAGTGCACCGGAGCAGTATGATACGGTCGCCGCGCGGGTGAAGGAACTTGCAACGGAGCCTGTGACCGCAGCCTACCAAATCATCGTCAAACAGGATCGCGTGGAGGCGTTGAGCGCCGCGCGCAAGACTGTCATGACGGCTCTCGAGGCAGAAGAGCTCGATTTGGAAATCGGCGCTGGCGTCTTCAAGAAGGTAGAAAAAGACATCGTCCGGGGCAGCATCATTAAGACCGGCCAGCGGATCGATGGACGCGACACCAAGACGGTACGCCAAATCAACTGCGAGGTTGGCGTATTGCCGCGCGCGCATGGCTCAGCCTTGTTTACCAGGGGTGAGACGCAAGCGCTTGTGGTTACAACGCTTGGCACCGGACAAGATGAACAGATCATCGATGCGCTTGAAGGTGAGTATCGCGAAGCCTTCATGCTTCACTACAACTTCCCGCCTTACTCGGTTGGTGAAGCATCGTTCTTGCGTTCTCCGGGTCGTCGTGAAATTGGCCATGGCAAGCTCGCGTGGCGCGCTGTTCGGCCGTTGCTGCCAACCAAGGAAGAATTTCCCTACACGATGCGTGTTGTCTCGGAAGTCACGGAATCGAACGGATCGTCTTCGATGGCGACGGTTTGTGGGTCGTCGATGTCCTTGATGGACGCAGGCGTACCGCTCGGCAATCCAGTCGCCGGCATCGCCATGGGTTTGATCAAGGAAGCAGATGATTTCGCCGTTCTCTCCGATATCTTGGGCGATGAGGATCATCTTGGTGATATGGACTTCAAGGTCGCTGGTACCTTGAAGGGTGTCACCTCGTTGCAGATGGACATTAAGATCACTTCGATTACCGAGGAAATCATGCAAATCGCTCTTGGCCAAGCCAAGGACGGACGTTTGCATATTCTTGGCGAGATGGAGCGGGCAATTAACGCGGCACGTGAAAGCGTGTCCGACAACGCGCCCCGCATCACAACGATGTCCATTCCGCGCGATAAGATCCGTGAAGTCATCGGAACCGGCGGTAAGGTCATTCGCGAGATTTGCGAAGTCACCGGCGCCAAGGTTGACATTGAAGACGACGGCACAATCAAGGTTGCGGCTGTCGACGGAGAAGCCGGCCAGAGAGCGATCGATTGGATCAATGGCATTGTTGCCGAGCCGGAAGTCGGCACGATTTACAACGGTAAGGTTGTGAAGCTGATGGACTTTGGCGCTTTTGTGAACTTCCTCGGCAGCAAAGATGGTCTTGTCCATATTTCCGAGCTGGCTCAAGAGCGCGTTGGTGAAGTTGGCGATATCGTCACGCTTGGCGATGAGGTAAAGGTCAAAGTTATCGGTCTCGATGATCGCGGCAAGGTTAAATTGTCCATGCGGTCGGTCAACCAGGAGACTGGTGAGGAAATTGAAGTCGAGCCCCGAGCGCCGCGTGGCGATCGGCCGCGCCGCGGCCGTGCTCGCAACGAAGACTAAAATTGCCGGAAAGATATCCCGGATATAGAAACGCGGTGGACTTGTTCCGCCGCGTTTTTCATTGAGGTTTATATTGGAAGAGTGAGGTGACGGAACGCTTTAGGCCGGTGTCGCCGCCATGCCGACGACATTATAGCCGTTATCCACGTATAGGACTTCGCCGGTAACAGCGCCGGAGAGATCGGAGAGCAAATACACGCCGGCCCCGCCAATATCGTCCAAGGTCACATTGCGGCGCAGTGGCGAATTCTCACCCTGCCATTTGAATACGAACCGCGCGCTGCCGATGGCGGAACCCGCCAAAGTACGCATGGGTCCTGCCGAAATCGCATTCACGCGAATACCTTTTCCGCCGAGATCGGTGGCGAGATATCGCACACTCGCCTCAAGTGCAGCTTTCGCTACACCCATCACATTGTAATTCGGCATGACGCGCTGTGAGCCGTCATAGGTAAGAGTCAGTAGGCTACCGCCATGTGCCATAAACCGCGTGGCGCGTTGCGCCACGGCAGTGAACGAATAGCAGGAGACATCGAGCGTGTGCAGGAAATTCTCCCGCGACGTATCGATGTAACTTCCCTTCAACTCTTCCTTATCGGAATAAGCGATCGCGTGGACGACGAAATCAATTTCCGACCATTCCTTGGCAACAGCATCGAAAGCGGCGTCGAGGCTCCCGGCCTCCGAGACGTCACACGGGACGACAATGTTCGAGCCAACCGATTCCGCCAATGGCTGAACCCGCCGACCAAGTGCTTCGCCTTGATAGGTGAAAGCCAGTTCGGCGCCGTGGCTATGCAGAAATTCAGCAATTCCCCAGGCAATCGAATGATCATTGGCGACACCCATGATAAGCCCACGTTTGCCGGACATTAGGGGATTAGCGCTCAGGCTTGGACCCTCGGTTTCTGTTGGGATGTCGGACACGGGTTTGGCTGCCGTCGCTTTAGGACTGATAACGGCGGAAAACTAATGTGCCGTTGGTGCCACCGAAACCGAAACTATTCGACATGACGATGTCGAGATCCACGTCCTCTTCGCACTCCTGGACAATCGGGAAGGCTTCCGCTTCGGGGTCCATATTCTCGATATTTGCTGAACCGGCGATAAACCGGTTTTCCATCATTAGGAGCGAATACACGGCTTCGTGGACGCCGGTCGCGCCAAGGGAGTGCCCGGTCAGAGATTTCGTCGCACTAATTTTCGGCACATTGTCGCCAAAAACTTCACGAATTGCTTTCAATTCGCTGATGTCTCCAACAGGTGTGCTGGTGCCATGGGTATTGATATAGGTGACAGGGTCATTCAAGCCGGAGATGGCAAGACGCATGCATCGCATAGCGCCTTCGGAAGAGGGCTGCACCATATCATAGCCATCGGATGTAGCAGCATACCCGACAACTTCGCCATAAATTTTAGCGCTGCGCGCAAGGGCGTGCTCCAATTCTTCAAGAACCACCGTGCCGCCGCCCCCGGCGATGACGAAGCCGTCCCGGTTGGCGTCGTAAGGTCGACTGGCAGTTGTCGGCGTATCGTTATATTTTGATGACAGGGCCGGCATGGCGTCAAACAACAAGGTCATGGTCCAATCCAATTCCTCGCCACCACCGGCAAAGATAATGTCCTGCTTGCCGAATTGGATAAGTTCTGCCGCGTTGCCGATGCAATGGGTGCTGGTGGCGCAAGCCGAAGTGATCGAATAGTTCACGCCCTTAATCTTGAATGGTGTCGCCAGCGTCGCAGAGTTGGTGCTCGACATCGTGCGAGGCACCATATACGGGCCAACGCGTTTCGCGGATTTTTCGCGCAGCGTATCCCAAGACCAAAGCAGGTTCTTGGTCGACGGTCCGCCCGAGCCCATAATCAGACCCGTTCGCTCGTTTGAGATGTCTGACTCTTCGAGGCCGGAATCTTCGATGGCTTGCTGCATCGCGATAAAGTTATACGCGGCGCCATCACCAAGGAATCGTCGGACCTTGCGGTCCAAGAAATCTTCGACATTCAGTTTGACGCGGCCATGAACATGGCTGCGAAAGCCAAGTTCCGCGTATTTTTCACAATTTTCAATGCCGGAAGTACCAGCCTTTAATGATTCTAGGACTTCTGACTTGTTGTTTCCGATACAGGAAACGATACCGAGTCCAGTGACGACTACCCGTCGCATGACAGCTCCATCAGGATTGTTCGCTGGGGGTGAACAGGCCGACGCGAATATCTTTCGCCTCGTAGATGGGCTCTCCGTCGACGTTCATCACGCCGTCAGCAATCCCCATCACCAGCTTACGCATAATCACCCGTTTCATATTGATTTGATAAGTTAGTTTCTTCGCTGTATCGAGAACTTGACCGGAAAACTTGACCTCGCCGACGCTAATTGCTCGCCCGCGCCCGAGCCCGCCAAGCCACCCCAGGAAAAATCCGACCATTTGCCACATGGCGTCCAGACCGAGACAACCCGGCATGACGGGATCATTCTCGAAATGACATTTAAAGAACCAGAGTTCCGGATTAATATCGAGTTCGGCGGTAATAGAGCCCTTACCGTGAGGCCCGCCATCGGCTTTAATGTCGGTGATACGATCCATCATTAGAAACGGCGGCAATGGCAATTGCGCGTTTCCCCCGCCAAACATGTGACCGTGGCCACACTCGAGAAGTTCTTCGAAAGTGTAGCTATTTTTTTGTTCAAACGTCACGATCGGTTCCTTCCCGCCATCTCACAGAAGACTTTGACACGGCTACCTTTATCGTAGCTCGGCGGCGAAGACAATGCCGAGGGCATCACCGGTTTAGACATCCAGTCGTTCGACTTTCAGCGCATTTGTTTGGATGAAATCGCGGCGCGGCTCAACCAGGTCGCCCATTAATGTTGTAAACAATTCACCCGCTTCGTCGGCATGACCAACTTTCACTTGATGCAAGGTTCGGGCGTTCTCATCCATTGTGGTCTCCCAGAGTTGTTCCGGGTTCATTTCACCGAGACCTTTATAGCGCTGAACGCCGATGCCTTTCCTACCGAGCGCCATGACCTTATCCACCAATGCAGTGGGACCGGAAATGCGGTGCTCGTCTTCTTTCGACCGCAGGCTTGGGTAGCGGACAAAATAACGTTGTAGCGAAGATGTCATGGCATCCAGGCGGCGGCCTTCGGCGCTGCGGACGAGCGTGGGATCGATCATGAATACCTGGGCGACACCACGCAGCGTGCGTGAAAGCATCAATCCGCCGCCCTCTTGCGGTGTTCCTGCCCAGCCACGTTCCTGGGGGTCGGCGAGCGCATCGAGACGTTTGGCGACATACTCCGCCGCTTGCTGTGCTTGTTCCGGATCATCCAGGACGTCTGGGTTGAGGGCGCCGGCAATGGCAGTTTGTTCGACCACTTCGACATTCCCGACCTTGCGGGTGAGCGGCTCTAGCAGCGATTTTGCTTGGCGTGACTGCTCCATGATTTGCGACAGTTCGTCACGGCCAACCTCTTCGCCCCCTTCGATGATCAAGGAGCAGTTGCCCAGCGCCTCGCGCATCAGGAACTCTTCCATCGCGGGGTCATCCTTGAGATAGACTTCGGATTTACCTTTCTGGACCCGGTAGAGTGGCGGTTGCGCGATATAGAGGAACCCGCGTTCGATCAATTCCGGCATTTGCCGATAAAAGAAAGTCAGCAATAGGGTGCGGATATGGCTGCCGTCGACATCGGCGTCGGTCATGATGATGATTTTGTGGTAGCGCACCTTATCGGGATTAAAATCGTCCCGCCCAATCCCGGTTCCTAAGGCGGCGATCAAAGTGCCGATTTCAACGGAGCTGATCATCTTATCGAAGCGGGCACGTTCGACATTCAAAATTTTCCCGCGCAATGGCAAGATCGCTTGGTGGCGCCTATTCCGAGCCTGTTTGGCCGACCCGCCGGCCGAATCGCCCTCGACGATGAAGATTTCGCAGAGTTCCGGATTGCGTTCTTGGCAATCCGCGAGCTTGCCCGGCAGATTGGCAATGTCCAAGGCACCCTTGCGCCGGGTGAGTTCGCGCGCCTTACGCGCCGCCTCGCGCGCGGCCGCGGCTTCAACAACTTTATGGACAATGCTGCGGGCTTCGGCCGGGTGTTCCTCGAACCACTGGCTTAGTTTTTCGTTGGTGACGGACTCGACCACCGGTCGTACTTCCGACGAGACCAGTTTTTCTTTGGTCTGGCTCGAGAATTTTGGATCGGGAACCTTTATCGACAGAATACAGGTCAGGCCTTCACGCGCGTCGTCGCCGGTAATGCCGACCTTCTCACGTTTCGCGATTCCGCTTGCGGCCGCATAGTTATTGATCTGGCGGGTCAGTGCGGCGCGGAATCCGGCGAGGTGCGTGCCACCGTCGCGCTGTGGAATATTGTTGGTAAAGCACAGCATCGTCTCATGGAAGCTGTCGTTCCATTGCATGGCAATCTCGACGACGAGTTCTTCCTTCTCACCCATGATGACGATCGGCGGATCGAAGACTGGTGTCTTTGAGCGGTCGAGGTAGCGGGCAAACTCCAGCAGGCCGCCTTCGTAATGAAAGGTCTCAATCGGCGCGTCAGCCTTGCGGCCATCGGTGAGGACGATTTGAATGCCCGGGTTGAGAAAGGCGAGCTCGCGCAGCCGATGTTCCAAGATCGCGTAGTCGAACTCGATCTTGGTAAAGGTTTCGACCGATGGCGTGAAATTCACCTGGGTGCCGGTCTCGCCGTTGGACACTCCGGTAATCTCAAGCGGTCCCGTAGCATCGCCGTGGTTAAACCGCATGGAATATATCTTACCGTCTCGCTTAATCGTGAGGTTAAGCTCCGCCGACAAGGCGTTGACGACTGAGACGCCAACGCCATGTAATCCACCGGAGACCTTGTAAGAACTGGAGTCGAACTTACCGCCAGCGTGTAGCTGGGTCATGATCACTTCGGCCGCAGACACGCCTTCTTCCGAATGTATATCGACTGGAATACCGCGTCCGTTATCACCTACCGTGACCGAGCCGTCGCCATTTAAGGCGACATCGATCCGATCGCAATGGCCGCCCATGGCCTCGTCGATCGCGTTGTCGACAACCTCGAATATCATGTGGTGTAGGCCGGTGCCGTCATCGGTGTCGCCGATATACATGCCGGGGCGCTTGCGAACCGCATCAAGGCCCCGCAGGACCTTGATCGAATCTGCTCCATAATCTCCGCCTGCAATATCGTCGGCGATTTGTTCGCTCATTATATTTTCCTATTTTCTCTTACGATATCAGGCGGGCGCATCCATCCTGAACATTCAGAAATTGCGCCCTATCCCGCATTCCATCGAAAGTCGTTACATCAGTACCAGTCAGCCAAACTTGGGCGTTCAGGCCATAAATTTCGTCGAACAAAGCTTCTCTGCGATCGCGATCAAGGTGTGCCGCCACTTCGTCCAATAGTAACAGCGGCGCAGCATCGCGCTCCGCGGCGCGCAGGCGCGCATCGGCAAGCACAATGGCGATAAGCAAAGCTTTCTGCTCGCCTGTCGAACAGCGGTCGGCGGGCTGGTCCTTTTCCACATGACGTACTTGCAAATCCGAGCGATGCGGGCCGACGGGAGCGCGCGCGTTTTCCGCTTCTGCACGGCGGCTTTCTGCAAGTGCGTGTCGCATACGTTCTTCCACATCCAATGCCGGCAGTGTCTCCAGCCAGGCTTCCAAGGTGCCGTCCACCATCAGTTGCGCCTGCGGAAACGGCCCCTCTCCAATCGCACATGCCCGATTGAGTCTGTCGGCGATCTCGCGTCGTGCGGCGGCAATGGCGACGCCACGTTCCGCCATTGTGCTTTCAAGTACGCCAAGCCAAACATCGTCGCCGGCCCCTTCCCGTAGCAATCGTCCTCGTTGCCGCATTGCACTTTCATAGGCGCTGACCCGGCCTGCATGTGCGGAGTCGAAGCCGAACGCCAACCGATCCAAGAGCCGTCGCCGTCCGGAGGGTCCGTCAACTAATATGCGGTCCATCTGCGGTGTCAGCCACACTGCGCCCACATATTCTGCCAGAACCGATTGGCTCTTCGCCGGAGCGCCGGAGATACGCACCACGCGTTTTTCGTCTTGCGCCATTCGCCCGGTGCCAATTTCAATGGGGCCGTGGATGGTCTCGACGGTCGCCGCGACCGCCCATCCGCCCGTAGCGTTAGATAGGCCTGTCGGTTTGATGTCGATGTCTGATAGCCGGGCCTGTCGCAAACCCCGGCCCGGGGACAGGAACGAAATCGCCTCGAGTAAATTGGTTTTACCCGCGCCGTTTCGGCCTGTTGCGATCACCGGGACCGGCTCCAGGTCCAGCGCCAGCGATTTGTAGTTGCGAAAATCCGTCAACCGCAAACGGGTTACGGCAAGTGAAAGCGCCGCGGGCGCTATCAGCGATGTTGCGTTGGCCAGAATGTTTCCCCCTAGACCCGCATCGGCATCAGGACGTAGAGCGCGCTATCGTCCCCGCTATCACGAACGATCGTTGGCGACGCGGCGTCGGCGACGATAAACTCGGCCTCACCGCCTTCGATCTGTTGTGCTATGTCGAGTAGGTAGCGGGCATTGAACCCAATTTCGATGGCGGCGGCATCGTAATCGACGGAGATTTCCTCGCGCGCGGTGCCGTTATCTGGGCTGGATGCTGTTAGCACCAAGTTATTCCTTGCTACTGCGAGTTTTACAGCGCGCGATTTCTCGGTGGAAATCGTTGCGACACGGTCGACCGCTTCGGCAAAACTGCGGCAATCCACATTCAAGGTTTTGTCGTTGCCGGTCGGAATGACCCGTTCGTAATCTGGGAATGTGCCGTCGATCAGTTTCGACGTGAGCACAGCGTTGTTGAAGGCAAAGCGGACGCTAGTCTCTGAGAGAGCGATATTGATATCGCCGGTAATTTCGTCAATTAGTTTGCGCAACTCGTTCACGGTCTTACGAGGAATGATGATACCGGGCATTCCCGCCGCACCTTGCGGCACGGGCATTTCGACACGCGCGAGTCGGTGGCCGTCGGTCGCGACAGTCCGCATGACGTCGTTGCCCTCCGAAGAGGTCGTGTGCATGAAGATACCGTTCAGATAATAGCGCGTCTCCTCCGTCGAGATGGCGAAGCGCGTGCGATCGACAAGGCCACGCAATTCCGCCGCTGGAAGAGCAAACCGATGCGGCAAGTCACCGCCATCCGTTTGCGGAAAGTCCTCGGTCGGCAGGGTTTGCAATGTAAACTCCGAGCGACCTGCTCGCAGCGTCATTTGTCCATCGCCATTACCGGTATCAAGCTCGATTTGCGCGCCGTCCGGTAGTTTTCGCACAATATCGTATAGCGTATGCGCCGGCGCGGTCGTCGAGCCCGGAGTCTCGATAATGGCGTCGACGGATTCGACGATGGCGATATCCATGTCCGTTGCGGTCAGGCCGAGGCGGCCTTCATTGGTGCTGAGCAGCACATTGGACAAAATCGGAATGGTGTTACGGCGTTCGACAATACTTTGTACGTGACCGAGAGACCGAAAGAGCTCGGCGCGTTCGATGGTAAGTTTCATGGTTGTCTTTTATGCCATTCGGAATGTTAACGCAGATGTTTCGACCCTAACGCGGCCCCGAACGGGACACCTTTGCGCCTAATCAGGCCATTATACCCAGTAAGGCACAATTTATAGCATGAGTCGCCGGAATCTGCGACATATTTAGGGGGTCTAAGGAAGAATTTTCATCTTTTCTTCGGGCGTGGAATCACCGAATCGCGGCCGTCGGCCAGATCAGGTCTCTAACATGCGCCGGAGCAATTCAACATCCTCGCCAAAGCCGTTATCAGTGGCCTTCAATTCTTCGATTTTGCGCACCGCATGCATGACGGTAGTGTGATCGCGCCCGCCAAATTTCCGGCCGATTTCCGGAAGGGAGCGGGCGGTGAGCTGCTTTGAAAGATACATAGCGATTTGCCGGGGCCGGGCGACGGCACGAGCGCGGCGTGAAGAATACATTTCGGAAAGCCGAATGTTAAAATGCTCGGCGACACGTTTTTGAATCTCTTCGATGGTCACCTTGCGGTCGTTCGCCCGCAGGATATCGTGCAGGACTTCCTGTGTTGTCTCCAGCGTGATCGTCCGGCCGACCAAGTTGGCATAGGCGACGATGCGATTCAGCGCGCCTTCGAGCTCACGCACGTTCGAGGTAATTTTGTGGGCGAGAAATTCCAAAATCTTCGGCGGTATTTCGATCCCTAGATCTTCCGCCTTCGACTGCAGAATGCCGTACCGTAATTCGTAGGTTGTTGGATGGATATCGGCGACGAGCCCCCATCCGAGTCGCGATTTCATGCGTTCTTCCATGCCTTCCAAATCGTTCGGCGATTTGTCCGCGGAAATCACAATCTGCCGGTTCTGATCAACCAGAGCATTGAAAGTATGAAAGAATTCCTCCTGAGTACTGTCTTTGCCGGCGATGAATTGCACATCGTCGATCATCAGAATATCTACCGACCGGAACTGTTCCTTGAATGCCACTGTATCTCGGAACCGCAGCGCCCGAATAAACTGATACATGAACTTTTCAGCCGATAAATAGAGGACATGTTTTTCCGGCCGCGTTTTACGCAGTTGTAAGGCAATGGCGTGCATCAGGTGCGTTTTGCCGAGACCAACGCCCCCATACAAAAACAACGGATTGTAAGATGCCGTCTCTGCCTCGGCTACGCGCCGGGCGGCGGCGAAGGCCAACTCGTTTGGTTTGCCGACGATAAAATTCTCGAATGTAAATCGAGGGTCTAGTGGCGCACTAATGTTGTTTTGCGCCTTGGTCTCACGCAGTGCGGCGGCACTCGGCGCCGGTAGGGGCGCCTCGATTGCCACACCGCCGTCGGCCACGAAGATATCAACGCCTTCGATTGCTTGGCCCTCGATGGCCCAAAGACTAGCCAAGCGTTCGCCGTATTGCGATTCAATCCAATCCCGCATGAAGATTGTAGGCACCGATATCCGGATACGGCGGCCGTCGACACCGATGAGGGTCATGGGCTTCAGCCAGCTACGATAGGCGGCCTCACCGTACTCTGCCCGTAGTCTCCCCCGAATCCGCGCCCATTGAGTTGTGAATTTCTCGTCCATCCGGATCGTTACCCCGATAATTTCCCGTCCGCGAATGCGCGACGGGTATTGCTCCGACACCGGTCCGAAATCGCGGCCAGCCCCCAACGTGTCTGATCGCTTCGTTTCCGGGTTCCCAACCCGGCGAGCAGCGAATTCGAGGTAACGCATTCCCACTTCATCTGTACCCTCCGGGTGCTGACGCGAGTAGAAATTTCAATACTCTTTAGAATATCCAGTAAATATTAATGAAGTTCATTACTTCATTTTATATCACTTTTTATTATCATCAACAGTATTGCGGCTATAATTACACTAACAACTCTTGAAGAAGTTGATGCGACGTTTCCCCCAGACGATAACTACATAATAAAATGTAACGGGGGTTAATCGAGCCCGCAACGGGACTGAAAGGGGAACAGTTCAAATAAATTTATTGACTCTCGACGAATCGGTTAGGGCGGCGTATGTCGCCAAATATGCGCAAAAAAACGGCCGCCCGAAAACCTCCGGCGGCCGCCTGAATGCTTCATGCATCCGCGATTTTTACATCGCGTTGATGCGTCGCGAGAGCCCGGACAATTTACGCCCGGTCGTATTGCGGTGAAATGCGCCCTTTTGCGTGCCACGATGCAATTCCGGCATGGCTTCCTTGTATGCGGTCTCGGCAGACGCCTTGTCGCCGCTGGCGATGGCTTCCTCGACCTTGCGCAGATAGCTGCGGACGCGACTACGGCGCGCGCGATTGCGCTCGCTGCGGGTTTCTGTTTGGCGGATTCTTTTCTTCGCGGATCGGCTGTTAGCCATTTCAAATTCCGTTCGTCATATGTATCAAGCCGCGCGGGTATAGAGCCGTACGGGCCTGCCGTCAAGCCCGAACCGCTGGGATTTCCAGGGAATCGAGCAGAATGCGAGATCACTGCGGCCCCACCGCGACTCGGTGTTAAAAATTTCCGCCCAAATCAGCGGTGTTTAAAGTCGGCCGTACGTTTCTCCGCGAATGCGGCCATGCCCTCTTTCTGATCCTCGGTTGCGAAGGTCGAATGGAACAATCGGCGCTCAAACCGCACGCCTTCGGCCAAGGTGGTCTCGTATGCGCGGTTCACCGATTCTTTCGCCAGCATGACGACTGGTCGTGACAGGTTGGAAATTTTCTCCGCCGTCTTGATCGCTTCTTCGACGAGTTCGGCCGCAGGGATAATCCGGCTAACCAATCCCGCGCGTTCCGCTTCCTCGGCGTCCATCATACGCCCGGTAATGACCATCTCCATGGCTTTCGCCTTGCCGATGAACCGGGTCAGTCGCTGGGTACCGCCGGCGCCGGGGATGGTGCCGATCAGAATCTCCGGCTGTCCGAACTTGGCTGTATCTGCGGCGAGGATGAAGTCACACATCATGGCGAACTCGCACCCACCTCCAAGCGCATATCCGGCCACGGCGGCAATTACCGGCTTGCGACAATGGGAAAGGCGCTCCCAATTCACCGTGATGAAATCTTCTTTATAAACGTCCATGTAGTTCTTATCGGACATCTCCTTGATGTCCGCGCCGGCGCAAAACGCCTTCTCGGAACCGGTGACCACCAACGCGCCGATATTGTCATCCGCTTCATAGGCATCGACGGCCTCTGCGATTTCGCGCGCCAGATCGGCGCACAATGCATTCATCGCTTTGGGGCGCTTCAGAGTGATCAACCCGACGGAGCCGCGGGTTTCGACTAGAATATGTTCATAGGCCATGAAAAGGCTCTCCTCGTTTAAGTCTCGTGTAATGCTATGGGCGACTCGGTGAGAGCCGAAATGTGACCGTCAGGTCTCCGTCTTTTCCCGATGTCGTAACCGTTAAAAATTCATTCTCGCGGCGGTACTTTCCCACCGAAACTCGCTGCCATCCCAATGCGAGGAGTGTCTCGGCGTAAAACGCCTCTACCTTGCTGCGGGCGGTGGTGCCGCGGGTATGGCTTTCGACCAGACGTCCGGCCGGCGAATCGAAGACATGACCCGACCCTGGTACGACCTGCAGGCCGCTCATGACCGGTATATCCTCGAACCCCGGCACGAAATCCTGTGCGGTCGCCGGGGCCACGGCATGGGCCACCAGCAATCCGGCGAAGAGCAGGCTTATGAGAAGGTGAGGCATGATGGCCGCACTTTGATCATCTCTGGTGTTTTCCGCAATAAAAAGTCGACCGTCCTGATTGCACGATGCGAGAAATAACGCCGCTGCAGCCCTCTTCCCCGCAGATCTCGCCCTCGCGGCCGTAAGCCCGCCAATTATGTTGGAAATATCCAAGCTCGCCGTCCGCCTGCACATAATCCCGCAAGGAAGATCCACCGGCGGCAATGGCAGCGGTCAAGACATCGCGAATGGCCGGCACCAATCTCTCGGCCCGTCGTCCGAGAATCGTATGTGCGCTGCGACGCGGTGAGATCGCTGCCCGGAACAACGCCTCGCAGACATATATGTTGCCGAGCCCCGCGACGATTTTTTGGTCAAGCAAAGCGGCTTTGATAGGCGAGCGCCGTCCCTGCAGTGCCTCGCTCAGTGCCGTATCGTTGAAAGCGTTCGAGAGCGGCTCCGGGCCTAAATCTCGTAGCATTGGATGGGCCCCGAGCTGGTCTGTCTCAATCAGGTCCATAAGGCCGAATCGCCGCGCATCATTGTATCGGACCGTCGTGCCTGCACCGGTCAGAAATTCGATATGATCGTGCTTGCCGGCGATGGGCGGCTCGCCCTCGATCATTGTCATCCGGCCCGACATGCCGAGATGTCCCAAAAGGGTCCAACCGTCA
The DNA here is from genome assembly GCA_049601975.1 of Alphaproteobacteria bacterium. GTDB lineage: Bacteria > Pseudomonadota > Alphaproteobacteria > UBA8366 > UBA8366 > UBA6544. Next base: position 27,024 of record JBMYRC010000009.1, on the reverse strand, counting down.
TCGAGATGCAGTAGCATATACTTAGCGCGCCGCTCGATCCGCTCGACCGTGCGGCCGGTCAGGCGGGCGGCGAAATCATTCGGCAACGGGAAACGCAAATCCTCGCGCCGCTGGATCACACGCTCCAGTTTCTGGCCTTCGAGCTTTGGCCTGAGGCCGCGGCAAACGGTTTCGACTTCTGGTAATTCCGGCATACAGCCGTTCTAGCAAAACTAAGCGCTCTAGGCTATCGTCGCGGCCATGGAACGGACGGAAAATATCGGCTCCGGCACGGAGAAGAACGCGGGCAGTGAAGGCTCCCGGACGCATTTTGGATTTCGCGACGTGGAAACGGACGAGAAGTCGATATTGGTGCGCGGCGTCTTCGATAGTGTCGCCGACCGTTATGACCTGATGAATGACCTGATGTCGGGTGGTATCCATCGGCTTTGGAAGGCGAGCTTTATCGACCAACTACGCCCGCGCCCCGGCATGCATCTGCTCGACGTCGCCGGTGGCACGGGCGACATCGCGCTTCGTTTTCGCGAGGCAGGCGGCGGGCGTGTGACCGTCTGTGATATCAATCAAAGCATGGTCGAGGTCGGCCGCGACCGGTCGATCGATCTCAATCGCTCGGATGGCATTGAGTGGACGGTTGGTGACGCGGAAGCGCTCCCGCTGCCGGATGGCTCCGTCGACGCTTATACGATTGCCTTCGGTTTGCGCAACGTAACCCAGATCGATACCGCCTTGTCGGAGGCACGTCGGGTGCTGCGGCCCGGCGGCCGGTTTATGTGTCTTGAGTTCAGCCATGTTGCGAGTCCTATCTTGGCGGAACTCTATGATCGGTTCTCTTTCAATATATTGCCGCTGTTGGGCCGCGTCGTCGCCAATGACGAAGAGGCTTATCGGTATCTGGTTGAGAGCATTCGCCGCTTTCCGTCACAGGAGGATTTGTCGGCGCGCATGACGGCGGTGGGGCTCGAGCAAGTCTCCTATCGCAATCTCTTACGCGGGATCGCTGCCATTCACTTGGGTTGGCGGATTTAGCCCGTCGATGTTCCAGCCCAGCGCGAGGCCGTAAATGAAATCCAGTTTTGCCCATACCCTGCGGCTCTTCCGTCTGGTGTGGACGCTGTCCCGTCACGGCGCGCTGTTTCCGCTGGATGCTTTCGATCTTCCGAAGGGGCTGGTGGGATTGTTGCGTCTCCTGGAACGGCGCTCCGATACAATGCGCCCAGGGGAACGCTTGGCGGCGGCCCTGCAGAGTCTGGGGCCGACTTTCATAAAGCTTGGGCAATCCTTGGCGGTTCGGGGCGACCTTATCGGTGACGATGTGGCGGATGACCTTTCGGCGCTGCAGGATGATTTGCCGCCTTTCCCATCCAAGGACGCCATTGCGACATTGGAACAAGAACTCGGCGGCAGTGAAGACGAACTGTTTGCATCCTTCGATCACGAGCCGGTGGCCGCGGCTTCCATTGCCCAGGTCCATTTCGCCGAGCGGCATGACGGTATCGCGGTCGCGGTTAAAATTCTCCGGCCCGGGATCGAGGACGCTTTCGCCCGCGATGTCGCCTTCTTCTTGTGGTTCGCGCGTCTTGTAGAAAGATTCCTGCCCGAGGCACGGCGCCTGAAGCCGGTCGAAGTAGTGCGCAATTTCGAGGAAACCGTGGCCCTTGAGATGGATTTGCGAATGGAGGCGGCGGCGGCGGGAGAGTTGGCGGAGAATTTTTTGGACGATCCGGAGTTCCGCGTGCCAGCGGTTGATTGGGAACGGACATCCCGCCGTGTGATGACCTTGGAGCGAATCGATGGTATTCCCATCGATGAAATTGCGCGTATTGAGGAGGCTGGCTTATCGCCGAGCGACGTGTTGGCGCAGTCCGCCCGCGTGTTTTTCAATCAGGTTTTCCGCGACGGGTTTTTTCATGCGGACATGCATCCGGGCAATATGTTCGTTTGCGCAGACGGAGTATTGAGCCCTGTCGATTTCGGCATTATGGGCCGTCTCGACCGCGAGACGCGACATTTCCTCGCCGATATGCTGATCGCCTTTCTGTCACGGGATTATGAGAAGGTCGCTGAAGTCCATTTCACCGCTGGGTACGTGCCACGCGATAAATCCCTAGGCGCGTTCAGTCAGGCCTGCCGAGCTATCGCCGAGCCGATCCTCGGTAAGTCACAGAACGAAATTTCCATCGCCCGTCTGTTGGGGCAGCTCTTTCAAGTCACCCGGACGTTTGAGATGGAAACACAGCCGCAATTACTGTTGCTGCAGAAGACCATGCTGGTGGCGGAGGGGGTCGGCCGAAAACTCGATCCCGATTCGAATATTTGGACGCTTGCGGAACCTCTTATTATTGACTGGGTTATGGAGAACCGGGGACCTGAAGCACGGCTGCGCGGTGTGGTGAGCGAAATGACGCGCCGGGTCGAACGATTGCCCCTGTATCTCTCGAAGCTCAAAACCCTGTCTGACATCGTAACGGCGGAGGGGATTCGCCTGCATCCGGACACCGTTGCCGCATTTCACGCGCAGAGTAAGGTTGGGCGATATTGGCGCATCGCCACGATTGTGCTGGCGCTGGGGCTCGCGGCGCTGTTTTTGATCGAGCTGGCTTAACGTCGAATTTGGCGGGCGCGGTTCTTGCCGAATCGACAGCAAAAGCTTAAATACAGTTCCGGCCTGTAAAAGGCGTCGTCCCACAAGGATGTTCTATATGACCGCTGAAAACCGCGTTCTGTTAATCGTCTCGGGCGGGATTGCCGCATACAAGTCCCTGGAGTTGATCCGCCGCTTGCGCGAGCGGGGCATTTCAGTCCGTTGTGTGCTGACCGCGGGTGGCGCGCAATTTGTCACGCCGTTGTCGCTCTCGGCCCTAAGCGAGGACAAGGTTTATACGGAAATCTTCTCACTGACCGACGAGTCGGAGATGGGACACATCCGCCTGTCACGCGAATCCGACTTATTGGTTGTGGTGCCCGCAAGCGCGGATATCATGGCGCGGATGGCGGGTGGGCTCGCGAACGATCTGGCGACGACGGTATTGTTGGCCACGGACAAACCGGTTATGTTCGCGCCGGCCATGAACGTCCGGATGTGGGAGCATCCCGCCACGCAAGCCAACATCGCGACATTGGAATCGCGCGGCCTGATTCGCATCGGGCCCGATGCGGGGAACATGGCGTGTGGTGAATACGGGCTTGGGCGCATGTCGGATCCGATGACTATTGTTGAGGCCATTGAAAATCATTTCGTCGGCCCAGGCGCCCGCCCTCTTGCGGGTCGCCGCGCCCTGGTGACAAGCGGGCCGACACGCGAAGCCATCGATCCGGTGCGCTATCTGTCGAACCATTCCTCCGGTAAGCAGGGCCACGCGATTGCCGAGGCGCTTGCGGAACTCGGCGCGGAAACGTCCTTGATTACGGGCCCGGTCGCACTGTCGGACCCCTCCGGAGTCAGTGTCGTTCATGTGGAATCTGCCGCCGATATGCTGGCTGCTTGCCAGGCTGCATTGCCTGCCGAGATTGCGGTTTGCGCCGCTGCGGTTTCCGATTGGCGAATTGCGACTGCTGCTTCCGAGAAATTGAAGAAAGACGGCGGTGGGCCACCCGCGCTCAAATTGACCGAGAATCCGGATATCTTGCGTACGCTCTCGCAAGCGGAGAATCGGCGCCCCGGCCTCGTCGTCGGCTTCGCGGCGGAAACCGAGAAGGTCTTGGAACACGCGGTTGAGAAACGCCAACGCAAGGGCTGTGACTGGATCTTGGCGAATGACGTGTCGCCGGAAACGGGAACCTTCGGTGGTGACTCGAATGTTATTCATTTCGTCCACGAAGACGGTGTCGAGGATTGGCCGCGCATGACCAAACAAGAAGTGGCCGAACGCCTAGCGCAACGGATTGCCGCGCATATGGGAGGTGCCGAATGACCCACGTCGATGTTGATATCGTTCAATTGGCACACGGCGCCGATCTGCCGTTGCCGGCCTATGCGACGCCTGATAGCGCCGGAATGGATTTGTTGGCCGCGGTCGACGAACCGGTCTCGTTGGCACCCGGCGAACGCACGATGATCCCGACGGGAATTGCCATCGCGCTTCCCTCCGGATTTGAAGCCCAGATCCGTCCCCGATCCGGACTTGCTTTGAAGAACGGTCTCACGTTGTTGAACACGCCGGGGACAATCGATGCTGATTATCGCGGAGAGATTGGTGTGATCCTGGTGAACCTCGGCCAAGAAATATTCGTGGTCGACCGTGGCATGCGGATCGCGCAGATGGTTGTGGCCTCGGTCTCGCAACTTTCTTGGAGTGCTGTTTCCAGTCTGAGCGACAGCGAGCGTGGTGCTGGCGGATTCGGCTCGACCGGCACGGACGGAGGCTAGGCTCAAATGCTACGGATATCGAGGAAATTGATGTTTGCTATCGAGGCTGTGGTCGATATAGCCTATCACGCCGCCGACACGCCGGTGCAAAGCAAAGATATCGCAACACGCCAGGATATTCCGCGCCGCTATTTGGAACAAGTACTGCAGCAATTGGTGCGCGAGGGTGTTTTGCGCGGGGTGCGCGGTCCGCGCGGCGGTTATCGGTTGGCGCGGGAGCGTCGGCGCGTCACCTTGGGACAGATCACACGTATCGTGGCGGCGATGGAGGACACCAGCAATCCCGTTGAGAGCTCCGTGAGTTCGCAATTGGGCCGCGAGGTGTTATGCCCCATTTGGCAGGAACTGCAGGACGAAGCGATCGCAAAACTGGAAAAGATTAGTATCGACGACCTGTGCCGCCGTGCCCGCGACTCGGCTGTCGAAGGCGGCAATCAACCCATCGAGGTCGATTTTGCGATTTGATCGAAAGGGGGAGTATGGCGTCGTTGCACGATAGCGAGGACCCCGGGGTTGAGCGGATTTTCAGTAGCATCCTAGAGACCATCGGCAACACACCTTTGGTGCGCCTTTCGCGGCTGGCGGAGAAGGTCGGTATCAACGCAGAGATTTTGGCAAAGTTGGAATTCTTCAATCCACTAGGTTCGGTCAAGGACCGCATTGGGCTCGCCATGATCGAGGCCTTGGAGCGTGAAGGCCGGATCACAGATAAAACCGTGTTGGTCGAGCCGACGTCGGGGAATACCGGAATTGCGCTGGCGTTCGTGGCGGCAGCAAAAGGTTATCGCCTGGTTCTGACTATGCCCGAATCCATGTCGATGGAGCGCCGGCGTATGCTGCTGTTTCTTGGTGCGGAGTTGGAATTGACGCCCGCCGAGCGTGGTATGCGGGGTGCCATCGACCGGGCCGAGGAAATGGTCAAAGAATTGCCGGATGCGATCATGCCGCAGCAATTCGACAATCCGGCCAATCCCGAAATTCACCGCCAGACCACGGCAGAAGAGATTTGGCGCGATACCGGTGGGCGGATCGATGCATTTGTGACCAGTGTTGGAACTGGCGGTACTCTGACGGGATGCGGCGCGTTGCTTAAGGCGCGCAATCCGGAAATCCGGATCGTCGCCGTTGAGCCTGAAGATAGCCAGGTCCTATCCGGTGGGCGGCCCGGCCAACACTTGATCGAAGGGATTGGCGCTGGGTTTATTCCATCAATTCTGGATACGGGATTGATCGATGAGGTCATCCCGATCGCCAACGAGACGGCCTTTCGACTGGCGCGGCAGACGGCGGCGGTTGAAGGACTACCGGTTGGGATTTCAGGGGGCGCGGCGCTGGCTGCTGCGGTCGAGCTTTGCGAGCGACCGGAAATGAGTGGACGGCGTGTGTTGGTGATCATACCGTCATTCGCGGAGCGGTATCTTTCGACGCCGCTTTTCGACAAGTCGTGAGGCCGTGATGGAAGAGATCAGCGACGACCAGTTAATGCGCTACGCGCGCCACGTTGTCCTGGAAGAGGTCGGTGAGGAAGGACAAATCAAACTGCTGCAATCAAAGGTCCTTGTCGTTGGCGCCGGCGGCCTGGGATCGCCGGTATTGATGTATCTGGCGGCGGCGGGGGTCGGCACGCTCGGTGTCGTCGACGATGATGTCGTGGATATCACGAATCTGCAGCGCCAAGTGGTTCATGGGACCGAGGATATCGACCGGCTGAAAGTGGACAGCGCGGCCGACCGTCTGCAGTCGATCAATCCGGAAATCGATGTGCGCAAACATCCATTCCGCATCGTGCCAGAGAACGCGCTCGAGCTTATCGGCGAGTACGATATGGTGTTGGACGGCAGCGATAATTTTGACACCCGGTATATGATCAACGACGCTTGTTTTCTCACGAAGACACCCCTGGTTTCCGCCGCCTTGCTGCGATTCGAAGGACAGCTCACAACCATTAAGGCGTACAAGGAAGGCGACGGGCCCTGTTATCGATGCATCTTCCCGCATCCGCCCGCCCTCGGCCTGGTGCCCCGTTGCGAGCAGGCCGGTATTTTTGGCTCCATCGCGGGAGTGCTTGGCACCATGCAGGCGACGGAAGCATTGAAGGAACTGTTGGGCCTGGGGCGGAGCCTGTCTGGTCGCCTGATTTTGTATGATGCGATGAATTCGGACACGCGTAGTCTTAAGGTGAAACGCGATCCCGCCTGTGCGCTGTGCGGCGAAAATCCGATGATTACAAGCCTGAGCTCCGCCGAGGCGGCTGAGTAGCTAAAACATCGTCTCCATGACACGGTCCGGCGGTGTATGGCCGTCGGCGAAAGTCTTGATATTCACGATAACTTTCTCACCCATGTCGACCCGGCCTTCGAGGGTTGCCGAGCCCATATGCGGAATCAGCACGACATTCTCCAGCTGCAATAGTTTCGGGTTGACCGCGGGTTCGTTCTCGAAGACGTCGAGGCCAGCGCCCGCGATCTCGCCATTCGCCAACATCCGGGCCAGCGTGTTTTCATCGATTACTTCGCCCCGGCTCGTGTTGACGATGTAGGCATGCGGCTTCATGAGCTTGAGGCGGCGTTGCGATAGTAAATGAAACGTTGCCGGAGTGTGCGGACAATTGATCGAGATGATGTCCATATGGGCGAGCATCTGGTCCAGGCTTTCCCAATATGTTGCTTCGAGTTCGGTCTCGATCTCTTCATGTACCCGGCGCCGGTTATGATAGTGGACTGAAAGACCAAACCCGCGCGCCCGGTGCGCGACCGCTTGGCCAATCCGCCCCATGCCAATAATGCCAAGACGCTTGCCGCCGATGCGATAGCCGAGCATGAGGGTCGGGCCCCAACCTTCCCATTTCTCGGCGCGTATCAAGCGCTCGCCTTCGGACAATCGGCGTGGTACGGCGAGAATAAGCGCCATGGTCATATCGGCGGTGTCTTCGGTTAAAACTCCTGGTGTATTGGTGACGGCGATGCCTTTGGCTTTTGCGACAGCGAAATCGATATGATCAATTCCGGTGCCGAAGGACGCGATGAGCTTGAGGTTGTCTCCCGCCTGAGACAATATCCCGGCATCGATTCGGTCGGTGACGGTTGGTACTAAAACATCTGCTTCTGCCGCCGCCGCCGCGAGTTCGGCCTGTGACATCGGCGTGTCCTCTAAATTGAGGCGCGTGTCGAAAAGCTCCATCAACCGCGTTTCGATAACGTCGGGGAGTTTGCGGGTAACGATGACGAGAGGTTTTTTTGCGTTCATGCCCACATCCGGCGATCCCAGTTTTTCCGCATTTACACCGCGTGCCCTCACGTTGTCCAGTGCTGGCGGAATTTTGGTTTGTTTGCTTGGGATAAGCTGCGCGAACCTTGTACCCAATCCGGCGAACGCTGGGCCGTCTACGGTACAACAGCTCGCGCAAACCGAAGACCCATTGCGCGCTCGGCCGAAGAGTGCAACTCGACGTCGATTTGTCTCTCTTCGCTCCGATGAAGTGAATGTGCGGGTCGGGCCCGGGGTCCGCTACCCGATCAAGTGGAAGTTCCGGCAGAAACTAATCCCGGTAGAAATTGTCCAGGAATATGACACCTGGCGTAAAATTCGTGACTGGGAAGGCGCCGAGGGTTGGGTCCATCGCGCGATGCTTTCCAACCGCCGCAGCATCATCGTCACCGGCCGGACGGTCACTATGCGGCGGCGCTCAGGCGATGAAGCGCCGGCGGTCGCGCGTCTGGGGCGCGGCATGGTGGCGGAATTAGGGAAATGCACGCCCGCTTGGTGCCGGGTCGAGGTCGACGGATACGAAGGCTGGATTCGGCGTGAAGGATTCTGGGGTTTGCGCAAGAACGAGGTTCGGCCCTAACCGGTCAAGAGAGGCGCATTAGGCGAAATCCTTTGCCAATGCGGAGCGCGTGGACTCGGGCATGACCGCGAGATGCGCATATTCCGAATGTTCAAACCCGACAATGATCTGAGTCTCCGGCGTTCGGAAAGCTTCGATTTGTGGGGGCGTAAATGGAAAATGCAGGAATTGCACCGACGATGCCTTGCCGTCTGCCGTCGTTCGGTCGACATCCGCTTCTGGCACTCCGGTCACGGTTTCGCCCGCGAACGCGATGGTCATCGTCTCCTCGACGCCGCCGAGTTTGGAGAGGAAGTTCTTGCGGCGGATCGGCTCGTCGATTTCGAACATGACGGTGCAGACAAGCTCGCTTCCTTTTGGGATCATAGGATTATAGGCATTCAACTCGTCGGCGATTTGCTCTTCGCCGCCGCGTTCTATAAACAACATTTCGTGGACCTGTTGCCACATGCTGTCGTAACTCTCGAAATGGCAGACCGCGACGGGTCCAATTTCCATGCGGCGGTTGCGTTTTACGGCGACGATGGTGCTGCGTCGTTCCTTGCGGATCTTTGCATACTCTTCCATCGGCATGATGTCTTCGCGGGTAAGCTCTGTTTTGACGGACATCTGTCTTTTCCTTCCTCGTTAAATGGCGACGCCGTAGGCGCGGCCGAAGAGGACGATGGGGTGTGGGGCGATTTCATAGGCTGGTGTTTCGGCATCGGCCAATCGGTCTAGGCCCTGTCCTAGATGCATTCCTGCTAAGGGGCATTCCGAGACGATATGCTTTTTATTGCTGGAAAGCGCCTGCCGCGCGGCCGTTTTACCAACCTTGATCGCGGTTTCGAAGTTTTCCTTCTTAATGCCCCAAGAGCCGCCGTGACCGGAGCATCGTTCGATGATCGAGACATCGGCGTCAGGGATGAGTCGCATCATCTCTGCTGCTTTGGCACCCATATTCTGGGCGCGTGCATGACAGGCAAAATGAACTGCAACCCCACCGTCTAGCGGGGATAGTCCCTCGGCCAGTCCTTCTTTTTTCGCGATATCGACGATATATTCGGTGATGTCGAATGTAGCGTTGGAGAGTGTCTTCACGCTCTCGTCTTCCGGCAGGATCAGCGGCCACTCGAATTTCATCATCAGGGCGCAGCTCGGCACTAGGGCGATAACGTCATAGCCTTTCTCGATCCAAGTGCGGAGCTCGCCCGCCACCTGTTTGGCACTTTTGGCGACAGCGGCGATATCGCCTTGTTCCAGTTGCGGCATGCCGCAGCAACCGGGATAGACGACCTCGGTCTCGACGCCGTTGCGCGCCAAAACGCCTTGTGCGGCAATGCCGATCTCGGGGCTGTTGTAATTGGCGAAACACGTCGCATAAATCACCGCCTTGCGATCAGATGCTGGAGCGTCAGTGTTGCGTGTCGGAGGTGCGGATTTCGCGCGCGCCTCGAAACTCGTAGCGTGGTATTTCGGCAATTCGGCGTTGCGGTCGATACCCGCTACGGATTCCATCAACGGGCGGGTAAAACTGTTTTCCGTATCCGACGCCCAATTGGCGACAGCGGACATTCTACCTGCGACACGGCCGTTTCTATCGGTCTTGGTTAGCTCGCGGTCGATGGTGCCGATCATGCCTTTGCGCTGTTCGACGGCGCGGTAGCGCAGCATCAGATGCGGAAAGTCGAGATTGAACTCATGTGGTGGCACATAGGGACATTTCGTCATGTAGCACATGTCGCAGAGTGTGCAGGCGTCGACGACGGGTTTGAATTCCGTGCTGTCCACAGTATCCAGTTCGCCTGATTCCGAATCGTCAATCAGGTCGAAGAGACGTGGAAAACTATCGCAAAGATTAAAACATCGCCGGCAACCGTGACAGATATCAAAGATGCGGCGCAGCTCTTCGTCGAGTTGCCGCTCGTCGTAAAAAGCGTCTTCGGTCCAAGCCAGAGGGTGCCGTTGAGGCGCGTCGAGACTGCCTTCTCTCATCACAGGCTTCCATCAGTTTTGCGGCGGTGGCTTCCAGGAGCGCTTGGCCTCTTCACCGCGCGCTCCTGATCGGCCCAAGGGACTTACGCCATCGGCGCGTCCCGTTTCTTCTTACGAGTCCAGCGTATCCAGAGCTTTCTGGAAGCGGCCCGCATGGCTCTTCTCGGCTTTTGCCAAGGTTTCGAACCAATCTGCGATTTCGTCAAAACCTTCGTCGCGCGCCGAACGCGCCATGCCCGGATACATATCCGTGTATTCGTGGGTTTCGCCAGCGATCGACGCTTTCAGATTGTCGGAAGTACCGCCGATCGGCTCGCCCGTGGCGGGATCGCCGGTTTCTTCAAGATACTCCAAATGGCCATGAGCGTGGCCGGTCTCGCCTTCCGCAGTCGACCGGAAAACAGCGGCGACATCGTTGTAACCTTCGACATCCGCCTTTTGGGCGAAATACAGATAGCGGCGGTTCGCCTGGCTCTCGCCGGCGAAAGCGGCTTTCAGATTCTCTTCGGTTTTTGAGCCTTTTAGGGACGCCATAATTTCTCTCCTCACTCATCGTGTTTGTCGTGCCGAATGGGCACATGGCGGGAAAATTCTCCCGCTATTCTTATATGGGCTAGGAAGAGGGTAGAGTCAACACAATAGAATGATTATAAAGTGTATTATAAAATATTGGATTTAATTAATTATTGCATTTTAGTCTTCACGCGTACTATCACATCGACACGATCGATTTCGGTACCGGCGGGAAGATCCGGCAACGCTAAGGTCGAAACAGCATCGTCGGGGATATCGCACAGTTCACCGGTATCTTGGTGGAAAATATGGTAATGCGCGTCAGTGTTCGTGTCGAAATAGGCGCGACCTGATTCGACGACCACTTCGCGCAGCAATTTTGCCTTAGTGAATTGATGCAGCGTATTATAGACGGTAGCGAGGGAAACCTTGATTCCAGCATCAGCCGCTTCGCAATGAAGCTGCTCCGCCGTGACATGTTGGTCGCCCTCTTCCAGCAACAGTTTAGCGAGCGCCAGCCGTTGCCGCGTCGGTCGAAGTTCGGCGTTTTTGAGCCGATCTAAAACGTAAGTATATGGGCGTGCGTCGGTCATAATGCTGTATATGAGACTTCAATTGCGAATGTAAAGCGTTTGCTTATCATACCGATGATCATCAAATCGAACAATTAAAAAAAACCGGCTATCTATCTATTAACACGGAGTAAATTTCTTAACACTCGTTATTTTGGCTCTCCGGTACGAAAATCCACTCACCACCGGCTTCGTTAAGCCAATCCGTGACATGACGTTCTAAGTCCTCCACTTCAGCTTCCGAGATCGCCTTGCCACGGACGGATTCTTCCGCGCGATGAACGGCTTCCTTATCCCCGCAAACGAGATGATGCCATTCCGGCAAATCGTTTCCTTGATAGATCAGACGATAGGCGCAAGTTCCCGGTAGCCATCTTAATGTCGGCAAATTCGTTCGCGTTAATTTCACGCAATCTGAAACATTCGACTGCCGATTGGCGTAGTCGGAGCAGCGACAGGTCTGAAGATCGAGGTAGCCGCAGGAAACGTCGGTCATGGCAATTTCGCCTGTATCCGCATCCTCAAGCTTGTGCAGACAACATTTGCCGCAGCCGTCGCAAAGAGATTCCCATTCCTCGCGTGTCATCTGTTCAAGACGCTTGCGACGCCAAAAGGGTACATCGCTCATTGAGCGAGCCGAACTAACGCCACGGTGACGGCCACGAACTGCGCTAAGTTGATGACGACACTTGTCCGGTGCAATCGATTGAAGGCGATCTGGTCCGCCTCCCGCAGCACCTCCATCCGGGGTAACACGATGTGCCGCAATGCGAGAAAGACACCTACGCAGCCGACAAATATCGCGATCTCCAATCCGTAGCTTCCTCCCGGTACCAAAAACCCGGCGGCCAGCACCAAGATAATCGATAAGGTATAGTAATAGCGGGGAAAGAGATGGCTCATCAACTGCGACGCCTGCGGTCGTTCCAGGGCTGAGAATGTGGCCGGTGCAAAGCACAGCATGAACAGAAGCATGCCGCCAAATGCCGCCGCAGCGAACAACAAGGAAATCACGTGAAAGGAAAGCCAACCCATGCCCGAGCCTAGCGTTTGGGTTCCCAATAGACCACAAAAAGTCGCTATACATGTCTAGTGCTTGCATCCCAATGCCGAATACGGTCAAAATTCAGCACTCGCAGAAGTATTAACTCTCGTATGACCGATCCTTGGGGGAGGGGCGTTGTCATGAATAGCATTGTCGGCCGTAAATCGGCTTGGCTTCTTCTTAGCGTGGGTCTCATCTGTGCCGGATGGATCAACATTGATCCGGTCTTTGCGCAACGCTCACGCTTGATATTCGAACATCCATTCATCGTTGCCGCTCGTACGGGAGAATTGTTGGCGGTGCGCGAACATATTGCGCGCGGCGACACGACCGAGGTGCGCGATAGCATCGGCCAGACCCCGTTGATGATCGCAACAGCGGCCGGTGATCTTGATATCGTGGATGCGATCGTGGCGGCCACAGACAACATCGACACGAAAGACAATCAGGGGAATACGGCTTTGGCGTTGGCGGCCATTCACGATCAACCGGAAATCGCACAAATTTTGCTCGATGCTGGCGCCAGCCCGAATGTACAGAATCGGCAAGGCATGACGCCGTTGATGTTGGGCTCTAAAGAAGGTCGCCTCACACAAGTTGAATCGATGCTGCAGCAGAATCCGGATTTTACCTTGCGTGACTATACAGGCCGCAGCGTGCTGGGTTGGGCGCGGCAAAGCCGCGATAAACGCGTCTTGCGTTTATTCGAGAAACTGGGTCTCAGAGATTAAAGAATGTTCCGGTCGCGAACACCGAGGATCCACGCTTCTTCCGCCTCCACGCCCTGGCGAATATCCGCAGTGAGTGCCGGGTCTCCCTCAAACAGCGACTCCAGCGTATCCTCGGTATCCAATTCGGCGTAGCGCCGCCCAATCGCGGCGACTTGTCCGGCGTCCTTGGGTCGTCCCTTTAGAAATCGAGGGGCGACTAGCGAAGGATAGACCTCGGCAAGTATGACCGAAGGGCGGGGGTCGAACCGCAGTCCCGTCTCGAACGGCCAGATATGGCAATTGAATGCCAATTGGGGCGCCTTTCGAATTTGCCACACCCGGGGGATACCAGTCAGTGTTTGGCCGCCTACGGACCCGGCCCCCGCAAGTTTCCAGACCGGCTGTGTCGATGGGACCAAGCGGTCGCAGAGTCGCCGCTCAGGCAAATCGGTCGACCCATGCGGGCGCCGCCCACGTCGCAATAAATGGCTGCGGGTCTCTTCCCTCGGCAGCCCCCAAAACGGGAAGGCTTCATCCGTTAGCCGGACGTTCAAGCTTTCCGCGACATCAAAGCGGTTATTGCGATTGTCGTCGTGATCCGAGATTTCGTCTTCCAAGGTTTGCCAAAGGTTCCGCCATGCAAGCCCGCGATACCCGAGACGCTGAGCTGTGCCGGCGGGAAATCCAAACGGAAAATCGAAGCCGATGAGCATGCGTCGGCCGCGGTTGAGCGCGTTCGATGCGAGTTGAATGATTCTTTCGGTAGCCGCTGCCCGGGTCGACGGATTCTCCAAAACAGATAACACGTAGCCGTTGCGCCGGCGCGCGGTTAGACCAAGCCAAATACTGTCGGCGCCGCGCTTCGGCGTATTGGCGGCGCTCCAATCGACCATCAGATAAGAATCGAATACGGGCATGAGGAGAAGCTATCCAATGCGAACCGGCCTGTCAGTTCAATATGCCTTGGTAATTGAACAGTGCCGGATTTTGCCTTCATTCTGCGAATATGTACGATCATGCAGAACTGGCAGCCTTTGCACCGGACCGCTCTGGGCTTTTATGTATCGCGCTTTTCCTGTAAGCGGTTGTTGGCTGGCTTTCCTGGTTGTTTCGCTTGATACCGCGCCCCTTTAACGCCTTCCAGCGTGTAGCCGGATTTTTTGGACGACGCTTGAACAAGAGTAGCCGTGGTCCGCGCGCGCTTATTGTCAGAGGGGCTATCGTGACCTTGTTCTCATGTGGATTAGCAATGTTTGGGGGTTGTCGGTGTGGTCGGAAACATTCCGGAGCGGTTGGGTGGTTGATTTAGCGTTGATCATGTTGCTCGTCTCCCAACGCGGCAGCTATAGCGACGCGTCGCGCACGGCCAGGGCATTGACCCGTGATGGATTGTCGGAAGCCCGTAAACGGGCGAGCGCCTTTCATAGCGGCAATGCGGACCTACTGGACGGACACGGTATCTGTCGTGCACTTACTGAACATCTTGCGGGCGAGCTTGGGCGCTGACTTCTCGGACCGGTGGTTTGGTATTTGCCGCTGGGCCTGCCCGGTTTGTTGCTCTACGCGGCAATCATCGCGTTGTCTCAAAGTCTGGCGTATGATGATGCAACGCGGGCCGGATTCGGTTGGATGGCATATCGCTTGTAAGCTCTTTCCGGCGCCATTCCAGGATGGATTGCCGGTCATTTGGTTGTTGCAGCGAGCCTACTGGCGCCGACGGCGCGGCCCATCCGGGCTTGGCGTACCATGTATGCAAAGGCGAATTAGCTCTCCAATGCCGTATATGGCTGGCCAGCGGCTGCGTTTGCCGGAGCTCCATCCATAAAGATTGGGGGGTCGCATTCCGCCGAAGGTCGGCGTTTGCCGTGGTTCGGGGACGGAAGCCCCCGATTGACCAATCGAGATGCCCGCCGGGCGATGATGCTGTTCGGGTATACCTGCGTCCTGCAAGCGGCGCTGGCGGCCGGCAGCCTCATCTTGGCGGGGTGAGTCTTCTATCGAGCTTGAAAAAGGCTTGCACGCAAAGCGTCCGAATGGGGATTTGAGAACTTACCTTCGATGACGACCGTGCGTGGAGCGGCACCATTATTGCCGTAGTATTCGGTTATCCAATCCGAACGAGGATAAATGACGGCGCCTTCAACGCTAAAGCCCGCGAAGGCACCTTGATTTAGGGAATAGGTAAAAATATCAGCGCCTAAATTCACTGTGGTTGCCGCTTTCGCGCCGCGGCCGTATGGACCGATCGCCGCGTTTACGTCCGCGCCGATCTTGACTTTCTGATTGAGGACCGCATTCAAGCCCCGCTCTGTCATGATCAGTAGCATGACTTCCGCGGTCTGTGCCCCAATCTGCAGGCCAAAGCTACCGGATCCAAGAAAATAAAACGCTGGGTAGCTCCATCGACCCTCGCTGCCTTTCGCCAATAAGACGCCACTACCGCCCTCGGCCCCAAAAAAAAGCGCTCCTTTATATAAATTAGGGAAAATTAACACCCCTTTCGCTTTCGACAGCATGTCGTTAACCCTGTCGCCGATTTCTTTGCTCTGCAGTAACTTTTGTACTGTAATTTTGGCTTTCTGGACCATTTCTTCCTGGTCGGTCAGGGCATGACCCGGTCCCGACGCAAATGCGACCATTGCCAAAGCGAGAAAACAGCAGCGCAGAAACGTCATTGGAGAACCTCCATTGGCGATTTATCTAAACTTTGTTCTTCGTCTACAATATATAGTGTTATGGTCAAATGAACTAACGAAATGTATTCAAAAAACGATTACCCAACGCGCTTAATGGCCCCATGTTCCATCGTCTCGCCAGTGACGTCCACCGGGCCCGTGCCACCCGCCAAGATAAAATTGTAAATGAGTGTCGAGCGTGGATTCATGCGTTCTTGGGGAAGGCGAGCGAGATTATCCTCGATTGTGGGCGCAATATTGATCTGCGGCTCGGTCTTTAGCGCTTCGCTAAACACCGCTGACAAGAGACGCGCATCATCGGAAAAATGTACTTCGACAGGCCGTATAATGTGACCCGGTTCGATGATCTCCTCCGTCATATTAAACAGACCGAAACGGATCAATTGAATACCGTCGCCATCTCGGTCCTGCATAACGGATTCGAGTTCCGGGAAACGCGCAATCAAATCGGCCTTAGCCTTCGTGAGCGGTGTCGCCGTCCATTCGTATCCGAAACCGAGTGATTGTTTTTTTGGTGCAAAACTCTGTGTTCGGGGGCGGGTGAAATGCAGCCACCCCAGCAAAGCGGCAAGGAAAATCAAAACCGCGATGCCCCCGATGCTTTGAAATGCTGATAAACCCATGTTCAAGGCTTTCTACGGAGAAGGTTGATGGCGTTATGCAAATACGCGATTGACGCAGACGATTCGCCAAACACCAGAATCATTTGCCGTCTCAATATGGTCTAACCGTGTCAACGACAGGTTTTCAAGAGAGAAAGACAACGCCGTCTCCGGATCCAACTCGAGAGCATAGGCGAGTGCAGCTCGAATTGAGCCACCATGAGCAACCGCCACAATATCCCTCCCGGCATGCTGCGATGTATGACGGATGATTGTGGGCACGACGCGGCCGACTACATCGGAGAAGCTCTCTCCATTAGGTGGGCGTTCGAAGGCAGGCGCCAGCCAGCCGGAATGCGGCAGCTTGTCTCGGACCGTAACGAACTCTTCCGACGACAAGCCCTGCCAATCACCGAAATGTTGTTCGCGGAACCCTGGCTCGCGTTCCGTCTGGCGCCATGCGCCGCTGGCCTCAGCAATGGCGTCCGCGGTCGTGACGGCACGTTTTAGATCGCTCGTGATGAGGACCGGTTCTTCAGGCAAGAGGGCCGCGAGACCGCCGAGCGCCGCCGCCGAGTTGGTGAAATCCGCTTCGACGTCCTGTTGTCCGTAGATGCGGCCGGCATGACTGGTGACCGGTGCGTGGCGAATCCACCACCAGCGGGTTTCGCGGCTCATTTTCGCTCCTATCTTACTTTGCCAATCTAATTGCGGCATCTCAACCATCCGGGCAAGTGTCGAAGCGTCTCTCATGTTATCGCCGGGACTTGCGAAAGGCCTCCGGCCATGGTCGCCTATCAAAATGAAAGACGCCTCGACGGGACAAAATTTACCAGCGGTAGCGGTCCGCTTGCGTACCGTTTTATTAATCCGGTGGATCGCGGCGGCAGGCCAACTTGCGACGGTGCTGATTGTCCATTTCGGGCTTGATTATGCGCTCCCGCTTCTGCCGTGTATTATCGCAGTTTCCGTGCTGGCGGTGTCTAACCTGGTCATAACCATGGTGAGGTCAACGCGCGGACGGCTTGCGGATGGCGAAGCGTTGGCGCTTCTTGGTTTCGACGCGGTCCAGCTCACCTGTTTACTGTATCTGACAGGCGGGCTCGCCAATCCCTTCGGAATTTTGATCCTGGCCCCTGTCATTGTCTCCGCCACAATTCTGTCCCGTCGTGCCACGATTACCTTGACCGGCGTTGCGGTGCTCGCAATCACTGGGCTTGCCTATTTCCATCTACCGCTGCCTTGGTCGCCTGATCGGTTGAGCCTTCCGCTTCCCTATATCCTGGGAATTTGGACGGCACTTGCCGTCGCGACCGTATTCATTTCGACCTATGTCTGGTCCGTCGCGGAGGAAGCTCGGCGTATGTCCGAAGCTTTATCCGAGACGCAGGCCGCGCTGGCGCGGGCACAAAGATTGGCGGCCTTGGACGGATTGGCTGCCGCCGCGGCGCATGAGTTGGGCAGCCCACTGGCGACAATTGCGGTTGTTGCACATGAGTTGTCGAGGGAGGTCCCGGCCGACAGTCCGATCGTGGAGGACGTTAGTCTCTTGGTGAGTCAGTCCGAACGATGCCGTGAGATCCTCGCGGATATTGCCGCCCAACCGGAAGATAGAGGTGGCGCGCCCTTCGAGCGACTGCCGTTCACCGTATTTCTGCAGGAGGCGGTCGACGACGCGACCGGCGGTTCGATCGAAACTCTGATCGAAATCGCCGATGAGCTCAGAGGAGAAGAGCCGCAAGTTGATCCAAGACCGGAAATTCTTCGAGGGCTTGGAAACCTCATTCAGAATGCCGAACAGTTTGCGCGAAGTCGCGTAACTTTGACCACTTACTGGGACGGGCGAAACGTTAATGTCACCATCCGCGACGACGGACCCGGCTTTCCGCAATCCGTATTGGCGGCGATAGGTGAACCGTATATTTCGACGCGGACCGGGCGCGGCGATCATATGGGATTAGGCATATTCATCGCGCAAACTTTGCTGGAACGTTCCGGTGCGTCTCTTGGGTTTTCCAACAAGGGCGGCGGTGAGGTTGCCATCTCTTGGCCAAGAACTATGCTGGAAGGATCTTCGATGTGAATAGAGTTTTTGGCTTGGTGAGAGGAATAGAGTGCCGCGATGAATGAATTGAACGCGCGGGCGAATGAGCGCACCCTATTGATCGTCGATGACGACGCGCCGTTGAGAACGCGACTCGTACGAGCAATGGAATCACGTGGATTTACCGTCACCGCCGCCGAAAATGTAGCTGACGGCATTGAGCTCGCAGTTGAAAACCCGCCCGCCTATGCGGTCATCGATTTGCGCCTCGACGATGGCAACGGCTTTGAAATTGTGCATGCTCTTCGACAAGCGAAACCGGATTGCCGTATTGTCATGCTGACCGGTTATGGAAATATCGCAACAGCCGTCGCCGCGATTAAGGCGGGAGCCGTCGACTATCTCCCGAAACCGGCAAATGCGGATGATATTGCGGCGTCGTTGTTGGAAACGAAACGTCCGTTGCCGGGACCTCCCAAGGACCCAATGTCCGCGGACCGGGTGCGGTGGGAGCATATCCAACGCGTCTTCGAGCAATGTGGACGGAACGTTTCCGAGACCGCTCGGCGGCTTAAGATGCACCGCAGAACGTTGCAGCGTATCTTGAACAAACACGCACCGAGAAACTAAGGTATTTAGCTCGCCTCTTCGGCCTTCTCCTCCGCTTCCTCTTGTTAAGCGGCGTCTTCGATGGCTTGGAAATTCCGTGACGGACAGTGCTCGTTGCGCCGGCGGGCTTGTTTTTGCAGAACGGTGTCGAGATAGCGTCCTTGGTACATCGACACGCACATCGATTGGCCGAGCCGGATGGCCGCCGGTGCGTCGCATCGCGCCAGAATAACCCGGGAAGATCCGGCGCGCTCGACCTGTTTGGCCAAGGCGGCGCGAGTTTCGTCAAAGACTCCGTCCGCTAATTCCGGCAACCAGGCCAACTTTATCAAGTCCGCCCCCAGCGCTTGGCGGTCGATCAAGGGCAAGCTTTGATGGGTGACACCGTTGACGCAAATACGGTATCCGCGTTCGCGCACGAAATCTCGGGCGAACATATAATTCGCGACGTCGCTGTAAATATCGATCAGCTGAAGCTCCAGCACGATCGTCCCGCGTCCGCCGGTTCGTAGCGATGTATCGAATTCGGTGAACTCACGCGATAATAAAGTGCTAACATTCAGATTGACGCTAAATGAGGAATGCAGGTCTCGGTCGTTGGCTTGGGTGAGAAGTTTGAGAACGCGACGATCTTGCTATACAATGGCGCGGGGGCGACGTTTCGCAGTTATGGGATCGAAGACGATGGCGACGCGGCCACGTGACGCATTTGCGGACCGGCGACCGCCGGCGCATCGCGCGTTTTTTGACGGATTGCGGATGTTTTATATCAAGGGCGACTATCTATTCGTTCATGCGGGGCTGCGGCCGGGTCTGCAGTTGGACCGGCAAACTGACGAAGAGATGATGTGGATTCGCTAACCCTTTTTCGATTCCACGAAGGATTGGGGTTATACGGGCGTGCATGGACATTCCACGGTGTCTTCGCCGGAGGTTCGGGGGAACCAGATTGAACTCGATACTGGTGCTGTGTGGAGTGGGTGTTTGAAGGTGATGGTATTTACCGATACAGCCCGCGACGTGTTACAGACCTGAGCCCAAGGTATTTTTTGGAGACGACTGACATGACGCGCAATGCTTCAATTTCTGCTATCGTCGAACGCTTGAGCGGTGCGAATGTGATCGTCGTCGGCGACACCATGCTCGACCGTTTTGTCGACGGGGTGGTGGATCGCATATCGCCGGAAGCGCCGATCCCTGTCTTCACGGTGCGCAGGGAAACCTCGATGTTGGGTGCTTCTGGCAATGTGTTGCGTAATCTTGTGGCGCTTGGCGGCACGGCGCATTTAATGACGGTGCTCGGTGACGACGATGCCGGTGGCGAAATACGGAGTTTGATCGCCGAAGAGGCGCAATCGGATGCGGGAGTCCATGGTGTCCCTGGACGACGGACCTCGATCAAGACGCGCTATGTCGCATCGGGGCAACAAATGATGCGGGCTGATCGGGAGACGGTTGAGGAGATTCCACTCGACTTCCGAGACCGTATCGTCGCCCAAGTAGAGGCGGAAATGCCGAACGCGGGTGCGCTCCTGTTGTCCGATTACGGCAAAGGCGTTTTGAGTGATGCGTTGCTGCGGCGATTGATTGATGCGGCGCGGGCCACGAATTGTCCTGTGGTTGTCGACCCGAAAGGCAACGACTATCGCCGATATTCGGGCGCGCGGGTCGTAACCCCCAATCGCCACGAATTGGCGCTGGCCACGAATATGCTGACCTCCGACGATACATCGGTCGAGGCTGCCTGCAAGCACCTGATTTCAGCCACGGGCGTGGACGCGGTATTGGCGACACGAAGTGAGCAAGGAATGACGCTCGTCGATGGTGACGACGTTTATCATTTTCCGGCGCGAGCGCGCGAAGTGTTCGACGTCTCGGGTGCGGGTGATACGGTCGCGGCGGCGGTCGCGGCAGCGCTCTCAATTGCGACGACGCTCTCTGACGCGGCACAATTCGCCAACATTGCGGCGAGCGTTGTCGTCAGCAAGGTCGGGACCGCGGTCGTCCGCCCGGCGGAAATCCTTTCCGCTACGCATGAAGGGGAATGGTCCGATGCGGAAGCGAAGGTTTTACCCGCCTCGGTCGCTGACGAACGCGTCGCGGCGTGGCGCCGGCAGGGCCGCAGAGTCGGGTTCACCAATGGATGCTTCGATCTGTTGCATCCGGGTCATGTGTCACTGATCGCGCAGGCGCGGCGAAAATGCGATCGCTTGATCGTGGGTTTGAACAGCGATGCATCGATAGTGCGCTTGAAGGGCAAAGGCCGTCCGGTACAAAACGAAGCTAGCCGCGCGACTGTGTTGGCGTCGCTTGCCGATGTGGACGCGGTGGTCGTTTTCGCTGAAGACACACCGCTCGAGTTGATACGGGCTCTCAAGCCGGATGTTTTGATTAAGGGCGCCGACTATTCGGTTGACGAAGTGGTCGGTGCCAAGGACGTGAAAAGCTGGGGAGGAGAGGTTGTGTTGGCGGAATTGCTCGACGGGCATAGCACCACCGCGACAATTCAACGCCTCGAGAGTTGAGCCCCGATGCCGACTTATACCTTATCAGGGCTCATCATACTTCTGCTACTGATACTCGGCGGCTATGTGGTGTATAAATGCCAACGCAGCCGCGAGAGCGAGCTGGCGGTTAAGCTCCGCAAATCCGAAATCGCACTGCACGACGCGGAACAGGCGTTGCAGAACACATTGGATTACCATCGTGAAGAAATTCTCGCCTGCAAAGCAGACTTGCTGGTGCACTGGTCGCCGATCAGGCGGTGGATCAGAAGTTCCGCCAGGCTAAGTCCGCTTTTGCCCGTCGCTACCATCCGGACCGTGTCCAAGGCCACGAATCCGAGGCGCAAATCCGCACCGAAGTTTTCAAGGAATTCTGGGAAGAATTACAGCGTATCGAATCGGGTCGTTGAGCGTTAGAGATATCCGCGAATCCAGTTGGGATCGGTATATCCAAGCAATCGGCCGGCGCTGGTTCGCGCGAAGCGAAGCGTGACGGCTTTGCGCCGCGCCGCGTTCAGGGTATTTGGGGAAGAGTCTCGTATGATCGCAGCGCCATAGGCATCGGCCAAGATAATGCCGCAGTCGGGCGGCAATATCTCCTGCGGGAAATCCGCGTCGACGGCGAAGAAAAAAAGATCGCAATACTCAAGATACTCAGACCATTTCCGATCGGAGCGAAAATCGGCGACCGAGGATTTGACCTCGACGACCGCGATCCTGCCCTTCCGGTCTAGAGCGATCACATCGACCCTGCGGCCCGTCTTCAAGGTGAACTCAGTGAGGCAACTTTCGCCGCGCTCCACAAGGAAGCGTGAGACCCCACGCACAATTTGTGCAGCGCGGCCGGGTGTCCTTGTATTGTCGTCATCGGTCATTGCCGACAATGTAGCACGCCCATTTTATCGAAGTGTATCAATCACGCCGATGAGTTCATCCGATCCGACGTGCATTTTCTTCGACCCTTCGAAATGAATGAAGGAATAGGCCTAACGACCTTGCCGGTCAAAGACGAAGAGTGTCGGGATTCAGTCAACGCCGCCGAATCGGTTGATGATATCCTTATTGCCAACGACCAATGAAAATCTGGGCCGGTGCCTTTGAAAAACCGTTGCATGCGCTTACCGCCGTCACGGTTACCCCAATCCTCGAACCAGTTGACGGCGATGATGGATACGTCCGCTTCGCTGTATTTCTTCCCAATCGCTTTCAAGGATTAAAATTCCCAACGTCAGGGCGGCCACCAACTGGCGAAAAACGTCACGACAACGATCTTACCTTCGTTTGGTGCGATGGTGCCCACGCCAATCGATGGGAGGGCAGCGAGCGCCGGCTGAAAATCCGCATCGAACTTGAGTGGCGTTCTCGCCGAGGCGACGGACGCTAATGATGCTAGAATGACAAGGATCGGAGCGATAGGTTACATAGGCTGCATTATGCGGCGTTGAGTCGTGCGAATTGAACTTACAATTTCGTGACGCGCCCTTCGGTGTCTTTCCGCCGGTTTAGAAGGCGCCACCCGGTGGCGATGGTCTGGGGTTGGGTCGTAATCCACTTGCTGTTTCATCTCGGTGTCTCATCGGCTTGGCTCGCCTGGTTCTACAAATCCACTCGTCAGCGGGCCGGGCTCAAATCCGTCGCGTTGAGACCCCAATCGTAACGGTGGTCGGAAAATGTCTCCTGGCCATCCAACGAGGATTTCAGGGTGGGTCCAGCATAACGTCGAAGATGTTCCAGGATTGCGGCATCGGAATCGCCGAAATCGGGACGAAACCAAACGTATAAGCTGGAGATAACCAAATCACCGTTTTGGATCGAGACACCGCGTGGGTTATTGACGTAATTCCGTGCCGCCGACTCGAGGACGCGATTGACTGTGCCACCCTCATAAGCGCTGCGGCGCAAGTTTGGGCAACCGATCGACGCGCAATTCACTGCGTAATGGATGCGGGGATCCTGCCAAATGGGCCGCAAGATGCGGTGCTCGATATCGTAAAGGCTCAGATCCTCACCTTCGACGGCGACCAGTTTCTTGTCCCACGGGCCACCACCGAAGCCACCACCGCCGAGGTCGATCTCACGAATGCTGTCGATCGGGTAGTGGGTGATGACCACTTGGATGGTCAAGGCGTTGTAAAAATTGATCCAATAGGCGAGCTGCTCACGGCGGCTGAATTGGGATATTGATATCGCAGCCAACCGGTCGACATAGCGATGTAACTGCGTGGCGTCTTCCGCCGCAAGACGGCTATAGGCGAAACGATTCACGCCGTCGGGGCCTGGCCGGACGTAGGATTTCAAAATTAAATCCCAGTCCGAATGGTCGATCCGGGCAATCGACGCCGGATCGTGTTTCTCCCATTTCGGCCACGGCTCTGCATCAGGTGCGAACAAGGCTTCGAACCAAAACGCGCCGGCCAAGAAAATAAATGCGGCACAGCTGATCATTAGACGTTTCATAATGCCCCCATAGAACTTTCGGTCTCCTCCTGCACATCACAAATTCGATACTGGCCAATATAGAGAAGTCGTGAAGCGATATCAGCGCGACCGACCATCACTTGAAATAAGAAATGGCATAGGGGAGCAGGTGATGCGAATCGAATCTGCGAGCGTCGAAGTATTGAAAATTCCAGTGAGTAACGCCTATCAGGCGGCGGGGCGTCCGGTCGATGCTAATTGGCATGTGCTTGCGCGCGTGCGCACCAGCGATGGGGTCGAAGGGGTTGGATATATCGTGCAGCCCCGTGGCGATCTAATGCAAACCATTGCGTCCGGTGCGGCTGAACTGGCCGAGCATCTTGTTGGCATGGATGTCCGGGATACGGAAGCAGCCTGGCAATCGTTGGCGCGCCGGGCCAACTGGACCGGGCCGGGTGGGTTGCTACATTGGTCGCTGGCACCGCTTGATATCGCGCTATGGGATGCTCTCGGCAAAAGCCTCGGCCAGTCAATCTTCCGGATGCTCGGCGGTTTTCGTCACGAAGTCGTGGCCTATGCGAGCGATTGCATGTGGTACAGCGCGCCGGTCGACGATTTGTAGAAGTCCATTCGCGAATATGCCAAGGCGGGTTATGGCGGTGTTAAGCTTCGATTGAGTCACACGGCGCCCGCCGCGGAACAGGCGGAACGAGTGCGTCATGCGAAAGACGCCGCCGGTCCCGATGTGACAGTCATGGTCGACGCGACCGAAGGCTGGAGTTACACCCAAGCGGTCGAAGCTGGCCGCGCTTTGCAGGAAGCGGGGGCGGGTTGGCTTGAGGATCCGATAAACCATCAGGATTATATTGGGCTTGGGAAGTTGCGCGATATGTTCGATATGCCGGTGACCGGCGGCGAGCACTATTACACATTGGCGCAGGCGCGCGAGTGTTTGGAGGCGCGAGCGCTCGACGTGATCATCCTCGATCTAGCCCGGGTCGGCGGAATAACGCCATGGCGGAAAATGGCGGCTCTTGGCGAGGCGTATAACGTGCCGGTCTGCGGTCACGTCGTCCCCGAAGTTCATGTGCACTTGCTGGCTTCCGTTCCGGCTGGTGATATGGTCGAATACATGCCGCGCTCGACGGAGATTCTGCAAAATATGCCGGAACCGTCAGGCGGTATGATGGCGCCGCTCGACGCGCCGGGACATGGATTGATTTTGGACGAGGGCGCGGTGACCCGCTTCCGAGTCTAACCGAGAAAGGGATAAGTTTCATGGCGGTGAAGGAAGAGATCGCAGCGTTCGCTGCGGAAATGCGGACGTGGCGGCGTGACATTCACGCTCATCCAGAAACCGCTTTCGAAGAAACCAGGACCTCTGACATCGTCGCGGAAAAGCTTGAGGCGTTTGGCTTAGACGTCCATCGCGGGCTTGCCACGACCGGCGTGGTCGGGACGCTAACGGTCGGGAATTCGAACCGCGCCATTGGTTTGCGGGCCGATTTGGACGCGCTCGATATCCACGAAGAAAACACTTTCGATCATGTCTCGATTCATGCCGGTAAGATGCACGCCTGCGGGCATGATGGGCACACGACAATGTTGCTCGGGGCCGCAAAATATCTGTCCGAGACTCGGCGATTCAACGGCACTGTCCAGTTCATTTTTCAGCCTGCGGAAGAGAATGAAGCGGGTGGACGCGTGATGTGCGAGGACGGATTGTTTGAGCTGTTCCCGGTGGAAGCAGTGTACGGCATGCATAATCAACCGGGCCTTCCCATTGGCAAGTTCGGCATGCGGGTCGGCCCGTCGATGGCTTCCGCCGACATGTTCGAGATCACCGTAAAGGGCAAGGGATCGCACGCCGCGCATCCCCATCAGGGCGCGGATCCCATCGTAACGGGGGCGGAGATCGTCACGGCGTTGCAGCGTATCGTTTCGCGTACGACCAATCCGGTCGAGGCCGCGGTGATCAGCGTGACCCAGTTTCACGCCGGCACGAATATGAACGTTATTCCTGAGACGGTGAGCATAAAGGGCACGTGTCGTGCACTCGGCCGCGCGGTGCAGGATACGGTGGAAGCCCGCATGAGGCAGGTCATCGAGGGTGTCGCCAGCGCGCATGGTCTGACGGCTGAAATCATCTATGACCGGCGCTATCCTGTCTTGGTCAATACGCCGGAGGAAACCGTAAAAGCCGCCGCCGCGGCCGCGATCGTCGTCGGCGCGGAAAACGTCAATACCGATCATCCGCCGACCATGGGCTCCGAGGATTTTGCTTGGATGCTGCAGGAACGCCCCGGATGTTATATCCGTGTCGGTAACGGCGAAGGCGAAGATGGCGGTTGTGTCGTGCACAATCCGAATTACGACTTCAACGACGAGGCCGCGCTCTATGGCGCCAGTTATTGGGCGGCGCTGGTAGAACAGGAACTATCGCCTGTATGAGTGTTTGGAGCGAAGACGACGACCGTCTCTCCCGGCTGATCGCCGATGACGATTGGCAGGCGGTTGAACTTTTCATCAGAGAATGTGGTCCCGCTGAGTTCAACTTGATATGGAATTCGGGTTCACTTCAAATCGAGGAGGCTCGGCCGGATGATGCTTGCCGACTTTGGTACGCCCTGAGAGGGGAAGACGACCTACTCCGTTATCGATCCCTTGAGCTGGAATCGATGAAGCCACTTTTGGGTTACATCATGGTGATTGAGAAGGTTGTGGAGAGCAACGACCTTACTAATCGCCTCTACGGCAGTTTTGCCACTTCGCGCTACGCGGAAGACCGCACCGGTCAGAGTCCTACCGTGTGTAACGTGGGAATGGGACAATTTTTCAATGCTGCCTACCGCGCGTCCATGCACTGCAAGGAACCTCTGTTCACGCGGCACGCACCGCCACCTTATTCAAAAGTGAAGGCTTGTCAGCGCCTGATTTTACCGTTTCGCCGCCCGGAATTTTATTGTCCAACTGCCCGGTGAGGAATCCGGACTGTCGATCTTCGCCGCCGGCTCGCATTTAGACAGCGTGCCTGAAGGTGGCAATTTCGATGGGGTTGCTGGTGTCATTGCGGGATAGTGGTCGCGTGCGGCGCGACGTCGAGCTCATTGCCTTGCGCGGC
>JBMYRC010000008.1:0-65976 GCA_049601975.1 Alphaproteobacteria bacterium | reverse complement strand
TCAATTGAAAACAGACCCTTAATTCAAATCGGAGGCATCCCTGGGGGCAAGGTCAAGAGCTGAGATATCTGGTTTGATTCGATATGGATTAAGGTGGTGAATATTTGAGTTCAAAGTTCTACTCCTAAGGTAGATGCTGAAAGTCCATGATTTAAAACGATAAACATTCGTCGACCACTAGCCACATTTCTTTAGTTCGCGAGTATTTTGCTGAAGAGGTCAGTCGCAAAATGATCTAACATAGAAATATTATGGTAGTTACCGGCGCGGGCAAATGTGGAGTTACCCGATGCTGTAGAGGGGTTTACCCTAAGGTGATCACAATCGAAGAAAGATTAGTGACACGGGAGAAGTCATGCACTCTAAGATGCTGAATTCTATTCTGGATTAGTCATTTTCCTGCAGTCGCGAAATAACCACCTTGAATAAAGTCCGCTATCGCCAAATCTCGAATAGAGATCGCGATATGTCCAATTTACCAGCATTGAGATCGCGTGGGAGACATAACCGCTCAAGTTAGTGTTGATGTTTCCCAAATTGGATTTGGGATTTGACACTTGAGCGGGCAATGGAAAAAAATGCTTTTTTGTGGGTTTAAGGACTAATTTTTTTATTAGCCTTAAGTTGCACGCGGAGCAGGAGAATACAAATGAACGATGCCTTTGATTTTGAAACTCGATTCGCAAAGGGTCTACCGGCAACGCAACCCAAATGGACGGCGTTTCCGAAATATAACTTCATCGGCGGACACAATGACCCGGAGAGCATCCCGGTCGAAGGATTGATCGAAGCGACCGCGCGCGTGCTGCGCCGCCGAGGTCAGACGATTGCGACTTATAACCAGGACTGTGGTCCGCTTGGCGATATTGAAATGCGGGAGTTCTTGGCCGGTAAACTGGCCAAGTATAGGGGGATGTCGACAACGCCGGACGACGTCCTGGTCACATCCGGTTCGGGGCAGGGGCTCGAACTGATCAACGAGATTCTGTGTGGGCCCGGCGACACGGTGATCATGGAGGAGTTCACCTATCAAGGTGCCATGAACCGGCTGCGCGCGCGCGGTATTAATATATTGGGCGCATGACTCGACGATGGTGATCTCGATATAGATGCTTTGGAAACTCAGCTCGACGATTTGGCGGCGAAAGGAATTGTCCCGAAATTCATCTATACGATTCCGACAGTACATAACCCGACATCTTCGATCTTGAGCGTGGAAAGGCGCAAAGCTTTGCTGTCCATTACCCGAGACCGCAGTGTCCCCATAGTCGAAGACGAATGTTATGCGGATTTGCTGTGGGATGAGGAGTGGCCTGATTCCATGCTCGCGATGGAGGGGTCCGACCATGTCATTCATGTGGGATCGTTTTCCAAATATTTGGCGCCTGCCTTGCGCCTCGGATACGTGGTAGCGCCATGGTCTGTGCTCGCTCAGATGATCGATTGCAAGGGAGGCGGCACCGGCGCGTTGGAGCAAATGGTTGTCGCCGAATATATGCAAAACCATTACGAAGAACACGTAGCGGCCTTGAATGTGCGTTTGAAGGTGAAGCGAGATGCTTTGATCGAATCTTTGGAAGCGAATTTTGGCACTACGGTTGAGTTCGATGTGCCACCGGGGGGCATATATCTTTGGATCAAATTACCCGAGAAAGTCGACACATTAAAGCTATCGGAAGAGGCGTTGAAGGCTGGAATCGCCTTTAATCCCGGGCCCCAATGGTCAGTCGATCCGGATGCCGCAAAGAACCACCTGCGGATATGTTTCGCCAATCCGTCCGTGGAGGAAATCCGCGAAGGTGTGGCGAAACTTGCCGAAGTTTGTTTTGAGGAAACCGGTATTCCGCCCCGTAGCGCCAACGTGTCGCGGGAATAGCCACGGCTTTGATTTGATTTGCAGCGGCCGCCTTGCTACGGGAAGCCGCAATGAAACAAATGTTTACCATATTCCTTCAAAGCTGCGGCCTGTTCGCGGGCTGCATTGCATTTGCGGTCGCTGTGGTGGCGACGCCGTCGTTATCCGCCGAGATAAAACCTAAAGGCTCGATCTTCCAACCTGTTCTAGCCGAGCAGGGCATGGTGTCGGCGCAAGAAGCTGTTGCGACGCGGATTGGAGTCGAGATTTTGCAACGTGGTGGTAATGCTATCGACGCTGCTGTCGCTGTCGGTTTCGCATTGTCGGTGACCCTGCCACGTGCAGGGAATTTAGGTGGTGGTGGTTTCATGATGGTGCATGAGGCTGCCACCGGGAAAAGCCATGCGATCGACTATCGTGAGGTGGCTCCGGCGGCTGCCACCCGCGGTATGTTCTTGGATGCAGCGGGCGAATATGATCGGACCAAAGCGGTAGGTAGTCATCTCTCTGTCGGCGTGCCGGGTACTGTTGCGGGATTTGCGATGGCGCTCGAGAGGTTTGGGACAATGTCGTTGGCGGAGGTTATTCAGCCGGCGCTGAAATTAGCGAGCGAAGGTATCGTGGTGACACGGGGCCTCGCCGAAAGTTTAACGTCGCGGCGCAAGAAGAAGTTGGCACGTTGGCCGGCAAGCCGTGAGATTTTCTTTAAGCCGGATGGGTCGACATATGATATCGGCGAGGTTTGGCCGCAAAGGGATTTAGCTTGGTCCTTGGAGCAGATCGCGGAGAACGGCCCGTCGGCATTTTACAGCGGTGAGATTGCAGATCGTTTGGTCGAAGAGATGGCTGCGAATGGAGGACTGATCACGAGGGCGGACCTGGCGGGCTATTGGGCGATCATGCGGGAACCAGTGCGAGGGACCTATAGGGGACGTGAGATTGTCTCCATGCCGCCACCGAGCTCAGGTGGCGTGCATCTAATCCAAATGCTGAATGTATTGGAGGGATTCGATATTGCCGATATGGGTCACAACAGTGCGGCGTCGATCCATGTGATGACTGAGGCGATGAAATTCGCCTATGCGGACCGCAGTTGGTATCTTGGCGACCCTGATTATTGGAAGGTACCCGTAACGGGATTGACCTCCAAGTCTTACGCCATGGAAATCATGAAGCGCATCGATCTATCGAAGGCACGATCAGCGGATGAAATTGGTCCGGGTCTGCCAAAGCAACACGAGGGTAGAAACACAACGCATTTTTCCGTTGTCGATAAGGATGGCAATGTGGTTTCCAATACATATACCTTAAACCTCGCTTATGGCACAGGCATTGTTGCCGCCGGTACGGGCATATTGCTGAACAATGAAATGGATGATTTTTCCGCCAAGCCGGGTGTCGCCAACAGTTTCGGATTGATCGGAGGAGAGGCTAACGCCATCGAGCCGGGCAAACGCCCACTCAGCTCGATGACGCCGACCATCGTATTCCAGGACGGCAAACCGCTATTAGCGACTGGCAGTCCAGGGGGCAGTCGGATCATCACGACAGTGTTGCAGGTGATTTCAAATGTGATAGATTACCGGATGAATATTGCGGCAGCAACGGCGGCACCTCGATTTCATCATCAATGGCGTCCAGACTTTCTGCGTTTGGAGACCGGATTTAGTGCAGATACGCTTAAAATTCTCAAGAAGCGCGGCCATGTCATGCGTATGTCATGGCCGATGGGTAGTACTCAATCAATCATGTTGACGCCAAAGGGAATGGCAGGTGCATCCGATCCAAGACGCCGAGACGCTTTGACTCTTGGATACTAGATTGCGGCAGGTAGATTAAGGTTTGATTAGCCTTGCATTGAACGAGCAGTTTTCACCTCAATAGGTTGCGGAACCTAACATTTTCAGCACGGAGCGGGAGGCTCGAGTAAGATGGCGCGGAAAAGTCGTAAAAAGGTCGAAAAAGAGGATAAAAAAGTGAGTGACTCGAACAAGAGTGAAGCCACCGAGGGAACGACGGCGGCCGAGGGTCCGCAGTGGCCGCTTTTTTATAAGCAACCGGTGCCCCTTTCTAAGGAACGTCACGGCGGCAAGTCGATAAATCTGCAACGAAGGTTTGGGTTTGCCAAGGATTCCAATATGGTGCCGGTGAACATGCAGGAATTCTCCCGTGTCGCGACATCTTATCCAATTGTATTTACCGAAACCGCGCCTGCGAGTTCGATTGCGGTCCTGGGACTACGTCAGAGCCAGAACCTATTCGTGAATGATGGAGGAACATGGGATGGAGGCGTTTACGTGCCCGCCTATGTGCGCAGATATCCGTTTATCTTCAGCGCCGGTCAGGAACAAGAGCAGCTTGTTCTGTGTGTCGATGAAGCGGATGAACTTATTGTCGATGGTACGGGCGATGAAAATACCCAGGCCATATACGATGGTGAGGAAGCGTCCGAAGTCGTGAAAAAGATGCTGGAATTCTGCACTGCGTTTCATCGCCAAAGCTTGGCGACAAGGGAATTCGTGGACGAATTGGAGAACCGCGAGTTGTTCCGCCCGGGCACGGTGACGATTAGCAACGAATCCGGGGAGCAGTTTAATTTACGGGGTTTCCGGATTGTTGATGAAGCGAAATTTAATGCATTGCCGGACGACGCTTTCTTGGAGTTTCGCCGCAAGGGCTGGCTCCAGGCGGTTACGGCGCATCTAATTTCCATCCAGAATTTGGCGGCGCTCGGCTTCAGATCTAAATCAGCGGAATAGCTTAGACCAACGCGGCTTGCCCAAGGCGCGTGCGGATATATCCTTTCGAATAGTGAATAAGTTTCTATTCGGGGAAAGGATTAGTCATGGCTGAGACGTGCGAATGGGTTGATGTCGGTGATGGATTGCGGGCGTATTACGGTGCTCCGGAAGGACCGGGGCCGCATCCTTGCGTCGTCGTATATATCGAAGCCTTTGGGGTTAACGATCATTTCCAAAAATTGACGCAACGTCTCGCGGATGAAGGTTTCGCGACCATTACACCGGATATCTATGACGGCGATATTTATGCCTATGACAATCTCGACGGTGCCATTGGTAAGTTGAAGGCGATGGACGATGAGACGGTCATGGCCCAGACAGAACAATGCTTGGATTGGATGGCCGGGCGCACTGAAGCGGATACTAGCCGCGCCGCGGTGACGGGCTTCTGCATGGGGGGCCGTTACGCGTTTCTCGCCAACGCGCAGTTGGCGTCCCGCTTTAAGGGAGCAGCGGCGTTCTATGGCGGTGGGATTGGCCCGGAAGAAGATTTCGTCGGGCGTAAAACGCTGCTGGACCGTATCGAGGAAATGCAAACGCCAATTCTGTTGTGGTACGGCTCGGAAGATCAGTCGATTCAACCGGAAGAGCTTGGCCGGATCGCCAAGGCGATGGCGGAGGGTAAACGCGAGTATCGCATGACCTGTTTCCCTAATGTTGGCCACGGGTTCTTTTGCGAGGACCGTGCGAGTTACGACAAGTACGCGGCCGACACATCATTCAAGCAAACCGTCAACTTCTTCCGCACGCAGCTCGCTTAAAGCACCTGAAATGACTGTAGAATTCCGCTCGATGAGTGATGTCGGTGGTGCCGAGGCTGTAGGTGTCGACGTCAAGGTACCACTGTCAGGTGATGATTTGGCGGCGGTGGAGCAAGCTTTCCTCGACTACGGGGTGTTGTTGTTCCGTGAACAGCCAATGACACCACAGGAATTGGTCGCATTCGCGCGCCAGTTTGGAGACCTGCAACCGCATGTGCAGCGTGCCTATCAACACCCGGAAGCACCGGAAGTCGTAAACATGACCAATCGCAAGGTGGACGGTAGTTTCGACGAGGCCGGTGCGCGGCGGGGTGCTATTGAGAACCTTCGGGATGGCTGGCACTCCGACTTGTCCTACGATCCGGAACCGGCGAAAGCGACTTTACTGCATTCATTGGAAGTGACGTCGAGGGGCGGGAATACTTGCTTCTCGAATGTGGCTAGGGCGTTTGAGGAGATGCCCGATGATTTGAAACAGCGGGTAATAGGCAAATACGTTGAGTTTCCCTATGGCGGGCATACCCGTAACAAGAGCGCTGCGAAGGCAGCGTCCGCGCTTGACAGTAAGGCGCAAGCGCTAGCCTCCGCGACGCACCCGGCGATCAATATTCACCCGAAGACACGCCGACCGGCCATTTATGCCAATCCACTTCTTGCGTCGCGCATTTTGGATATACCCGACGAAGAGAGCGAGGAATTGCTGGATATTCTCTTCGATTGGATAGATCGCGCGGAGTACCATTGGGAACACCAATGGACCGTCGGTGATACCATCATGTGGGACAACCGTGGCGGGGTGATGCATTCGGGGCGCCTTGATTATCCGCTCGACGAGGCCCGGCGGTTCATTCGCACGACCGTGCGCGGTGGGCCGACGGAAGCCTATATGTCGGTCTAACTGGCGGATGCCTGGGTTTGCTGCGGCGTGCGCCGCTTTGCGTCCCGATGAAATTGCCATTCGAGACGAACGGCGCGCGTTGGATTGGGCACAACTCGATGATGCTCTAAACCGCGTTGCGAACGGTCTAATTGCCATGGGTTTAGGCCCGGATCGGCGAATTGCGGTCTTTGCCGAGAATGCGATTGAAACATCGCTCGCCAATCTCGGTGGATTGCTTGCCGGAGCATCCGTCGTCCCTGTTAATTTTCATCTCACGGCGGCGGAAACCGCTTTTATCCTGCGGGATTCCGGCGCCACGGTTGTGTTCGTCGATGGGGCTACGGCTACGCGCGGCGTGCAAGCCGCACACATGGCAAGTGTCGACGTCATTATTGGTTGGGACACGGAGCATCGCGAGATCGTTAATTTTGCTGACTGGATGGCGGCTCAATCTGGGGCGTCGGCGCGCGAGGATTTGTCGCCAAAGCCGAATCTCCTTTACACATCCGGGACTACGGGGCGACCCAAGGGCACGGAACTGCCACCGACTATGTTCGCAGGCGGTGCCAGCGTGGCTGAGCATTTGGAAGCATTGAAGAAAAATCTAGTTGCAGGATGCGGGACGCATCTTGTGGTCGGGCCTATGTATCATACGGGTCCACTCGCCGGGACGCGGTTACTGGCGGCGGGAGTTCCATCCGTGATACTCGGCCGTTTCGATGCAGAGAAGACTCTGCGAACAATTGAACGCTATCGGATCGGCAGTACCACAATGGTGCCGACGCATTTTATACGGTTGCTGGACTTACCCGCCGACACCCGGAGCCAATACGACCTCTCCAGCCTGCAAAGAGTCAGTCACACCGGTGCGAAA
The DNA here is from genome assembly GCA_049601975.1 of Alphaproteobacteria bacterium. GTDB lineage: Bacteria > Pseudomonadota > Alphaproteobacteria > UBA8366 > UBA8366 > UBA6544. Next base: position 58,805 of record JBMYRC010000008.1, on the reverse strand, counting down.
TGTCCTGTTGACGTAAAACGGGGAATGATCGAGTGGTGGGGGCCAATCTTTGCCGAGGCCTACGGGGCCACCGAAGTTGGTGTCACTTGCCGTATTGATTCTGAAGAATGGCTCAAGTATCCGGGCTCCGTCGGTCGGTCGTTGGCGCCATTTGAAGCCATCGTGCTCGATGACGATAACGAACCAGTCGCACCGGACACCGAAGGCAGGCTCTATTTTCGCGATACGAGCGGGCGCGGCGTCGTCTATCACGGCAATCCCGAGAAATCCGCCGAGGCCCATATCGCTCCTGGCGTTTTCACGCTCGGCGAGATCGGTTACATGAATGAAGACGGTTACGTCTACATCACCGATCGTTTCAGTGACATGGTTGTCTCCGGCGGCGTGAATATATACCCGGCGGAGGCTGAACATGTATTGCTGGGACACCCGGCGGTTCGTGACGTTGCCTGTATCGGTGTGCCGCACGCGGAAATGGGGGAAGAGCTTAAGGCATTGGTGGTCTTACACGACCCGGAAGCCGGACCATTGCCGGATGAGTTGATATCGTGGTGCCGGGAGCGTCTGACACACTATAAATGTCCACGGTCTGTAGCGTTTTGCGATGATCTCGGGCGCAATACCATGGGAAAAGTGAATAAACGCACATTGCGTGCTCCCTATTGTAGCTGATTCCATATTCTAAACAGGGATAAATCGATGACTTATACGACCATCCGCTACGAAATGCCGTCGGAGCATGTCGCCCGCATCGTCTTGGCACGCGACGCCCAGCGCAATGCGCAGAGCAAACAAATGACATACGAGATGAATGACGCCTTCGACAGGGCCTCTCGAGACACGAATGTGAAGGTGATCGTTTTGGCGGCGGACGGTCCGCATTTCTGTTCCGGTCATGATCTCAGCGATAAAACCGAGATGTCGGAATACGAGACGATTTCGCCGTGGGGCGGCTTCGAGCAACCGGGTGTCGAGGGGCGCCAAGCGCGCGAAGAAGAAATTTACTTCGGTATGTGTTGGCGCTGGCGGAATATTCCAAAGCCGACTATTGCGCAGGTACATGGCAAGACGATTGCTGGCGGGTTGATGCTAATTTGGGTCTGCGATCTGATCGTCGCGAGCGAGGATGCGACTTTCTCCGATCCGGTTGTCGCGTTTGGCGTCAACGGGGTCGAGTATTTCGGTCATCCTTGGGAGTTCGGCGCACGGAAGGCAAAGGAAATGCTGTTCACCGGCGGCGTCATGTCGGCCCGAGAAGCGCGTTCCCTCGGCATGGTCAATCATGTAGTTCCACGTGAGGAGCTGGAAGAGTTTACGATGTCGCTCGCGAATCGTATCTCGTCTCGGCCCACGGTTGGTCTTCGCCTCGCCAAACAATCGGTCAATCAAGCGCAAGACGCGCAAGGTCTTTGGACGGCGTTGCAATCCGCGATGTCGCTCCAACAGCTCGGGCATTCCAATAATGCGGAACTCTATGGCCGAACAATCGATCCCAGTGGTGTTGATGTGATCCGTAGCGACGCGAAAGGCGATGCCTGGGACGTTGGTTGATGCGACCTATTTCGATTTAGACAATAACAGGCACGTCCTATGAGCAGTGAAGAGACTTATGACTATATCATCGTCGGCGCGGGGTCCGCGGGGGCAGCTGTCGCCCACAGGCTTTCGGCGGATGAGAAAAACCGGGTCTTGCTGTTGGAAGCCGGGCCGGCGAGTCATCACTGGTCCCGCGTCCCGCTCGGGTATGCCAAGCTGCTTCATAATCCGAAGGCGAATTGGCGTTATCATTCGGAGCCCATAGTGAACGCGAATGGACGCAGCCTCTACGTGCCGCGCGGACGGATGCTTGGAGGTTCCAGCTCTATCAACGGTACTGCCTTCGTTCGCGGTCAGGCACAGGATTTTGACAGCTGGGCGCAAATGGGAAATCGAGGCTGGAGCTATCAAGATGTCCTGCCGCATTTCAAGGCAATGGAGAACTATGAGGATGGCGGTGACGATGAATTTCGGGGGCGCGAGGGACCGTTACGTGTGACCGACCCCGATGCGAGCGACCCGCTTTTCGCGACGGTGATCAAGGCCGCCAGTGAAGTTGGCGTCCGGCATAATCCGGATTATAACGGCGCTAGCCAGGACGGTATCGCGATGAGCCAGGCGACAATTTCCAAAGGCCGCCGTATGAGCACCGCGCATTGCTATCTGGAGCCGATCCGTAAACGCCCCAACCTACGCATCCAAACCGACGCGTTAACCGAGACCCTTTTGCTTGATGGCAAACGCTGCACGGGTGTGCGCTATACGGTGGGTGGGACCGTGCGTGAGGCCCATGCGACCCGCGAAGTGGTGGTCAGCGGCGGCTCGATCAATTCGCCGCAATTGCTGGAACTGTCGGGCATCGGACAGCCTGAGCGCCTTCAGGGCTTGGGTATTGCGGTCAATCACGCGTTGCCTGGCGTTGGTGAAAACCTTCGCGATCATTTTGCTCCTCGCACCCGTTGGTCGATCGGCGCGAAGGGGTACACCTTCAATGATCGGGGGCGAGGGCTGGGCCTTATCGCGCAGGTCCTTAAATATGCGCTGTTCGGCAAGGGCATGTTTGGGATGGTCGCGGCACCCCTCCGGGCATTTGTCCGTTCGCGTGAAGGGTTGGAGGCACCTGATTTGTTACTAGGCTGGGTTCCGATGTTGTACGAATCCAATCCCGCACCGAAAATCTCGTCGCAATCCGGTATGACCTGTTATGCGCATCCGATGCGACCTGAAAGTAAAGGCAGTATCCACGTCACCTCGTCCGACCCGCGAACCCAACCGGCGATTGATTTTAATTTCCTGTCGGCTCAGGTCGACGCGGATCTGACGGTCATCGCCGTACGCATTGCCCGTTCGATCATGACCGCACCCGCTTTGGCTGATTTGCAGGTTACGGAATTAGCGCCCGGGGCAGCGCTGGAAACGGATGATGAGATCATAGAATGGGTTAAAGCCTCTGCGGAGACTACCTACCATCCGGTGGGCACCTGCAAGATGGGCTCGGATGAAATGGGCGTGGTCGATGAGCGGCTTCGGGTACGAGGCATCCAGGGACTGCGGGTGGCGGATGCGTCCATCATGCCAACGCTCACGTCCGGAAACACCAACGCACCGTCGATCATGATCGGAGAGAAGGCAGCGGCGATGGTGCTTGAGGACGCCCGAGTCTAATTTTAAGGGATGATCCGCTGGGTGCGTAGTTCCGCCAGAAGTCGCGGATACATCGCCTCGCTGTTAACCATTTTATGCCATCCGGCCTGGCGTAATTTCGTAGTTGAGGAAACAATATCGTAGTCGGTTGAATAGACCCAATTCCCAAATTTTCCGCTCGCCAATTCCGAAAGACGATAGTCTTTCAGTTGGTGTTTTTCGCGAATGGATTGCCATGTTTGAGCGTTGTCTTCGATGAACTGGATGAGGTCTAAAGTGCCCACAGGACCCAGTGCCACCTCGAAGAAGTGTGTAATTTTTGGCCGTAATTGTTCCCACCGAAAAGTATCACCGTTGATCACATTGTCAGCCTCGTTCTCACATTGGCGAGCAGGACATGGCCTTGCCGAGATAGCTTGCTTCAGTAGGTTTACACAAGGATCGAAAGGCGCCTTATTTAGCTGGAAATGAGAGCGGTCGTCCTAAATGCGCGGTAATAGAACCGAAACAGGCAAGAAGGCTCAAATACGATACGGGGCTTCCAACGGCGAAGTCGCAAATTTCATGCGCTCGGACCGCTGACCATGACCATTGTTTGCCCTATTGATGCGCTTCGAACCAAGCCTGCTGTTTGAAACTTAAGCATGGTATGGCTGGACGCGTTTCATCTTCCCTGGCGATGTATTGTATGGCCCGAGGTGGCAGCCATATCATTCGCTGCCGTGCACCAATTGGACGCGGGATAGATTACTCGTGACCGGCTCCAATCCCGACATCAAAATTCTGTAACATGGCCAGATTGGGCTCGACTTCTTCGGCAACTTTAGATCGCCGTGCATAGGCGCAATAGAATACATGCATAATGTCTATCAGATTGCGGAGGGCGTCGCGGCACGCAGTGGTACCGTGAGATCGTGCTGTAGAAACCGGGTGGCGGTCTGGAAATCCGGTGCGCGCTGGGAAAGAGAAAGACCGATGACATCCCAATCTGGCTTGTCCGCGAGATAAGTCATGGTTGCACGAACCACGACGCCAAGGGCACCTGCGACTAAAGCCGTATTCTTCGCCATGGGTTTGCTTTTATTCAGCCGCAAAGCAGGAAATTAATCCAAGTACGCCTATGACGGAAATCATAGCGCCGCCTACCTTGGCGGCCGTGCCACCGGAGCGCAGGCCAACACGAAGGGTGAGAATGCCGATGGCGATCGTGACGATTGATAAGATAACGCAGAGGGTTATACTCATCGTGGCCCCCAGGAATCCGAAACTACAGTTGCTGTAAAGTTGATCACGTCTCCTGGACGCCGCGCAAGCGTTCTCCGCGTCTTCGCAGCAGCTCCACTGCGAATAACAGACCGATCGAAACGATCACTAAGATAGTGGCCACAGCAAGGATTGTCGGGCTGATGTGTTCGCGGATGCCGGAGAACATCTGCCATGGAATCGTGCGTTGTCTGAAACTGCCGACGAAGAGAACGACGACAACTTCGTCAAAGGACGTGATGAACGCGAAGAGAGCGCCTGAGATAACGCCCGGCAGAATTAGCGGCACGATGACCTTGAAAAAGGTTGTTGTTGGCGACGCCCCCAGACTGGACGAAGCGCGGATTAAGCTGTTGTCGAATCCGACCAAGGTCGCGGTCACCGTAATGACGACGAAGGGCGTTCCGAGGGCGGCGTGGGCTAGAATGACGCCAAGATGCGTGCCCTGCAGGCCAATGCGGGAGTAAAAGAAGAACATACCCGCAGCTGAAATGATCAGCGGTACAATCATTGGCGAGATTAACAGACTCATGATCAAGGTCTTTGCCGGCATTGTTGGGCGTGACAAGCCAAGCGCCGCCAACGTGCCCAAGGTCGTCGATAACAAAGTCGCGAAGAAAGCGATGATGACGCTGTTTCGCACTGCGCCTTGCCAATTTAGGTTCGAGAAGAAATCTTCATACCACTTTAACGAATATCCGGCCGGATCGAGCGCCAACATCTCCTTGGTGAAGGTAAAGAACGGCACCGAGTTAAAGGAAAGCGGAACGACGACAATCAAGGGGAAGATCAGGAAGAAAAAGATTAGCCCGCACAGAATTCGAAAGCCGTAATGCCACAGGCGTTCTGGAAACGAAAGATAAGGTGGGAGTTGCGCCATCTTAGCCGAGCTTCATGTTGTCGATGCCGATGATCTTGTCGTAGATGAGATAGAGCGCGATGACTACGCCGAGCAGGATTACGCCGAGCGCCGCCCCCAAGCCCCAATTTAGCGAACCCGAAATGTGATAGGCGATGCGGTTGGAGATGAAGGTTCCTTCTGTGCCGCCGACTAGTTCTGGGGTGATGTAGTAGCCGATGGCTAAGATGAACACGAGAATGGCGCCAGCGCCGATCCCTGGCACTGTATTGGGGAAGTAAATCTTCCAGAATGCCAGCCACGGGTGCGCGCCGAGCGAAACCGCCGCCCGCACGTAGCTTTTCGGAATTGTCTTCATCACGCTGAATAGCGGGAGAACCATGAATGGCAATAGGATGTGCGTCATCGCAACTATACTGCCGAACTGATTGTGAATCATCTGTGGTCGATTATCGGTGCCGACCAATCCTGCGAAGACCAACAGCTCGTTGATCACGCCCTGTTGTTGAAGTAGGGCGATCCAAGCAGTTGTACGCACTAGCAGCGAAGTCCAAAAGGGTAGGAGGACGAAAATCAACAGCATGTTCGATGATTTTGTCGGCAGGGTAGCCATTAGGTAAGCAATTGGAAACCCGAGTATGAGTGTCATCACTGTAATCAACAGGCTCAACTTTAGTGTTCGCCAAAATAGGTGGAGATAAATACGAGCTTCTTCGTTGACACGTGTCAGGTCTCCGTCGACTTTCCGCTTGGCATCGATTGCTGCCAAGAAGTATCCGTCGGTATACTCGGGGGAAAACTGTCTGATCAGTTTCCATGTTTCGATATCGCCCCAAGCCTTGTGGACCTTGATAAGCGCCGCCTTGTATGGGCCTTTTTTAATCTTCTTCGCCTTGCGTCCGGAAGAGCGGAACAGGCTTGACATGCCTGGCGTTTCGTAATTAAGGCGCTGCCCGGCGCGGCTAATCGTTCGGTTTTTCCGACCTTCCTTGATGTCCTTTACCATGGCCGCGAAGACCGCTTCAGACGGTAACGCGTTGCCTTCCGCATCCCATTTAGCAAGTAGCGCGGTGCTGCGCGGTAGGATCTCGCTGATGATTGAATTTTCGACCGAGCGAAACAGCATATCCACGATCGGCACGAAGAACGTGATGATGATAAAAAGGAAAAGTGGTGCCACCAGTAACAAGGCTTGCAATTTTTTCCGTCGCAACGCCCGGGCCAGGCTTACTTTAAGCAGGATGCCGTCCGCGGTGAGGATAGGTTCGTCAGATTGCCGCGTCGCGTCGGTCATGAATTATGTCGTCTCAGAAATTTACGGGGTGGCGCTTAGCCACCCCGTAATCAGCTCTACTTGGCGAGCCAAGCTTCAAATCGCGCCGTGAAGTCGTCCTGGTGATCGGCCCAGAACTCATAATTGTTTAGCAACGTATTTTTTGAGTTATTTGGATCGGTTGGCATGTGTGGTTTCATATCGATGCCGAGTTTAGCGTGCTTGCCCACCATTGGCGCGGAAGATTTACGGGCCGGGCCGTAGGAAATATACTTGGCTTGATCCGCGAGGCGCTGGGTGTCTGTGGCATATCGCAAGAACTTTTTAACAGCGGCCAAGTTTTTAGTGCCTTTTGGGATGATCCAGCCATCGAGATCAAAAACTTGCCAATCCCACAACATGGCGACAGGCTGTTTCTCTTCTTCAATCACTGAAAATAGGCGGCCGTTATAAGTTGAGCCCATTACAACTTCGCCATCGGCGAGCAACTGTGGTGTTTGCGCGCCCTTGGTCCACCAAATGACGCTGTCCTTGATAGTACCAAGCTTTTTAAGTGCGCGCTCTACGCCACCTTTGGCACCCATGACATCGTATATCTTATCAGGTGCAACACCGTCACATAGTAAGGCCCATTCAAAGTTGTTTAGGGGCTTTTTCTCCAGCGAACGCTTGCCGGGAAATTTTTTCAGATCGAAAACATCACAAACGCTAGTTGGCTTGTTTTTCAGCTTATCTGTGCGGTAGCCAAAGGTCGTCGAATAGACAATCTGCGGAATAAAGCATTCGGAAATCAACAGGTTGCCAAAATCCTTCGAGGCTGGAGTGCCATCCGGCGCGGCAGCCAAGTCTTTGTCCGCATTAATTGGCAAGGCCAAGCCTTCATCACAAAGGCGCATAGCATCAGCTGCAACGACATCGACTAAATCCCAGGTCACTTTACCGACTTCGTTCATCGCACGCAATTTCGCAACAGCTTCAGGTGCAGAATCATCGTTGATGATTTTGACGCCCGGGTTCGCCTTCATATAGGGCGCGTGATATGCGTTCTGCTGGCTGGCGGAATAAGCGCCTCCCCAAGAGACGACAACCAATTCTGTTTCTGCGCTTGCCGAGCCTGCAAATGCTGTCGCCGCGCTCATTAAGATGGCGGCTGTAAGACTTCGTTTCAGTTTCATCTTTACTAATCCCTCTGTATCGGTTTTTTCAGGTTTTTATTGGTATCCGACGGATTTATTCTTCCGCAGGAATATTGAGCGCCCGGCAATCTTCCAGACGCCAGCCCAGTGGAATATCCAGACCGGGCGTTAATTCCGAAGGCTTAGAGGCATTCGGTACTTTTACGATAAAATCGTCACGTCCGCAGACGGACATCCGGGTGCGGATATGGTCGCCAAGGTAAATCAATTCCTCGACCTTGCCGAACACCTTCGTATCGCACTCGCCTTCCGACGGGTTCAACACGACACGCTCCGGGCGCAACGAGAGCATCGTGGCTTTACCGGGACCGTTAGTGTTTATGGGCAAGGCAATCACCCGCTCCCCGGATTTGAGCTCAACCGAGCAGGAATTCACATCTTGCTCCACCACGGTACCGATCAGCTTGTTATTCTCGCCAATAAATTGCGCAACGAAGGAATTGTCCGGTTGTTCGTATAGTTCCGACGGCGGTGCGAGTTGTTGGATGACGCCGTCATTAAACACCGCGATGCGGTTAGACATGGTCAAGGCTTCGGATTGATCGTGTGTCACGTAGACAACGGTAATGCCGAGGTTTTCGTGAATGTGTTTGATCTCGTATTGCATTTGCTCGCGTAGCTGCTTGTCGAGCGCGCCGAGAGGCTCATCCATCAGGACGAGTTTCGGATCGAAAACCAAGGCTCTTGCAACAGCAACGCGTTGTTGCTGGCCACCGGACAGTTGTGCCGGACGACGGCCGCCGAAATCAGACAGTTGAACCATATCAAGTGCACGTTGAACCCGTTCCTCGAGTTCCGCCTTACCCATCTTGCGGACCCGAAGCGGGAAGGCGAGGTTCTCCGCAACGGTCATATGCGGGAACAGGGCATAATTCTGGAACACCATGCCAATATCGCGCTTGTGCGGGGGTACGTTGTTGATTTGCTGCCCGTCCAAATATATTTGTCCATGCGTTGCGGTCTCGAACCCAGCCAGCATCAACAGGCAAGTCGTCTTGCCGGAACCGGAGGGGCCTAACATTGTCAGAAATTCGCCTTTTGCGATGTCGAGATTTAGATTCTTTACAACGAGCGAGACGCCATCATAACTCTTTTGAACCTCGGCAAAGCGAACCAGAATGCCGTCCTGATCGTCAGCGTTACTGATCGAACTCTGATTGCCAGCCATGGCGCTGGACATGTCCTGCACGAATTTCCCCTGTCGGATCGTATTCTACTTGTTTTTATTAATGACTATTATTCATGCCAATGTGAGTGATAGATCGTACACAGATTCGATGCTTAAGCGCAAATTTGTCTAATTCCGATGATTTTTAGTGAACGGTTTTTCAATGCGTCTGTCTGATATCCAAAGCCTTAGCTAGTTCCAATAATCATGTGTTCAGGTCCAAAGGGGAAGTTGGTGATGTTCTCAGCGCCGGTTTCCGTGACGATCAGAATATCATGCTCGCGATATCCGCCGGCTCCTGGTTGTCCTTCAGGTAGCATGATCATCGGCTCCATGGAGACGACCATGCCAGGCTCCAAGACCGTCTCCACATCCTCGCGCAGCTCGACAGAGGCTTCGCGGCCGTAATAGTGCGAGAGAACGCCGAAGGAATGTCCGTAGCCGAAGGATCGGTGCTGTAGGAGGTCCCACTCCCGGTACATCTCATTGAGTTCGGCGGCGATGTCGCAGCAGCGAATTCCGGGGCGTATCAACTCCATACCTTTCACATGTACGTCGCAATTCTTATCCCACAGCGATAAATGCATGTCGGAGGCGTAATCGCAGAACAATGTGCGTTCCAACGCCGTGTAATAGCCGAAGATCATCGGAAAGCAATTGAGTGAAAGAATGTCGCCAGATTCAATGACACGGTTGGTCACGGGGTTGTGGGCGCCGTCGGTGTTGATGCCGGACTGGAACCAGGTCCACGTGTCCATCAGCTCGACAAAGGGAAAGTTATCCGCGATTTCCCGCACCATGGCATCAGTTGACGCCAAAGCGACCTCATGTTCACGAACGCCAGCGGCCGCGGCCTTCATGCAAGCTCTGCCGCCGACGCCAGTGATGCGCGCACCTTCCCGGATGAGTTCGTGTTCTTCCAAGGACTTTACTGTCCGGAGTCGCATCGCTGCTTCCGAAACATCGCACAATTTAACGCCCGGAAAAGCTTCTTCAATCAGTTTCTTCAGATCAAGATTTACATGGTCGAATTCGATGCCGAGTCTTTTGACGGAACCAAGACGGTCCTTCAGCGCTTGAAAGTAATTATCCCGCCGCCAATCGGTGTAGGTGAGATTGTCTCCATAACTTCGCCGCCAAGGCTGTCCTCCGTCGATTGCGGGTGTAATGGTAGTGGCGTCGGCGGCGGTTAAGACCATCGCGAAGCGACGTCCGAAAGCGCAATACATAAATCCGGAGAAATAGCAGATATTGTGGTAGGACGTGAATATACAGGCATCGAGTTCGATCGCCGCCAAATGTGTGCGCATCGCGTTCTGTCGCCGCGCCATTTCCGCATCGGAAAAGGGCGAATACGCTTTCTCACCATTATGCCACGTTAGAATGTTTTTCAGCTCGTCGCCCATCGTGCAGTCTCTGGTCCAAATTCTTTTGTGGTTACTTACGCATCGGCGCGCTGCAGACAATGATAATTTTTAATTTTTCCAACCGGTATGTGGCTATCTGTCGCGACTTTGGAGTGCCGATTTCTATTAACTTGTGCGAAACGGCGGGTTATGTGTCCCTAGTGGGGGTCGGGGTTCCATATAGGAGTAAAACCCATGTCTGAAGTTCAAGGTAGAGTGGCGCTCGTCACGGGTGGCACGCGGGGTATCGGCGAGGCTATCAGCACCGGTTTGAAGAATGCGGGACGGTTCGTCGTTGCCAATTATGCGGGTAACGAGCATGCCGCGGCGGATTTCTTTGAACGGACGTCCATTCCGACGAAGAAGTTCGATGTCTCAGATACCGATGCGACGGAAAAAGCATTCCGCGAAATCGTGGAAGAGTATGGCCCGGTCGAAATTTTGGTGAACAACGCTGGTATTACCCGGGACGGCACGATGCATCGTATGGATCGCGCGCAATGGCAGGCGGTCATTGATACCAACCTGAGCGGCTGCTTCAACTGCTCGCGCTCGGTCATTGACGGCATGCGCGAGCGTAACTTCGGTCGGATCGTGAATATAGGCTCGATCAATGGTCAAGCCGGACAGTACGGCCAGGTTAATTACGCAGCGGCAAAATCCGGCATTCACGGGTTCACCAAGGCACTGGCGCAAGAGGGGGCCGCCAAGGGCATCACCGTCAACGCAATCGCGCCGGGTTATGTTGATACCGAGATGGTTCGCGCAGTTCCGGCCGATGTTTTGGAGAAGATTATCGCGCGGATTCCGGCAGGTCGTTTGGGGCGGGCCGACGATATCGCACGCGGCGTCTTGTTCCTTACCGCCGACTCTTCCGATTTCATCACAGGCTCGACACTGTCGATCAATGGCGGTCAGCACATGTATTGAGGCCGGTTACGGGGCGGCTACCACTCGATGGTGCCGCCGTCGTATCTCTGGAAAGTACCTGACATCTCCGGCGTCATGGCGTCGATGACGCCGCGCATGCCGGAGACGCTTTCGTCGACGGGAATGCCCGTGCCGCCGGTTCGGGTCTCCGTTGCGACAGAACCCGGATGCAGGACAGCGGCGAGAATACCGCGTTCGGCGAATTCGATAGATATGCTTTTTACCGCCATATTGAGTGCCGCCTTACTGCAGCGATACGCGTAATGCCCGCCAGAGCCGTTATCGCCGATGGAGCCGGAGCGGGTACCGATGAAAATCATTAGTTTGCGCTCGCTCGCCGCGACGTGATCGACTAAGGCTTCGGCGACATAAACTGGCGCCACTGCATTCACCCGCATGACGCGGGTAAATTCGTCCATTTCCGGCAACATCAAGGGGCCGGGCCCGTCGGGCGCGAAGGTTGCTGCGTTGTTGATGAACAGATCGATGGCATCGCCTTTCAGTTCGTCCGCGAAGGCCACGACCGCCGTCTGGTCCGAGACATCCAGCTGATGGAAATGCGTATCGCTGTCGAGAGCGGTGAGCTTTTCGCGACTCTCTGCCTTCAGGCAAGTCGCATGCACTGTCCAGCCGTCGGCCGCATATTGGCGTGCGAACTCGAATCCAATGCCATAATCGCATCCCGTGATCAGAACCGTGGACATGTCTCTCTCCCGTCTTATTGTTGCTCGCGTTATTGACCGCAGCCTAGCCTAGAAACTCCGAGCGAGAAATCATGTCTTCAGAAATCATCCCGCAGATCGTCGATTTTTGGTTAGGCCCTAGCCTTCAAGGGCTTGAGGCGGCACGGGGTAGGCGGGACTTCTGGTACAAAGGCGGCAAGGAAGTCGATGATGAGATTCGCGAGCGTTTTGGCAATTTCATCCCACAGGCATGCAATGGCGAATTGGCGGATTGGCAGGCGACGCCAGACGGTGCCTTGGCGTTGATCTTGCTGCTCGATCAGTTCACCCGCAACTTGTTCCGCAGCACGCCGGATGCCTATCTCGGTGACCCGCATGCTTTCGCAATCGTGAACGCGGCGATCAAGGATGGGTTGAACCAGGAATTGGGCCCGGTTCCTCGTATCTGGCTTTATCATCCATTTCACCATTCCGAACGGATAGAAGAACAGGATCGTGGCCTCGGGTTATTGAACGAGCTACTACGGGAAGCCTCGGCTGAATGGAGGCCCTATGTTGAGCGCAGCATTCAAGGTTGGACCCGGCATCGGAATATCGTTGCCAGGTTTGGACGGTTCCCGCATCGCAACGAGGTACTCGGCCGGTCGAGTACCGATGAAGAACTCGCCTTCTTAAGCTCGGACGGAGAATCTTTCGGTCAGGGCCCGCGACGGGTCGGAGACTTATAGAAGGCCTCCGACCTCGTGGGGAGTGGCTAACCCCGAGATCGCACGGTGGCCAAAGTGTACCCGGCCAGATCTGCCATCGTATCGGGATCGAGCGTCAGGCCTCGCTGAACGAAGCGTTTGCAGGTCGAGATGTTGGTGCGGTCGAACCCACCAAGCGTTTCCAATATGCGCTCCACTGTTGGCTCCAGATCATTTTGATCAACAATCCGGCTGACGATACCGGAGGCCAGCGCGTGTTCGGCGTCATGCTCTTCCGTTGTGAGCACCAGATCCATCAAGGTTTTTGGCGCGACGTGGGAAAGGGCCGAGAGCGCCAGTGTCGGTGCAGTGCCGTGTGGCATTTCAGTCAGTGCGAATGTGGCGTCGCGGCTGGAAATCGAAATATCAGCTCCGCCCACCAGCGCACATCCGAAACCGAGTGCCTTGCCTTGCACGACCACGATGATCGGCAGCGGACAGCGCCGGAAAGCGGCATAGACACCTAGGATACGGGACATGACGCGCTCGTGGATTTCAAATGCGTTGGTTGGTTTTCCTTCCGGCGGCGGCGTGCCTTGCACTCGGCCGTGGCAGAAGTCGGCGCCCGCTCCCCGCAGCACTATCCCCTTGAGGCCGTCATCGGGAGACGCTTCGTCGACCATTGCCGCCAATCCGTCGAGCATCGGGTCGGTCACCCGGTTTCCCTCGTCAGCACGATCTATGGTGATGTGAAGAAATGCGCCTTTACGTTCCGTCTTGAAGCCTTCGGACATCAGAAACCCTCTCTATTCTTTTTCTGTAATAGCCTTAATGTTGAAAGGTACATAGCCGCGTTGGCGCGGCGCAAAAGCCCCGAGGAAGAATTATCATGTACCCGGACTTGAATTCCCGATCAGCCCAACTCTATGAACGTGCGAAGCATGTGCTGCCTGGCGGCAATAGCCGGACGACCATCGATTTAAAACCGCATCCGATTTACGTGACCCACGCTGAAGGCAGCAAGGTCCATGACGTCGACGGCAACGTCTATATCGACTTCATCAATAACTATACATCCTTGATCCACGGGCACGCCTATCCAGGGGTGACGGAGGCAGTGACTGAGCAGCTGTCCAAGGGCACGGCATACTCCTTTGGAACTGAGCAGGAGATCGCCCATGCGGAGCTGATCTGCGGGCGGGTGCCGGGCTTCGATAAGATACGGTTCATGAATTCCGGCAGCGAAGCAGTGATGAACGCGATTAAGGCCGCGCGCGCCTTCACTGGGCGTCCAAAGATCGCGAAATGCGAGGGCGCGTATCACGGCAGCTACGACTTCGCCGAAGTCAGCCTGAACTCTGGACCCGACGATTGGGGACAGAACGACCCGCAGGCTATTCCATATTCAAAAGGTACGCCGCAGGGCGTCCTCGATGATGTGGTCGTCATCCCGTATCACGACGAAGTAGCTGCGGCGGAATTATTGAAGGGGAATGCGGGGGACTTGGCGGCGGTTGTCTACGATCCGGTGGCGAGCCGTGTCGGCATGATTCCGCCAAGCGGCGACTATTTGGAAATGCTGGTCGATTTCTGCGAAACACACGGCGTGTTGCTGGTGTTTGACGAGGTGATCGCGTTCCGTCTCGGTTATGAGGGCGCGCAGGGGATGCGCCGCGTGACACCCGATCTGACCGCGCTAGGAAAGATTATCGGTGGCGGTTTTCCGGTCGGCGCGGTGGCCGGTCGTGACGCGGCCATGCAGGTATTTGAGGGCGGCGGTGGCCTTCCCCACGGCGGCACCTTCAACGGTAACCCAGTGACTATGCTGGCCGGCATGGCGACGATGGAGGGAATGACGCCGCAAGCCTTCGATGAGTTGAACGCTCTTGGCGATTTTGCCCGCGAGGGATTTCGCGAAGCCTTTTCGTCAGCAGGCGTTACAGGTCAGGTAACGGGGCAGGGGTCGTTGATGCGCCTACATCTGACGGATCGACCGCTCACCAATTACAGGACCGTCTATCCGACACCTGAGGAAAGTGCACGCATGACAGCGGTACACCGCCATCTTTTGAATGCTGGTTATTATCTCGCGACCTACGGATTGATCTGTCTTTCGACAGTCAATACACGGGACGAGATCGATGGATTAATCGCGGCGACAGTGGAAGGCATTCAGGCGGCCTAAGCGAGAGCTCTACTAAGGGTTTTGATGCGATAGCGAACGTAAGGATTGTACCGCTATATCTGACACCGATCAGAGCGCATCGAGTGGCGATTCCGCAATTAGACAACGTGAGTCCGACCAAATTGAGCGACTCATTAGCTAAGATATATGCCTAGCGCATTCGAAAAATTATGTGTTGGACGATGATTGTAACTGTTCTTTATCTGGCCCATCCAAGAACGTCACGTGGCCCATTTTGCGGCCGGGGCGCCATTCATCCTTACCGTAGAGATGCACATGCGCTTTCGGGTTAGGGAAGTGTTCTTCGATCTTGGCACGCTCGGTCCCAAGGATATTTTGCATCGTCGCATCTGCAAACCGCTGACTACTGCCGAGCGGTAATCCGCAGACTGCTCGAATGTGTTGTTCGAACTGATCCGTATAACAAGCATCAAGCGTCCAATGGCCTGAGTTATGAGGTCTTGGAGCAATTTCATTGGCGAGGAGATCGCCGTCAGCTGTGAGAAATAGTTCAAGGCACATGACGCCGACATAATCGAGTGCATCGGCAACGTTGACAGCCATAGATTGTGCTCTCAAGGCGACTTCCGGCTTGATGCCGGCGGGAACGGTTGTCGTGTCGAGAATGTGGTTCTTGTGAATATTGCGGACGGCATCATATGCGCTGCACTGACCATGTTTGTCTCGCGCGATGACGACTGACAACTCGCAGTCGAATTCGACGGCCGCTTCCAGGATAGTGACCATTTCTTGTCCGGATGACAAACGATCCCAATTCTCCACGAGCTCAGGGGTTGGAATATCAGGCTCGATTTTGACTTGCCCTTTTCCGTCATATCCGCCGAACGCGACTTTTAGAATGCTGGTGCGGCCAAAACTTTTAAGCGCGGCGGTGACTTCGGAGACACTGCGGCATTCTTTCCAAGGGGTTGTCGGCACATCGATCGAATTTAAAAACCGTTTTTCGCGAACACGGTTTTGCGAAATATCAAGCGCATGAATACCGGGTGCGAGATAGCAACGTTCGGCAATCCATTGCATACTATTGAGTGGCAATTGCTCTAGTTCGTAGGTCACCACATCAGCGTAATTCGCCAGTTCTTCCAGACCCTGCAAGTCATCAAAATCACAGTGAATATGTCGATGGGAAACCTGAACGGCTGGCGCATTGTTGTCTGGTGAGAGGACGGCAGTGTAGTAGCCGAGACGGCTGGCGGCGATCGCCATCATTCGCCCCAATTGGCCGCCTCCGACGATTCCGATGACAGAGCCGGGTGGTAGCCAGGAATTAGATTGTTCCATACTTCCTGGCTTCATTCGGTGGCCAAGTCCTCTGGAATATCAGCGACGTTTTCGGATTGGCGCTGACGCCATTCTAAAAGTCGCTGCCTTAACGATTGATCTTCAAGCGCGAGAATCTCACAGGCGAATAAGGCAGCATTGATTGCACCGGCGGTGCCGATGGCAAACGTCCCGACAGGGACTCCGCCGGGCATTTGAACAATCGAAAGAAGGCTATCCAAGCCGTTTAAGCTCGACGATTTAACGGGAACGGCTAGCACTGGTAGAAGAGTCATGGACGCTACCATACCAGGCAGATGCGCCGCACCTCCGGCACCGGCGATAATAATTCGAATTCCTTCGGTTTCAGCACTCTTGGCAAAATCATACAGCCTGTCTGGCGTGCGGTGCGCGGAGACAATCCGGGCTTTTGACGCGACCTCGAGTTTATCGAGTATCTCGACGGCCTCGCGCATTGTCGTCCAATCCGATTGACTGCCCATGACAACGGCAACTCTAGGGGAGCAGGCTGTTTCGTCGCGTGGTGAATCGGAGTTGACGCTATCGGCGGCAGTATTCACGTTGCTGGCTCCGCATAGATTGGATCAATCGAGATGTGTTTGAGCTGGGTCGAGGAAGTATAATCGGTTTTCATATAAGTTTTGATAGAAAAAAGTCTATTCCAATAATATGGGTCTGCTGGACGTCAAAAGAGGTCGCTTTGAGTAACTTTGACGGCGGCAATGATGACATGCCGAACCGGTCGGCAATCAATTCGTAAATGGGTTCGATTACATACTCGTCCTGTGAGCAATATAAACCAGCACGAACATCTGGTCGACATGAGCAACTTGTCCCTCCTGCCGATCCAATCGAATGTATTCAGGCCCCCGATGGCGCATTATGATGGATATCACTCGATTGTGGTTTGTTAGCACCTGCCGACAATTAAGACTGTGGGTAAACTGCGTCATCTTGATTGGCATTCATGAGGGGCTCGATGCGAGCAAGACAGCGGATGCCGGAGCTTAGATTACATGGGTAACGACGAACATTGGGTTGGGACATGGGCCACTACGCCAGCACCGAGCGTCGCTGGGGTTGGCTTCGACAATCTACGATACGGATGATGCCGCGCGTTAGCATTGGCGGTGACACGGTGCGCGTGCGGATTTCGAATGCCTGTGGCGAAGGCAATCTGGAGGTCGGGGAAGCTTCCGTCGGGATTCGCGATGACGGCCCGGCGATTGTGGCGGGCTCGGCGCGTCGTCTCACCTTTGGCGGCGCCTCGTCGGTAACGGTGGCAGCTGGCGCCTTGGTCATCAGCGATCCGGTAAAGCTGGAAGTCGAACCATTGGCTGACCTCGCTGTCACAGTGTATCTGCCGGGAACGATCCCTCCGGAATTTCAGATCACCGGCCGTTACGCTCGGCAGACGAACTATATATCGCCGCCAGGGAACTTTACCGAGCACGAGAATATGCCGGTTGGAAAGATTACCGACGAATGGTTCTTCGTCAGCGGTATCGATGTGTGGACGTCGGGAGAGACCGGAGGCATCGTGGCGCTCGGGGATTTGTTGACCGACGCCAATATCTCAACTCACGATACTTTTAGCCGGTGGCCTGACCAACTCGCACGCAGGCTTAATCAGCGTGACGGCGAGCGTTCAATGGGGGTGATGAATCAAGGGTTGGGCGGCAACCGGATACTGCATGATTTGCGTGGTGACAGCGGATTGCGGCGCTTCGATCGCGACGTACTCGCACAGCCCGGAGTCACCCACGCGGTCGTTATGCTTGGCACCAACGATCTGCGCAACCGCATCGCGAAACCGGAACAGGAAGCAACCGCAGAGAAGATGATCGCAGGCATGCGCCAAATGGCGTTGCGGGCGCGGGGGCGTGGCATCAAGTTTATCGCCGCGGCATTGACCCCGTTTGGAAATGAGACGTTTTTGCCCGGCGCCTGGAATCCCGTTCGTGAGAACCACCGCGTCGCCTTCAACGATTGGATACGTGAAAGCGATGAGGTGGACGGTGTCGTGGATTTCGATTTAGCGCTACGCGATCCCGACATCCCAACCCAAATGTTACCGATTTACGATTGCGGCGACGGTCTTCACCCAAGCGATCTTGGATATTGTGAGATGGGAAATGCCATCGATTTAGCGTTGTTCGATTAAGTGCAGACGCTCGCTACTCAATCCCTACCATCTCCGTCCCACTGTGGAATATCGCCATGGCGTCGTAATCGACCCATTGTTCCATCCCGTCTGGGCGGATGTGCTTCTGATAAGCCGCCCATGCCGAGGCGTCGGAGAAATAGAGCTCAGCCATACCGGCATAGGGTTCGGTCTCTGGCTCCATGCTGTGGCTCACCACATATCGAAATCCACCGACCTTCTCCAAGGTGGTGCGTACATTCGGCACGTGGACGTCGAGCCAGTGATCAAAGAGTGCGTCTCTATCAGCGCCTTCTTGAAGGGCGACCAGAAAAGTCACTTTGAAAAACCCGCTGCGGGTGCAAGGAAATGGCGGGTTGAGCGTTAGTGGAGCGAGCGGCAGCGCGCCGTCGAGCACAATGTATTCCCGGTTCGCCCAGGGCCAATAAGGCTCGACCTTCTCCTGGAACGTATCGTAAGGCTCGACCGCGCTGGCGACCTCCGGGCGCGGCAAGGGCGCCGAATACCAGAGATGCGCCATGCCGTCCCAATTCGACGGCTTTTCAGGCGGCGGGTCGAATAGGGTCGCGACATAGTGTGTGGCGTGCGGTTTCCCCGCCGCGCGCTGACGCTCGTTGCGGTCGATCACACCCACCATGTGATTAGCAAACCAATGGGCGATCAACTCCTCGCGCGTCGTCGTCGGCTTGCGCTTGATCAGATAGACCATTTTCGCGCCCGGCATCGGTGTGGGCCGTGCTGACGACATGTCCCGTCCTCCGTCCGCGGATTACCGAATAAACCGTTTCACGTAATCCTCGCCCAAGCCCACGGCGGTATAGTGATCACGTGCCGCCTTTATCCGATCAAAGACATCGGTCGTGCCGGTAGTGGTGCCGTCTTCATCGCAGAACATGAGAGCGCCTGAATTATGGAACAGCGTGATCATGGTATCGCCCTCATCCACGACCAAGGTATGGACGTCGCCCGGGGGCTCATACAGATAGCTGCCGGCGGTGGCGACCCAATCGCGTTCCAAGTAGCGCCATTTGCCGTCCAAGACGAAGCCGTGAACTGGTGCTGGGTGGCGGTGGCGGGAGACCAAACCCGCTTGGGTTACCTTGGTGATGTGAACCCAATAGCCCTGGCTGACGTTGTAGCAAAGCGGGCGAGACCAGCGTCCGGGGCCGACCGGGACCCAAATACGCTCATCTTCTGGATCTAACCCGTCTTTCCAGAACAATT
Source organism: Alphaproteobacteria bacterium (assembly GCA_049601975.1). Classification (GTDB taxonomy): domain Bacteria; phylum Pseudomonadota; class Alphaproteobacteria; order UBA8366; family UBA8366; genus UBA6544. The sequence goes on along the minus strand of JBMYRC010000008.1, from coordinate 39,286 downwards.
CGTCCTGCATATCGGGCGGAACCAAGGGGGAATAACGTCTTTCAATTGTGTCGGGCATCGTTTCACCTCAAATTCATAAATCTATTGAGTGATATAGCCGTGGTATAGGCGTCTCGACAGCCCCCTTAGATGAGAGCCAAAGCAGTCACTGCGATGGCTTAGCCAAACCTACGTCGAGAGCCAGGAAGTGGCAGGAGATGGTTGCTATCAGTCTATCAGCGTTTGGTACGCCGCCACCCGCAATTCATTTCGGATCGGATAAAAGGAGGAAGGCATCAGTTGGGTCATAAAAACGACAAACATGTCCTCATCCGGATCAATCCAGAAGGCGGTGCTGGCGGCCCCACCCCAAAAATATTCACCGGTGGAGCGAAGCAACTGTGTTGTCGCGGCATCTATGACGACGGCCATGCCCAGGCCATAGCCGATTCCTTCGGCGCTGGATTCACTCCAGACAGGTTGACCCATGGCGGCCATGTCCTTGTTGTCCGGCAGATGGTTGAGGGCCATGAAATCGACTGTCTTCCGGCCAAGTATGCGGGTGCCGTCCAGCTCTCCCTTTTGCAGTAGCATTTGGCAAAAGCGGCCGTAATCGCCAATCGTACCGGTTAAGCCGCCACCGCCAGATAAGGTCTCCGGGTTTTTCAGATAATGGCTGTCCGCTGGTGCATCGGAGAGTTTCAGTCCGATACCTTCGCTTTTACGGATGACCGTCTCCTGCGAGCTAAGGCTGCGCAAGCCACCTCCGCCGCTGGATGGCGTGTAGCAGGCGGCGAAGCGGTCGGCTTTCTCGGGTGCGATCCAAAATGCGGTATCGGTCATGCGGAGAGGCTGGAAAATGCGTTCCTCGAAGAAACGGTCGAGGGGTTGGCCCGACCATACTTCGACCAACCTGCCGAGCACATCGATGGAGACGGAGTAGGCCCATCCGCTACCGGGTTGGCGGACCAACGGGGCGGCTGCCAAGCGGGTCGTCATGGCAGCCAGATCGGCGCCACCTTCTGTCTGTCGGCCTGGATTGAAGCTGATTTTGTGCGCGCGGTAATATTCCTCGACCGGTGTGGCCTCCATAAACTCATAGGAGAGGCCGGCTGTGTGAGTCATCAAGTGGCGCACCGTGATGTAGCCTTCGGCCGGAACCGTTTTGAGTTCGCCGGGTGTTCCGTCCCAAACTTGCATGTCGGAGAACTCTGGCAGGAACTTGGCGATGGGATCGTCGAGCTGGAAATGTCCTTCCTCGTAACAAATCATTGCCGCGACGGCAGTGATCGGTTTCGTCATGGAGTAAATGCGGAAGATGGTATCTTCCGCGACGGGTTTGCCCGCCTCGACATCCATTTGTCCGGCGCAGTTGAAATACGCGTTCTTTCCGCGCCGATGGATCATGGCGGAAAGTCCCGCCAATCGGTTCGAGGCAACCTGCCGTTCCATCCAGGACGAAACCTGGTCCAGGCGCTGGCTCGAAATCCCAAGGCTCTCCGGTGTCACTAAATCCATATGCGTTTGCTCCTCTGACGCGAAGGCCGCCACCTAAACCGAAGGAAAAAATAAAGTCTAGGTTATGTCCGGATAAGACTTGAGTAGACTATGAAATCCGTGTGCCGAATTTTTCGACGGCGGCTTCCGACAACGTAAGTCCGATACCGGGATCTTCGTTCAGGGTAAGCCAGCCATCCGCCATCTTCGGTGGGTTCTCGTATAGTTCGGCCTGTAGTGGGTCACGCTCCGGATCGGTAAAGGATTCCACGATTCGGCCTGCCGGGGTTGAGGCGACAAGCGGGGCGTGGATGAAACAGTCGTGATGCGGCGCCACGTCGACATGGTTCAGCTCACAAAGTGCCGCAAGTTTACGGCCTTCGGTGTATCCGCCGAACATCGTGCAATCGAACTGCAAAATCTGAATAGCCTGCTCTTCCAGCATGGCCCGGCAACCGTAGCTGGTGAGTTCGCTCTCACCGCCGGAGAGCGGGATCGGTGTTTTTTGCGAAAGCAGTTTTAGCTCGCGACGGTCATCGAACCATTGGACAGGTTCCTCGAGCCAGACCGGATTGAGCGGCTCCAGCAGTCGTGCACCCTCAATAGCGGTCTTCAGATCCCAGGCGCGATTGACGTCGATCATCAAATCCCGGTCCGGACCGATCACATCGCGGACGATCTCCATGCGCTCGATGTCCTCAGCCAGGCTTAATCCGCCAACCTTACCCTTGAATCCGCGATGTCCTTGGTCGACCAACATATTGATCTCGTCACGCAGTTCCACGTTGTCCTTACCGACGCGGTAATAGGCGCAAGTGACGTAGCAGGGCACTTTATTACGATAACCACCGAACAGCCGATAAAGCGGGAGACCCGCCGTCTTGCCGACAATGTCCCAGCACGCGAGGTCGACGGCCGATGAGATGCGGATCAACGCTTCGCGGCTCCAACCATTCTCGGCGGATACACGGTTCGACGTCAGGCCGAACAATTTTTGATAGAGCTGTTCCGGCGCGAGTGGGTCCATACCGAGGATTTGCTCGGCGATGCCGTCTTTCACGACCTTCGCCAGCGGCGCGATATCCGTGTAACTCGTCGCCAAGCCGAATCCTTCGACCCCATCGCTGGAGCGCATGCGGACAAGTAATTCATTGGCGCTCGGTACTTTGAAAAGGCTAACCCAATGCGGCCGTGTCTCGCCGGGGGCGTTCAGGACATAAAATTCTATTTCAGAAATCGTCGTCGGCATGGCTTGGAACCTTGTCGAGGTTACGGGATAGTCGGCTTCCGCTCCCCGTCCTGAAGTTTTGAGTATCAGGGTCGGAGGCGAAAATTTCGACGTATATGAAGCGGTTTTTCGCATGAATTGCAATTTTTCAGTTTCTGGAAATTAGTTAAGCCGTCACAGGCGTGGCGAGCATTCTCTTTCTTGCTCGTTCTGGATCAATTTGGTTCTGATCCGTGCCGCTATTCTTTCTGCGGAAAGCGCCTTTTTTAGCCTCATAGAAATAGGGCCAGCCAACGCATTTGCCGCACTGGCGGCCTATTTCTTGACGGCCCATGTTGGGTTGTATGCTTGGCAACTTAGGGGACTTGTCCGCGCCTGCGATCGGTATCAATCTGCCTTTGGTTCGGTCGCTGTTACGTGGGCAATCTATTTTGGAATTGCCGTCAGCCTGATTTTCACTGGCGCGATAGCGTTTAGTTCCGCACAAACAGTGCTGATTTCGGGTGTGGTAAAAGAGAAAACGCGGGCCGAGCAAATGCGTATGCAGGCGCCGACATATGCGTTGAACCTCGGGACGGATGGCCAGGTCGTCTTCCTGATGGGAGAAATCGATCATGGGATCACGAAGAGCCTGGAGGCATTGATCGATAAGAATCCGGGTGTCACGGTTATCGTTCTGAAAAGCCGAGGAGGGACGCCGTTTGAGGCACGGGGCGTTGCGCACATCATTCGGCGTCACGGACTGAATACACATGTAGCTGCTGATTGTTTCTCGGCTTGCACACTCGCCTTTATCGCCGGAGAGAGGCGAACGCTTGGTTCCAACGGACGCCTTGGTTTCCATGGCTACGGATTGGAGGGGCGCTATCAAGTGCCGTTCGTCGATATAACACAAGAGCAAGAGATCGACCGTCAGGCCTTCGAATTGAGGGGTGTCCGAGCGAACTTTTTGGCAAGAATAGGTACGTCGCCAATATCTGAGATATGGCTGCCGAGCGCGACCGAACTTCAGGAAGCCGGTGTTGTTCATTCGGTATTGGATCGGCCGTTTGCGAGGTAACGCAGGTCGTCGGGTCTCTATGGGAGAGTTGGCCAATCTGCTCTATGCAGTGCAGGTTTGCGAACTCACCGATGGGGTCTTAGAACTTCTTTAGTTAATCGCAAATTTGATAGAGCGTATCGCCGATGGTTGCTGGTCTTGCTTTGTTGCCGTGCGCTGTCGCGGCGTTCGCCGTCTTGGTACTGCAACGGAGTGTGTTGACCGCCGCTGCTTTTGCTCTCGCGACCGCGTTGTGTTTGTGGGCTCTGGCGATCTTCTCCCCCGTTTTGCCCGATCAATTGGGCCGCGCTGTTGCCGATGCAATCGTTCTTGAATTGCTTGTCGGGTTCGTTGTTTTTCCGGGCATTTTGTTTGTCGAGGAGACCAATCGCGCAGGTGGACGAAACGCGCTTGTACATGCGATCCAATCGCTCAGCCTAGCGCCGCCCCGCGCAGTGATTCTCGTCGCAGTCGGGATTGGCGTGATGATGGAGTCGTTGACTGGGTACGGCGTCTCGATGTTCGTCACCGTGCCGCTTCTCTTGCAGATAGTGACTCGCGGACGAGCCATCTTTCTCACCTTAATCGGCATGAGCCTGATGTCTTGGGGCGCCTTATCCATCTCCGCATTGCTTGGTGCCGAACTCGCCGATTTGCCGCCATCTGTGCTGGCGGACGCCATCCTGTACTCCAGCGGACCGGTCGCGGCGGTGCTTCCGTTATTCTGTTTGCCGTTCGTGCAGGGATCGACTTGGCGGGATGTTGTCTACGCGATATTCGCAGGCGCGGTGCTGGTGATGGGGATCGCCTTGGCGTCACACTGGATCGGAGTGGAAGTGGCCGGTGTGGGCGGTGGCCTGGCGGTGATTGTATTTTCCGTCATGTTCGCGTCTTCCAAAGGCGGTTTTGCCAAGGCACTCTCAGCACCATCAATTTTGCCCTACGGTCTGCTGATTATCGGCGTCGTTTTACAAAAACTTATCGTCCCGCAGTTGGCGGCGATAGGTGTCGCACCGTCGATCGAGACGGAACGTGTCTCCTTTCAGATGCTGGGATCTCCCGGCATTGCGTTGTTTCTTGTGACGATTATTTCGATTGCATTGCGACCGTCAAAATCACGGGTGGCGGAGAGCTTTTCGCTTTTGCGTCATGTAGCGAAACGCTCCTGGCCTGCGCTTGCCAGCATACTGTTATTCTTGATGGCGGCGCGGTTGTTGGTGGAAATCGGGAGCATTCAGGCACTGGCTGGATTGCTTTCACAGCTCGGTCTTTATCCGGCTATCGTTTTTGTCGCCATCCTCGGTGGTATCGGATCATACGTCACCGGCAGTGGTGTCGCGTCCAATGCGCTTTTTATGCCGAGCGCCGCTGCAACGGGCGAAAGCTTTGATGCCTTGGCCCTGTTCGCCAGTCTTCAGCACAGTGCTGCGGCGCATGTTGGCGTTGCGTCTTTGCCGATCATTGCCATTCTTCTCGCCGCTTTGCCCGACAGGAAAGCCACGGACGAAAGATCCGCGATGCGGACGGGTATCAGTCTCGCCCTCGTTTGGCTTCTGTTTGTGATGGCCAGTGGCGCGGTGCAAACTGCGGTTATACGATAAACCGACAGATACAAACGGTCGGTTAAGCAGCGGCGATCGACGTTGGTTTTCCGAGTTCCTTGAGACGCGGATAGACCTCTTTTGCCAGAAGCGTGAGGCTCTTCTTTGTGTCTTCATGGGAGAGATGACCGGCCTGTCCCATTGAGAGCAAATTTCCGAAACCACCGACATGATCGTAGAATTTCTTTAGCTGGTCGTAGACCTGATCAGGTGTTCCGCAGAAGACGATGCCTTTCGCCATCTCTTCGTCGAGGTCGGGGACCCAGCCTTCCCGCCGGACACCGATTTGCGCGCCTTTGAGGGCCATCACGTTGGCGTCGATACTGGCGTAGCCTGGCGGGTTCTTGAAATGCATCGGCAGCTTGTTGTGGCTCAGATACCATAGCAGGTGTTGGCCACCAGCGCGGCCTTCCTCTTCCGTCTCACCGACAAAAATGAGACCGCTATAGCCGAGGTTCTCCAGCGGCACTTCGTCTCCGTGGCCGGCTTCTCGATATGCCTTGCGATAGGCGTTGAAGACGGGCGGGGTCTTTTCGTAACCGCCGAGGAACGTGCCGAGTTTATATCCCTTGCGCGCGATGTCGGTTGCGTTTCCGGTGCTTAGCGCCGTCACCCAGATCGGTGGATGCGGCTGCTGGTAGGGCCGCGGCCAGATATTTACCATGCGGTGATGGAAGAATTCACCCTCGAAGGTGAACGGGCCGTCATGGCTGGTCCAGGCTTTCAGGATCAGGTCGTGGGCCTCCCACATGCGCTCAGTCGTGCGCACCGGGTTACTGTTCGCGGGTGCGATTTCGTATGGAACGCTGCGCACGAAGCCGCATTCAAGACGGCCTTTCGACATCACGTCGATCATCGCCATTTCTTCCGCGACCCGGACCGGTTGGCGGCGGTTCGCGATGGGATTGCCGAGGATCAGCAGTCGCGCGTTTTTGGTTACGCGCGCCAACACACCGGTCATGATCGGAGCTGCAGGGTCGACACAAGTCGGTGTCTGGTGATGCTCATTGATCATAATATCGATGCCGAGCTCATCCGCGTGACACCACTCGTCGATGCGGTTCTGATAAAGCTCGTAGCCAATATCGGGATCGTAATACCGGTTCGGCATCGAGACACGCACGGATTCGTAGTCGTCTTCCGGCGGTAAGTGTGGGTAGGCGGTTTCGCTGAAATGCCAGATACGCATCCTAGCTCTCCATCCAATTTGAAATTGTGTCGGCGAATATTTCGGCTTGTTCAACGTCCGGCGCGTGACCGGCTTCGGTGATTTGCACAAAGCTGGCGCCCGGAATCAGTTCGGCGTAAGCCTTGGCGTAATCTTCGGAGATCAGCCCATCATACGCGCCGCGCACGACCATGGTCGGCACGTCAATCATCTGCAGACGGTGTTTCAGCTTTGGATTGTGCAGGTAGGGCTCCCACGCGATCAGCGCCATGGTTTGCCGATTGCGCGCGACGATGGCGAGGTCTTCGTCACTCATTTTGGTGAAGTCCGGATGAAATTTTTTCGGATCGCGGAACAGGCGCTTCTCGAATTCGGCCGGGGTCATCGCGAAGATATCTGGTATATCCAAGGCATCCCGCGAGCCGACCTTGATGCCCGCTGGGCCGATCAGCACAAGATGAGAAAGCCGCGAGGTGTTCTTGGTCGCGAGTTCTGCCGCGACCCAGCCGCCGATCGAAGCGCCGATTAAAGTCGTTTCTTGCAAGTCGAGGCGCTGCATGAATTCCAGATAAATATGGGCGAAATCATCGACTGAGTTTATCCAAGTCGGTAGGCCGGAACGCCCAAAGCCTGGGTGTGAGGGCGCAATGATGCGGTGCCGTTTGGCGAGGTGCGGCATCGCTGGATGCATCGGGCGAAAGCCGCCACCAGCGTGCAAGTAGAGGAGCGACGATCCTTCTCCACCTTCGTGGTATTCGATTTCGACACCGGCGATGTCGATTGTTTTACGCTCGAATATAGCGCCGCTTCCCGCGTCCGGCATGATTAATTACCTTCTCTCCCTTGGCCCGTTTCCAGGCCGCCGTATGTTCCATACACAGGTAATCTGGAGCGGCCCTTTAGCAACGCCGCGCGATGGAGGAAAACATGACTGAACTCACACCACGCCAACAAGAGTTAAAGGCGGAATTTATCAAAAATAGAGGATACTGGGGCAATTTTTGGTCGGACGTTCTGGAGCTCGACAGTAAATTTTTCTCCGCCTACACGAAGTTTTCTTCCGTGCCGGCGAAGAACAACGCGCTGGATCCGAAGGTTCGCGAATTCCTCTATATCGCCATCGATGCCTCGACCACGCATCTCTACATGCCGGGTCTTAAAATACATATACAGAATGCTTTGGCGTTGGGCGCGACCCGGGACGAGATTATGGAAGTGCTCGAATTGACCAGCGTCCTCGGTATTCACACCTGTACCCTCGGTGTGCCGATCTTGATGGAAGAACTCCGTGACATGGGCCGGGGCGACGAAGTCGACAATGTAGAATTTGGCGAATACGAGGAGGGCCTTAAGGCCGAGTTCATCAAAGTTCGCGGTTATTGGAGCCCGTTCTGGGACGATATGTTGAAGCTCAGCCCAGAATTCTTCGAAGCCTATCTAGAGTTCTCGTCCGTGCCATGGGTCTCGGGCACGCTGGAGCCGAAGGTTAAGGAGTTCATCTATATCGCTATCGATACCGCGACGACGCATCTTCATGCAGAAGGTGCGCGTATCCATATCCGCAACGCCTTGAACCACGGTGCGACCAAGGAAGAAATCATGGAGATCTTCCAATGCGTCAGCGTGCTTGGCATGCACGCGCTGACCGAAGGTGGCCCAATGCTGTTGGAGGAAGCGAACAAGGCGGCTGCGGCAGAATAATCACATATTGTCACCCCGGACGCGGTAGCGATCCGGGATTATTGCCTGAGAGTTTATCGAGGCCAATGATGTCCGAATGTAAGGCTCAGGCCTTAATTCCGGGTTCGCCCAGTGGGCGCCCCGGAATGACGGAGAGTTTTTCTATCCCTCACAAAAACTTTAGCGCCTGTGTGTTTACATTAGCGCCTGCTTAAGGCTCAAAGTATTCCGAATTCCATTGGAGATTCGGATGCGCCTTAAATATCTTGGCCTGTTGGCCGTCTCATTCTTGTTGCTCTCGCAGCCAGTTTTGGCGCAGAGCACGCCGCCGCAAAAAATCACCGAGGAGGAATTCCTCGCTCGGGCCATGATGACGCCGGACCCGATCCTGTATTCCGAAACCCTGCGCCGGATCGTAGCGCGCGGAAAGCCGGACATGGTCGCCGCTCTCATCATGAAAGCGCGCTACAGCCGGGGCGGGGAGGCTGAACTCGCCAAGGCCTTGACGGACCTGACCGGAGTCGATCTCGGCTCCGATTGGACGAAATGGATGGAATGGCAACAGGAACACCCGGAGATCATATCCTTCGGCGCGTTCGACGCCTTTAAGGCGGGCGTGTTTGCGGGAATCGATCCGAACTATAGACAACTTCTGTGGCGCGGCATTAAACATGAAATCCGCATGGAGGAAGTCGTCTGGGGTGGCGTGAAAGCGCTCAATGGTATACCCTAGATCGACTTCCCAAAGCACATCCCGGCATCGGAAGCTGACTACCTGAAGGACGACGAGCTGGTCTTCGGAGTCGCCATCAACGGCGACGTGCGCGCCTATCCACTCCGTTTTCTGGATTGGCATGAGATGTTCAACGACAAGGTCGGTGGCAAATACGTGACCTTGGCTTATTGTACGCTCTGCGCCTCGGGCATCTTGTTCGACTCGACTGTCGAAGGGCGTACCGAGCCTTTCAAGTTTGGCTCTTCCGGATTGCTCTACCGTTCCAACAAGCTGATGCACGACCACGAGACCAAGTCGCTCTGGAATCAGTTCACCGGCCGTCTGGTCGTCGGCAAATTAACCGTGAGTGGGATCGAGCTAAATATCCTGCCGGTGACGATTTCCTCATGGAAAGCGTGGCGCGCGAAACATCCGAAGACGAAAGTGCTCTCGACGGATACGGGGTACGAGCGGCCGTATCAGCCGGGTGCCGCGTATGGGGAGTATTTCTCGAGCCCTGAATTGATGTTCCCGGTGGTGACACAGGATAAACGTCTTAGCCAGAAAGATTACGTCTTCGCCATGCGCGCGGCGGGCGCGGAGAAAGCCTGGCCGCTGGCCGCCTTCGATGGCGGGAAAGTCATCAACGACACACTCGGCGATATGCACATCGTGCTGGTCGGGGATGCCGCGTCACGGACGGTCCGCGCCTACAAGACAGAGAGCGGAGATTTCTCGTTCGACGGTCCGTCGACAGTAAAATTCCGATCGGCTACAGGAAGTTGGGAAATTAATGAAGACGCTCTCGTCGGACCGGACGGCAAAAAACTCGCCCGATTACCAGGGCACATCGCATTCTGGTTTGCATGGTCTGGATACAAGCCGAAAGCTGCGTATTACGAGGCGCGGAAAAACTAGGGCTATTTTTGTAAGCGGCCTATTTCATACTGAAACGAATCCGGAAAAGGCTTGCATCATGAACCTTGAGAAATTCGAACGCTATCCGCTTACCTTTGGTCCGACACCTATCGAATATCTTCCGCGCATGACGGATGCGCTGGGCGGTAAGGTGCAAATCTATGCCAAGCGTGATGATTGCAACTCGGGGCTCGCCATGGGCGGTAACAAGCTCCGTAAGCTTGAATACATTGTACCCGACGCCTTGGCCTCAAATGCTGATACGCTGGTTTCCATCGGCGGCGTGCAGTCGAACCACACGCGATTGGTTGCGGCGGTGGCGGCGAAGATTGGAATGAAATGCCGTCTTGTTCAGGAAAGTTGGGTCCCCCATGAAGATGCCGTCTACGACCGGGTCGGTAATATATTAATGACCCGTTTGATGGGCGCGGACAGTCGGATCGTAGAGGACGGATTCGATATCGGCATCCGGCAAAGTTGGGAAGATGCCATGCAGTCCGTGCGAGATGAGGGCGGTAAGCCATATGGCATCCCCGCGGGTGCTTCGGTGCATAAATTTGGTGGGCTCGGTTATGTCGGCTTCGCCGAGGAGGTCCGCGCGCAAGAAGCGGAACTTGGGTTCAAGTTCGATTACTTCATCGTCTGCGTCGTCACCGGATCGACACAAGGCGGTATGATCGTGGGATTCGCGGCCGACGACAGAGCGGACAGAGTCATTGGTATCGACGGATCGGGCACGCCCGAACAAACCTGGGCGCAAGTACGAGACATTGTGACCAATACAGCGGAGCTGGTTGAGCTCGGTCGCGAGGTCCGCGATGATGAAATCGTGATCAACCCGGATTACGCGTATCCGGCCTATGGTATGCCGAGTCCGGAGACCAACGACGCAATTCGGTTTGCTGCTCAGACGGAAGCAATGATCACGGACCCGGTGTACGAGGGAAAATCCATGCAGGGGATGATGGATCTCGTGAAGAAGGACTTATTCCCCGATGGCTCAAAGGTCCTCTATGCGCATCTCGGCGGCGCGCCGGCCCTCAATGGCTATAGTTATACCTATCGGAACGGATAGGTGACTCGCGCAGCGGTTATTTCACAGGGTGGATAATCACGCCCAATTGGCGCATCTTTCCCGCATGGATATTCTCAGCGTATTCGGCATTCGCGGCCGCCCCAAGGAAGTACACCAACTTGAAGACGCGTTGAGTGCGCTCGGGCTGCACCCTAAGAGGGTGCCGGACTCGGTGAAACTTGCTGCCGTAAAGCTGATGAAGGAAGCGGAAGGCGGTGCGATGGCGGATGCCGAAGCGAGTTACGCCCGTGCCGCGCCCTTGTTGGTGTATTGCATGCTCGGGATCGATGACTACACGACGGCGAATGGAGCGGGCGATGCGGCCGCTGCCGAGGTCCGGTTACGCCACGCGATCGAGAGTGGCGAAAGCCTCGATGCGCGCCTCGCGATGCTTACAGTCATCGCCAACGTAGTCCATCCAGCAATCATCGAGGAATTTGATCTTCAGGTCGATTGACTAAACCGTCCGATATCCCCCGTCCGCCATCACGATCCCGCCGGTCACATACGCCGCCAGGTCCGATGCTAGGAACACAGCCGGGCCGACGATGTCTTCCGGTTTGCCCGCACGGCCTAAAGGTGTGTGGTCCATGAAAGTTTGGATCAGCTCCGGATTGTTGGCGCGGGCGTTCTCGTTCAGCGGCGTCTCGATCAGGCCGGGGCCGATGGCGTTGACCCGGACGCCGTCTTTGCCGAGTTCTGCCGCCAGTGCCTTGGTGAAGCCTAGCACGCCGTGTTTCGAGGTCGTATAGGCCAGTGAGTTTGGCGTCCGCACGTGCATGAAGGATTGAATTGAGCCGATATTGATCACGCGACCCTTGGTCGCGCGCAATTGATCGAGGAAGGCGTGGGTAACGTTGAAGACGCCGTTCAGGTTGATCCCGATGATGTCGTCCCAGTCGGTGCGAACGGTATCCGGGTCGCTGGTGAAGGCGTTGCGGCGGTTGATGCCCGCGTTGTTCACGAGGATCGAGATTTTACCGATCTTCTCCTCGATCTGACCTGCGAGGTGGAGGCATTGCTGCCGGTCGGTGACGTCGAGCTTGAAGCTCCAAGCCTCGCCGCCCTCATCCAAGATTTTCTGACTAACCTCACCGGCGCCTTCCAGATTGGCATCCAGAATGACCACATGCGCGCCGTGTTCCGCATAGCCTTTCGCGATGGCGCGCCCGATCCCCGAGGCTCCTCCGGTCACGACCGCCAGGTGTCCTTCTAATAATTTACTCATTTTATTGCCTTTATCCCCTTTAATCCTCGGTGTGAATGAACAAAATAACTTCCCATACCCGGAAGCAAGGGGGAAGACGGTAATAACCCGCATTTCAGGAGCATCGCGGCATGGCGCAGCAAAATTGGACGGTCTATCTCTCGGGCGAAATTCACTCGGATTGGCGCGAGCGGATCAGTGACGGCTCGCAGAGCGCCAGATTGCCGGTGGAATTCGTCTCACCAATCACTGACCACGCGTCCTCGGACGATTGCGGGGTGAACATCTTGGGCGAAGAGGACAATTCCTTCTGGAAAGATCACAAGGGTGCGAAGGTGAACGCCATCCGCACCCGCACTCTGATCGAACGCTCCGACGTGGTCGTCGTGCGCTTTGGCGACAAGTATCGGCAATGGAACGCAGCTTTCGACGCCGGTTTCGCGGCGGCGCTTGGCAAGCCGATCATCACCTTGCATGACGAAGCGCTGACCCACGCCTTGAAGGAAGTCGATGGTGCCGCGCAGGCCGTCGCCGAGACGCCGGAGCAGGTCGTAAAAATTCTGAACTACACGATTACCGGGGCGCTTTAGGGCTCCGCTTCACATCACGCACGAAGGCGGCGACGTAGTCGTCGGCCGGATTGTCGAGAATTTCCTGCGGCTTCCCCACTTGCGAAATTTCGCCGTCCTTCAGGATCGCGATGCGGTCGCCGAGCCGCAGGGCTTCGTCCAAATCATGGGTGATGAAGACGATGGTCTTCTTGAGGCGGGTTTGCAGATCGATCAACTGATCCTGCATTTCCGAGCGGATCAGCGGATCGAGCGCCGAGAAGGCTTCGTCCATCAAAAGAATGTTTGGGTCTGTGCAGAGCGCACGGGCTAGGCCGATACGTTGCTGTTCACCACCGGAGAGTTCTGCCGGGTAACATTCTTCGTATCCGTCGAGCCCGACTGCCTGTAACCACTCTCGCGCTTTCTCTTCGCGGTCTTTCTTCGGTTGCTTTTGGATGGCCAACCCGAAGGCGACATTCTGCAGTGCGGTCCGGTGGGGTAACAGCGCGAAGCGTTGAAACACCATGGATATTCTGTGCTGACGAAACGCCTCCAACTCTGGTTGTGACAGGTTCAACACATCGACGCCGCCGACATGGATTGTTCCTTCGGTTGGCTCGATCAGGCGGTTGAGGTGGCGGATGAGTGTGGACTTTCCCGAACCCGACAGCCCCATAATGACGAAGATTTCCGATGCTTCGATTTCTAGATCTATACCTTTGAGCGCCAACGCGTGACCTGTTTCCGATCGGATCTCTTCTTTCGGGCGTCCTTCACGGACTATCGCCATGACCGATTTCGGGTCGCTGCCGAAGACCTTGTAAAGATTGGCGACGCGGATCAGGGGATCAGCCACTCTGTGCGCCTTCCAAATATTTTTGTGTCCGTTTCGCATAAGCTTGGCTGACTCTGTCGAACATGATGGCGATGGCCACGATGGCGAGGCCGTTCAGCAAACCCATGGTGAAGTATTGATTGGTGATCGATTTCAACACGGGTTGACCAAGGCCTTTCACGCCGATCATTGAGGCGATGACCACCATCGCCAATGCCATCATGATCGTCTGATTGATCCCCGCCATGATGGTGGGCAGTGCGAGCGGCAATTGCACTTCGAACAAGCGTTGCCATCGGTTGGCGCCGAACGCAGTGGCCGCTTCCAACACGTCCTTATCGACGAGGCGAATGCCAAGGTTTGTCAAACGAATGACCGGTGGAATGGCGTAGACTAAGACGGCGATGATGCCCGGCACCTTGCCGATGCCGAGAAGCATGACGACCGGGATCAAATACACGAAGGCGGGCATGGTCTGCATAATGTCGAGGATCGGCGTGACGACGGCTTGTACGCGGTTCGAGCGCGCCATGGCGATGCCGATGGGCACACCAATGGAAATAGACAGCAGGGTCGCGACGGTGATGATGCTGAGCGTGCGCATGGTATCTGCCCACATGCCGAAATACCCGATTAGCAGGAATGCGGCGGCGATCCCAGCTGTTAGTTTGAGCGACCGGCTGGCGCCATAGGTCAGGCCGAGCAGGACCGCGAGCACTGCCAGCCACGGTGCGTTCAAGAGCAGTTTTTCGAACCAGACGAGGAAATAGAGCAGGGGGTCGAAGAAGGTTTCTATGGCCTCGCCGTAGTTTCGCGAGAATTCTCGGTAAGCACCGTCGAGGAATTTACGGAGCGCGACCAGATTGGCGCGCTCCATCGCGGGGAAATTTGTGAGCCAGGATGTATCGGCCATGGGTCAATCCAGCAGTGAGAGGCGTCCAGGTAGAATCGTTGCCGGAGCGCAGTGGGTGCGCCCCGGGTCATCATACCCCCTCAGCCGTGAAAGGTCACAAACCGGCGACGGCCTTTCTCACCTTGGTGGCGATGTCCGCCGACAGCCACGCCAACCAAACTGCCTCGAAGTTCTTGAGGAAGTGGGTCGCCGCCGTATCGCCGTCGGCTTGGTTTTCCTCGATCCAGACCAATTGCCGATTCATATCTGCATTGGTGAAGGCCCGCTTTGAGAGATAGGCGAAGGCCTCCGGCACACGATCCGCGAAGCTCGCTGCGGTCACGGTGTGTACGGGCGAGGGCGGATACATGGTCGGCTTCGGGTCGGCGCATTCGGTTTGAGTGATGCATTTCTGATAATGCGATTCGTCGACGCCGGTGCCGAAATCCACCTTCACCATCTCGTATTTGCCCAAGATGGCGGTCGGTGCCCAATAATATCCGAACCAAGCTTCCCGTCGCTCGTAGGCTTTCGCGATGGAGCCGTCGAGCCCCGCGGCGGAACCTGGGTCGACCAGCTCGAATCCCGCATCCGCTAGCTTCAAGGCCTTGAACAAATGACCAGTCGAGATTTGGCAATTCCATCCGGCTGGGCATCCGATGAAAGCCGATTTGGCCGGGTCTTCTGGATGTTTGAACAGTTTTGCGTGTTTTTTGATTCCAGCGATGGTCGCCAGTTCTGGTGTTTTATCGACGAGATATTTGGGAACCCAGAACCCTTCCTCACCGCCGTCCGAAAGTGACTTACCCGCGATCCGCAACCGCTTCTCGTCGACGCCCTTGCGAAGTGCCTCGGCGAAGGAATTCGTCCAGAGTTCCGGCGCGATATCCGGCTCGCCTTTCTCGATCATCGAGGTGCCCGTCGGCATGGTATCGCCGGGCACCACGTCCACGTCGCAACCGTAACCGTGTTTGAGGATCAAACGATCGAGATGCGCCATCAGCGTTGCGGACGGCCAATTCATATCCGCGATGGTGACCTTGCCGCAGGCCGCAAAGGCTGGGCTGGCCATGAGCATGGCCGCTAAGGTTGCTGCAGCGATTGATAGGTGTTTCATACTCGTCCCCTTGGCTGTGATTGTCTCTATCGGAACGCGGCGATCCCCGTAAGTTCTCGGCCCTGGATCAATGTCAGAATTTCGTTCGTCGCGTCTGGGATTGGCAGCATGCGGACGTCACGATAGAGTTGCTCCAACCCGGTTTCTTCCGCGATACCCATGGCCCCGTGCACATGCATGGCCATGGAGACCGCCTGCTCGCACGCGGTGGTGGCGTAACGTTTCGCCATGGCGGAAATCGCATTGGTATGGTCGCCGCGATCCAATTCATCGAGCGCATAATAGCAAAGCAGACGGCTGGTCACGACGTTAGTCTCGATATCGGCGAGGAGTTTTTGCACCAATTGATGTCCACCGATGGCTTTGCCGAACTGCGTCCGTTCGCCTGCATAGACCTTCGCCTTGTCGAGCGCTTTTTGCGCCAAGTGCGTCGCCGCCAGACCGCAGAGCGGGCGATTGCCGTTCCAGGTGATGGTCAGAAGACGAGCCGCGTCTCCGGCGGAACCGAAGGTATTAATCTCGGGCACGCGGCAATCCTCGAAGACTATCTCCGACAAATGCCCCATTTTCAGGCCCATCGTTTCGATTTCCGTCACTTCCATATTTGGATTGTCGGCTTCGACGACGACACGACGCAAATTGCTGCCGCGGTCGTCCTGACCGTCAGCGCATGTCACGTTGATGATGCCGGCGATGCTGGCATTACTGCACCACATCTTACGGCCGTTGATGACCAACTCGTTGCCGTCTTCCACGACCCGGGTCGTGACCTCGCGCGGGTTCGATCCCACGCCCGGCTCCGTCGTCGCCGTGCCGGTTATCTTTTTGCCTTCGAATAGGTCTGGCAGGAACAGCTCTTTTTGCTCCGGCGTTGCTTCCGCGAAAATACGGGCAATGGTGCATTCGTGGCCCATGACGGCAATGGCGAGGAACGGTGGCAATTGCTCGTAGACGAGGCCGTAATTCAGCATCGACATGCCGGATCCGCCATCGGCTTCGGAAAGGCGCGGCGCCATCAAACCCATGTTCTTGAGATGGGAGAACGCTTCCAGCATCGCCGCTTTCGGCAATGACTTGTTCGGGTCGTGCTTATCCAGAATGGGTTGAATATCCCGCTCCACCATACGGCGGGCAGAATCTTGGATCATCTTTTGTTCGGTCGAGAGTTCGAATTCCATGTCGATTCTTTCTTGCTGGAAGCTCCATACATCTTTTTGCCGTCACTCCGGACAACGCTTCGCGTTTCCGGAGTGACGGAACGCTATACCATCGCGAAGCCGCCATTTATGCTCAGCACTTGCCCCGTGACCCAAGAGGCACCGTCGCCGCAAAGATAGACAATACCGGACGCGATGTCGTCCGGTTGGCCAAGACGGCGGGTCGGATACATGCGCAATATGGTCTGCTCACGTTTGGCGAAACGCTCTTCGCCGATGGAGGCTAGTACTTCTTTCTCTCGGCCCTGGCGCAACTCCGTATCCGTCGCACCTGGTGAGACCACGTTCAACGTAACCCCGTTACGGCCGACTTCTTGTGCTACCGATTTGACGAGCGAAATCACTCCACCTTTGGCCGCAGCATAGTAGGAGTGCCGAGCCTGACCCGTGCGGGCGGCATCGGAGGCTAAGCAGACGACGCGGCCGTATTTGCGTTCCACCATGCCGGGAAGGACGGCGTGGATGACGTTCATCGAGCCGTAGAGACAGATGTCGAGCATCTGTTTCCAGTCTTCCGGTGTTGATTCCATGAAAGTTTTATCGGCGACAATGGCGGCAGTGTTCACCATGACATCGACGGGGCCGAGTGCTGACGTGGTCTCCGCGACCATTTTCTGCACTTCGGCCATGCTGGTGATGTCGCAGGCAATGCCGAGCGTGTCCGCACCGGTCTCGTCCTTTAGTCGAGCCGCCGCTTCACTGGCGCGGTCGCCGACGACATCGGCGAGCGCCACTTTTGCACCTTGTTGCGCCATCATTACGCCAGCAGCATAGCCGATGCCGCGTCCACCGCCTGGGATGAGTGCCGTTCTACCGTGAAATCCTTCCGCCACGTTCTATATCCTTTCCGAACCGCGCCGCCCGTTGGGCGGCGTTGCGTCGTATGAACCAAATGGGCCGTCTTAGCGGCCCTTGCGAGTAAGAAAGTAGGAGCGCGAACGGAATGGACCAGAAGCGGGTTCCAGAAGGTTGGGATAAAAAGAAGGCCCTCGCGGAAGGCGTTCGTTTGAACGTCAAGCGGGCGGGCTCGGGACACCCGGTTTTAATGTTTCACGGCGGCATGGGCTCTTGGACCCATTGGATCCGCAATATAGACGTTCTGGCCGAACATTTCGAAGTCCGCGCCATTGACGCACCGAGTTACGGCGATTCTGAACAGGTCGATTACGGCCTGACGCCGGAGGAATACCTGCAGGTTGCGATCGCTTCGGTTGACAGGATCGTCAAAGACGACGAAAGCTTCAGCATCATCGGCTTCTCATTTGGCGGCGCTATCGGAAGCGCTGTCGCGGCACATTTCGGCCCTCGCTTGCGCGCGGTGACAGTCATTGGTCCCGGCGGTTTTTCGATCAAGGGCCGACCGCGCCTCGATTTCATCCGATACGGGGACGTGAAAGACGACCCCGCCGCTTATCGTCATGCACTCGGTCACAATCTGTTGCAATTGATGCTGAAGCATCCGGAATCGCTGAGCGAAGAGGTGCTCGACATGCAACATGCGAATGTCGACCGAGCCAAATTCAACAGCCGCAACGTCAGTGCACAGCCGATCCTGCCGGAAAATTTGGGCAAGGCCGGATGCCGTGCCCAGCTAATCTACGGCGAAGATGACGTGACCGCGTTTCCTTCCATCGAGCACCGCGCCGACATGATCCGCGAGCATGTGCCAGACCTGAAATTGCACGTACTACCGAATATTGGCCATTGGGCGATGTTTGAGGGTGCGGATGACGTCAATCGACTGATTATTGATTTCCACAAAGAGGCCTGAGGGCCAAGAGACAAATCGGAGAATATCCATGGCTTATGAAAACATTATCGTCGAGAACGACGGTCCCGCTTGTGTCATCACCTTGAACCGCCCGGAAAGCCGAAATGCCTTCAGCGTTGCGACGATGGCGGAAGTGCTCGCTGCCGCCCAGGTAGCCGAAGCCGATGCGGAGATTTTCGGTGTGATCGTGACCGGCGGTGAGAAGTACTTCGCATCAGGTGCGGACTTGAACGAAGCTTTGGCGCTGAGCGGGCCGAAAAGCGTTGTCGATTACATGAAGAATTGGGAACAGCTTCTGCGCGGTCTGGAGGAGTTGGAAATCCCAGTCATTGCGGCGATCGAAGGTTTCTGCATGACAGGCGGGGCGGAGTTCGTGCTGGCATGCGACATTCGGGTCGGTGCGGAAGGCTCAAGCTACGCGATCACGAGCGCTAAGATCGGCACTGTCGCCGGAGCGGGTGGCACGCAACGTCTGCCGCGCCTCGTTGGTATCGGTAATGCGCTCGAGATCATGTTGATGGCCGATCCCATTCCGGCGGACGAAGCCTATCGGATTGGATTGATCAATAAGCTGACGCCGAAGGGTGGGGCGCTTGCGAAGGCAAAGGAGATGGTCGGCGTGCTGGCGCAGCGCGCACCGCTCAGCCTCGCCTGGGTCAAGCGCGTCGTCTACAACGGTATGCAGATGGATCTGCGCTCCGCGATCGATTACGAGCGCTTCGTTGTAACCTCGATCTATCAGAGCGCAGATCGCAAGGAAGGCATCGGCGCATTCCTCGAGAAACGCCAAGCCGAATTCAAGGGCGAGTAGAGCAGTATGAGTTCAGAGAACAAGATGTCGCCGGAATTCGTGTTGTCCGGCATCAAGGTCGTCGACTTCAGTCGCTTGTTACCGGGCCCTTGGGCGACGCAGATGATGGCGGATTTCGGAGCCGAGGTGATCAAGGTCGAACAGCCGGAAATCGGAGATGGGGCGCGGCACAATCCGCCGAATTATGAGAACACGAGCGCATATTTCCACAGCGTTAACCGCAACAAACGCGATATTGCCCTCGACTTGTCGAAGCCGGAAGGTCAGGCCGTCGCGCATCGTCTGATTGCGGAGGCCGATGTTGTCCTGGAATCCTACCGCGTCGGCGTCACGAAGAAACTCGGTATTGATTACGAAACAGCTAAGAAACTAAACGAAAGCGTGATTTATTGCTCAATCACCGGTTTCGGGCAAGACGGCCCCTTGGCACCCATACCAGGCCATGACTTGGTGATTCAAGCGATGACCGGCATCATGGGCGTCAATTTGGAGCGCGGCCTCGGCGTGCCGGAAGTACCGCTGTTTCAAGCTGGCGACTACGCGGCAGGCGGGATCGCGATGATCGGCATTCTGCTGGCTTTGATGCGCCGCCAACAGACAGGTGAAGGGCGCTTCATCGACTGCTCGATGTTCGACAGCCTGTTCTCGATGGCGAATATCGCGCTTTCAGCCGGCATGGCTAAAGACGCCGGATACAGCGGCGAGCCGGTAATGGAATCATACGGCGGCAACCCCCGTTACAATCATTACGCCACGAAAGACGGGAAGGGTGTCGCGATTTCTCTCTTAGAAGCGAAGCTGTGGCGCGAATTCTGCGATATTATCGGTCGGCAAGACTTGGTCGATGCGGATGAGAGTCCGGCGGATCGTCACACCACGCATGGCGGCAAGGGCGATGTCTATCGCGACGTGCTGACAGCCTATTGCGTTGAGCGAACTCGTGATGAGATCGTAGCCGAACTGACGGCAATCGGTGCCCCGATTTGCCCGATTCTAACACCGGGCGAAGCGCTGGAGGATGAGCACGTGAAGCATCGCGGACTGATCGAATACATCGATGCGCCGGGTGAAGGGCGGATCGCGCAGATCGGAAATCCACTGGCGGGGATGGGAATGTCGGAGAGCAAACAATCGGCGGCTCCCGCGCTTAATCAGCATGCGGAAGAAATTCTCGCCGAATTGAAGTATTCTAGTGAAGAAATTGCGGAACTGAAAACATCGGGAGCAATGGGATCATGAGCACGACGGAAACACGCAACGCAATTGAAGCCGGCCGCTTTGTCGGCTCGGCAATCGGTCGAAACTATCCAAGCAACGTCCTGGACGCGGCGAAAATGTGCCTCGTCGATTGGTGCGGCGTGGCGCTCGGCGCACGCAACGAGGAAGCGGCTGCTGCGGTTCGTAAGGTTGCGATGAATTGGGGAACCAACGGCAAGGCACAGGTGTTACTGGGCGGGAAAGCCGCACCGGGGGCCGCCGCCATGATCAATGGCACGATGGCCCATTGCCTTGACTATGACGATACGCATGTCGGTGCGACGACCCATGTCAGTGGCCCGACGGTGGCTTCAGCCTTGGCGGTCGGTACGCATGTCGGCGCGAGCGAGCAGGATATTTTGTCTGCCTTAATCACCGGTTTCGAAGTTGCGGCACGGCTTGGTAACGGTGCGGGGCAACCGGCCAATCTGCGTGGATTCCACGCGACCGGCATCTTCGGCGCGTTTGGCGCGACGGCGGCGGCGAGTGTTCTCTATAAGCTGGATGAAGCGCGGGCACGGAACGCCTTCGGTGCGGTGGCGACTCAAACGGGTGGGCTCAGCGCCTCCTTCGGCACCATGTCGAAACCCTTCCACGCGGGTAAAGCCGCGCTGAATGGCGTGTTGTCGGCGGAGCTGGCAGGCGAAGGCTTTATTGCCAAGGAAGATTTGATGGAGCCGGATGGCGGTCTTTCGACATCCTTGTTCCAGGATGGTGGTGCTTCGCTCTCATCCCTCGATTTCTCATCGGGACCGTGGGAAATCACGCGCAACACGTTCAAGCCGTACGCGGCTTGTCTTCTGACCCATGCCTTGATCGATGCAGCGCGGAGCCTGTCCGATCAGGTAAAGGGCAAGGACGTTGCTAAGATCGAGGCGGTAGTCAGTCAACCGGCGATCAAACTCGCGGGCAAACCCAATCCGCAAACCCCGCTCGAAGGGAAGTTCAGT
The DNA here is from genome assembly GCA_049601975.1 of Alphaproteobacteria bacterium. Taxonomy (GTDB): domain Bacteria; phylum Pseudomonadota; class Alphaproteobacteria; order UBA8366; family UBA8366; genus UBA6544. Next base: position 17,778 of record JBMYRC010000008.1, on the reverse strand, counting down.
CTCGCCTATTGCGCCGCGTTGGGTCTCAGTGGGTATGAAGCGACGGAAGCCGATTTCTGTGACGAGCGCATCGCCGATCCGGCGTTGCGCAATCTTCTGCAACGGGTGGAGCCGAAGCCGACGGACGATATGGCGCAGACGGCGGCACGGATCGTCGTGGAGTTGACGGATGGCACGCAACTCAACGCGGATATTCCGCTGGCGCTTGGCAATCCGGACAACCCGATGAGCTGGGACGATATGTGGCGTAAGTTTGAGCCGCTGGTTGAACCGACGCTCGGCAGTCGGTCGCGCGAAATGTACGACCTGCTTCGCCGCTTTGAGGAGCCAGGCAGTCTCGATACTTTCGTAAGCATGGTCGCCGCGAATTAATTTCGGCGTCGTTTCCCGGTTATCTGCATTGCAGTAGCCGGGAAACGAATTATTTCGTCGCGATCACGTTCAGACTGATCTGCACACCACCGATCTCTAGCGTGCTGGAGTCCTCGAACAGATCGTGAGTCTCAACGCGTTCGACGGTGCTAAATCCCGCGACGGAGAGATAGTCACTCAAAAATTCTAACGTCAGACCCACCATGTGGAAATCGTAAGAATCGGTTTGGCCGCCGAAGGCGATCCGCATGATGGCGAAGCGCTGCTCCATATCCAATTGTGGATGCAGGAACAGGCGGCAGAGCGTTTCGAAATCAGGAACACTGATCCGCAGTTTGCCGCCGCTCGACAATACGCGGTGGCATTCCGTCAGGGCCTTCGGCAGATCGTCGAGATAGCCTAGATGCTCGAAGACGTGGCTCGCGTAAATTTCGGCAACGGATCCTTCCGAATAGCCGGAAAGATCGCGGCAATCACCGAGAGCGTCGACATGGGGACCTTCTTGCACATTCAAGATCGTCCAACCGTCCTTGGGTTCTTCGCCGCCGATATGCAGTCGTAATGGTACCTCTGACATGCCAGCCAACTTATCGGAGCGAAATTGCAATGCAAAGAGGCTCGCTGGACCTGGGGCCGACCTGCTATATTTGTATCAACAAATTCCTCATCGATTTTGGAGATAGAAATGTCGCAAGCCCCAGAAAGTCACGGCCACGATCCGGAGATCACCAAGACCCTCGCTGATTTCACGATGGGCCTGAAGTACGAAGACCTTTCCGAAGAAGCGATTGAGGCGGCAAAACACTGCCTTTTGGATTGGATCGGCGTGACGGTGGCGGGCCTCGAAGAGCCACTGACACATATGTTGATCGAACAAGCGGAAGCTGATGGCGGCACGGCCCAGGCGACTGTTGTTGGCGACGGTCGTAAGGTGAGCACCTCCCAAGCGGCCCTGATCAACGGCAGCTCTTCTCATGCGCTTGACTATGACGATGTGCAGACGCGCCTTCAGGGCCATCCGACAGTGCCGGTGGCGCCCGTCGTCCTGGCACTCGGCGAGAGGGACGGGAGGAGCGGCAAGGATGTATTGACCGCATTTGCGGCCGGTGTCGATGCGGAATGCCGGGTCGGCGCTTATATGGGCATGACACATTACGAGAAGGGCTGGCATTCGACGGCAACCATCGGGACATTCGGCGCAGCGGTTGGTGCCGCGCATATGATGGGGCTAGACGGCGAGAAATGTGCGCTGGCGATGGGCATCGCGGGCACACAAGCGGCGGGTCTGAAATCCATGTTCGGCACGATGTGTAAACCACTTCATGCCGGGAAAGCCGCGCAAAACGGGTTGTTTGCCGCGAACATGGCGGCGCGAGGGTTTACCTCACGCCCCGACGTGTTGGAGCGCCATCAAGGATTTGCGCATACCCAATCGGAAGCGCCGAATATCGAGGCGGGCTTGCTTGGCTTGGGCGAGCGTTTCGAAGTTAGGGATACGCTCTTCAAATATCACGCGGCCTGTTACGGCACGCACGGGACTATCGAAGCCATTCACGCGATGCAGAAGAAGGCAGAGATCGATCCTGATAATATTGAACGGATTGAAGTGGCGGTTCGCACAGGATTCCTTGATGTCTGCGGAATTCCGACACCGACGACCGGCCTGGAAGGGAAGTTCAGCTTGCGGTTCTGCGCGGCTATCGCCATCGCCGGTGAGGATACGGCGCGCCTAGAGACCTATAGCGATGAGAACGTCTATAGTCCGGCTTTGGTTGAGCTGTTCCAGAAAGTAGTCGTCAGCGAGAAGGATACACTGGAACGCATGGAGGCCGAAGTTACCATTCACACCAAAGATGGCGTCGTCCATTACGAGAAATACGATGCGGGCATCCCGGCGGCCGATCTTTCGGCGCAATGGGAAAAACTCGTGAAGAAATTCCGGGGATGTTGCGAGCCGCTAATTGGTAAAGAGAAGACTGAGAAAGTGATCGAGACAGTGTCCAAGTTAGAGACACTGGACGATATCTCCGAACTGATGGTCGACTGTTCCTAACGCGTTATCGTCGCCGAAGCGTTTTGCGTTCCGTACGCAACGTTTCGGCGATATTTTCCAAGACCTTGTCCCAATCGCCGAACTCAGGCTGACGCCAAAGTCGTAAGCTCGGATACCACGGGCTGGTGCCATCTTCTAATCCCCACCGCCAATCCGGTGCATGGGGAAGCAGCACCCATGCCGGCCGATTGATGGGGCCAGCGACATGGACGACGGACGTGTCAACGGAGATCAATAAGTCCAACTGATCGAGCGCCGCCGCCGTCTCAGCGAAATCGCTCAAGCGGGGCGAGAGGTCGATCAAATCATTTGCCAAACCAGCTGTTGCTATCTCGCTCACTCGCTCTCAAACTTGAAGCGCATAAAAGTCTACACCTGTCTGCCGTAGGAGCGGGAGCATGGCTTCCAGCGGAATAGACCTGTTGCGATCATTTCGGTGGGTCGGACGACTGGCCCATACAAGGCCGACCCGGAGGCGGCCGGTCTCTGGAATTCTGTCTGACCACTGCTCGCCTCTGTCTGGATCGACTTTCAGATAAGGGATCGTCCCTGGAAGGTTCTGTGAACTGACCGAGAGCGCTCCTAGCAAATCGAACATTGGAATATGGAGATCGGTCTCCTGCGGTGTCGTGCCCTCGATGACAATGTCCTCGATACCGTTTGCGGTCTTGAGCAGTGGTGCTAAAGGAGCAGGGACCTCCAAGATCGGTCGGCCGCCGCGATCTCTGATGTGCGCCGCAAACCGCGCAAACTGTACCGCGTCTCCAAACCCCTGTTTCCAATGGACGAATACCGACTCACCGTTCAATTTCTCAACCGCCCAGACCGGAGAGGTGAGATCGCGCGGGGTAAATCCCGCGTCGCCCATCGCCAGGCGTAATGTTTCGCGCCAGTATCGAATTCGCCTTTCAACATGAGGGAGAGGCCTAAATTTTTGTGGGCCAACGCATGTTCCGGCGTTTCGTCACCAAAAGATGCGGTCTCGACGACTTCCTCGAATAAGGGGATGGCCCGGTCGATATCGTTCCTTTCCATCAACACCATCGCGAGGTTGATTTTTGTGATCACCGCGCTGCGATCCAATTAAAGCACGCGTTCGAAAGTTAGGATTGCTTCATCCAGCATTCCCGATGACTGTTCGCTCGTGCCCATATTGTTGAGAGCCCCGATATCCTCGGGCGCAAGGTTGACGGCCTTTCTATGCACCGCAATCGATGCTTCCAGCTGCCCCACTTCCTTCAGGACAATTCCAAGATTGCTCTAGGCCTCGCTCATGCTGGGTGTTTTTTGATTGCGTAGCGATACTGTTCGATCGCATGTGAGAATCGTCCGAGGCCTTGACAGGCATTACCGGCGATATTCCGCAAATGAGGATTCTCCGGCGCGGATTGCAATTCTTTGAGACAGGCCTCCAGTGCTTCCTTGTAGTGATCGCCGTCGTTCAACAGACGGGCTAAATTGTTCCAGGCTTCCGCATAGTCGCCGCGATGGGCGATGGCCGCTCTGTAAGATTCCACGGCAGCTGTCTTATCGTCATTCAGCCCGTAGGCATTACCGAGATTGCAGTACGCCGCCGCGAAATCGGGACGAACCCGGATGGCTTCCTCGAATTGCGTGATGGCCCCTTCGACATCTCCCAGTCGGCGCAACACGGTCCCTAGGTTGCTAAAGGCATCCGCGAACTTTGAATATAATTCGCATGCCTCTTCAAGCGCCACCGCGGCTTCGAAAAAAAATGTCCCTGATGCGCCAGCGCGGCGCCACGTTCGTTGGCTACACGTGCGGCGGCTTGTTCAAGGGAGGCTTCTGTTGGTGGCGTGGACACGGTGATCTGACACGTTGATTCGGTTGGCGACTTCAATGAGTCATAAGGACACGCTCTGTCGATCACGGACCTTTGTCATAACGATTAATATTGGACGTCTAGATCATTACCTGCGCCTTCGACGTACTGTGGAATACCGAGGGTATCATCGAACCGGAACATCGGGACAATGTCGCGGCGTTTGCAGAAACCTAGGGACGATCGCAGCCCGCGCGCTACATTCCATTTTCAACTTGAATTTATGAGAGGGAAGTAACGATGGTGGCAATGAGATTCCCGCGGGATGAGAAGGAGACGGCGGCGATCCGGGCCGTTGCCGAAAGCGGTGACGACCGACCGGCGACGATGATCAATCTGAACCGGTATGTTAGCGAAGCCGGTTTTCCGGATGGGGAACTCTATCTCGCCTATATAAACGGGCTCGAAGCTTTCCTGCCGAATGCCGGCGGTAAGATACTGTGGCGCACGCCGGTCTTGGGCCGCGTGGTTGGCGACCAAGTGATGCATGAAATTTTGGCTGCATGGTACCCGTCCCATCAAGCCTTTCTCGATCTTCCGAAGGCACCCGGTGCCGAGAACAACTACCGCCTGCGCAATGAAGCCGTGGAATATGCTACCATTCATCGTTGCACGGGCGAAGGATACGCGTTCGGCCCGACTTAGTTCGGATCGTGTCTTCGCCCGGGATCGGATTACATCAAGCTAAGGTGTTCTGTTTCCGGAGGAGAAATTCATGCGGGTTAGTTTGTTTGCGCCACTCGTCAGTCCTCAAAACGATGCGACCTATGTAAGCGCACTCGCGAGAGGAGCTGAAGACCGTGGGTTCCATGGTATTTGGCTTGGCGAGCATGTCGTGCTCTTCGACGATTACGATGCGGAGTATCCCTATGAGGACGACGGCAAGATTCCGGTTCGCGGCGACAAGGGACTGTTGGAGCCGATCACCGCCCTTAGCTTCATGGCCGCGCAGACGACCCGCATTCGTCTGGGCACGGGGATTTGTCTCGTCCCGCAGCGGAATCCCGTCTACACGGCAAAGGAAATCGCGGCGGTCGATTATCTCTCCGGCGGACGGGTGGATTTCGGTGTTGGTGTCGGTTGGCTGGAGGAGGAATTCGCTGCCCTCGATGTACCGTTCGAGCGCCGTGGCGCCCGCTGTCACGAGTATCTCGAGGTGATAAAATCGCTTTGGGAAGACGATGTGTCATCGTATTCCGGCGAATTCTACACCTTGGCGCCTTGCCGCCAGTATCCAAAACCGATCCAGCAACCTGGACCGCCGATCTACTTTGGCGGCGAAAGCAATGCTGCGCTACGGCGCGTCGCGGAGATGGGAGATGGCTGGTACGGGTTTAACGCGACTGCGGCAGAGACCCGAGGTCATCTGTCGCGCCTTGACGGTTTTCTTGAGAAAAGGGAACGAACGCGCGCGGATATTGAGGTCGTCATTTGTCCATATGGTCACAAACTGAATAAGGATCGCGCCGCCGAATATGAAGACGCCGGCATTGATGAATTGGTGGCGATGATCGTCGGCCGTGATCTTGATGAACTAGAACGTTGGCTGGACCGGCTCGCGGAAGAATATCTCTGAAAATACGGGAGGGACCGATATAGGACGATTGCAGGACAAGGTCGCGCTCATCAGCGGCGGTTCAAAGAACCAAGGAGCCGCCGAAGCGCGCGTCTTCGCGGCAGAGGGCGCGAAGGTGATCTTCGGAAACATTGCCGATGCGGAAGGACAAGCGGTCGAGGCGGAAATTCGAGCGGCGGGTGGAAAGGCTCACTACCGAAATTTGGACGTAACCAGCGAAGATGATTGGCGCACTGCCGTTGATTTCGCCGTGGCGACATACGGTCGGCTGGATATTTTGATCAACAATGCCGCCATTCTGATACCGCGCATTCCCATCGAGGAACGTACAGCGGAGGAATGGGACCTTGTCATGGGCGTGAATGCCAAGGGCGTCTTTCTCGGGACGAAAGTCGCGATCCCAGTGATGCGTGCGGGTAGCGGTGGGTCGATCGTGAATATTTCGTCGATCGCCGGCATTGGTCTATCGACGACCCAGGAGCCCGCTTAAGCCGCCAGTAAAGGGGCCATCCGGGTCTTCTCCAAGGTAACGGCGACGCAGCATGCGAAGGATAATATCCGTTGCAATTCCGTCCATCCGGGGCCTGTCGACACGGAAATGTTCCGTGCCGCCTTTCCGACGCCGGAAGCGCTCGCGGAGCGTCTGTCACGGGTACCGATGAGGCGCGCCGGATTAATCGACGAGATCGTCTCGGGGGTGATTTATCTCGCCTCGGACGAATCGTCCTATGTGACGGGAACGGAACTCGTAATAGACGGCGGCGCGCTCAGTATGTAGCGTATCTTGTATGTTTACGCGTTAATGTGTGGAAATTCTTATTCCTGATATTGCGGCTTCCTAGTCAGCGTTTCATTATCTCCGCGTCTGTTTGCGATAATACAAAAACCGGGGAGAACTTCGGGTGTTTCAAAAAGATCGGTTTGTCGATGCCTGCAAGTCAGCTGTCGGCGAAGGCCAAAAGGCTATTCGTGAGTTGGTGTCAGAAGCGACGGCAGATCCGTCGAGCATCATCAAGGAATTAGGAGAGCCGACTGAAGCGGGCGTCTTTCCGATTTATAATGACGATGATCTGACCATCATCAATTTTATCTGGGCTCCGTACATGACCCTGTTGCCGCATAACCACAATATGTTCGCGGTGATCGGCATTTATGGCGGTCGCGAGGATAATGTGTTCTGGCGTCGCATCGGAGATGGTGCTGGGAACAACGGTTCGCCCGACTTGGAAGCGGCGGGTGCCGATTCCATGGGGCCGGGGCAGGTCGCGACCATGGGGAAGGATATTATCCATTCCGTGGCTAATCCGCTGCCGAAGCTAACAAGCGCCATCCATGTCTATGGCGGGAATTTCTTCGAGCCGCCGATACCACGAAGTCAATGGAACCATGAAACCTTGGTTCACGAACCATGGGATATGGACCAAACCCGCGCTACTTTCCGCGAGGCGGGAATTCGCTACGAAGCTGGTGTCGCGGCGGGCGTCTAACGAATACGCGCTAGCTCCGCGTCGAGCCGTGCGATTAACGCAGCCTCATTGCCGGAGTTGTCGATAACGACATCGGCACGGGCACTCCGCTCGTCATTTGAAAGTTGCGACGCGATACGTTTGCGCACGGCGGCTTCATCCAGTCCGTCGCGCGCCACCGCGCGGTCGACCGCTGTATCCGGATCGACAATGACGACCCAGGTTTCGTCGGCGAGGTCTTCCCAACCGGCTTCCAGTAGAACCGCCGCGTCCATGACGAGTAGGGCATTCGGATTGTCGGCTTGTGTCGTCTCTATCCACTCACTGAACATGCGGCGAATTTCCGGGTAAAGGATATCGGTCAATTGCTTGAGGGCATTTGGATTGCCGAAGACTTTACCTCCCAGCGCTTTGCGGTCGATCTGCCCGTCGGCCCCAACAACTTCGCTGCCGAATGTCTCGGCGATTTGGGCGAAAGCCGCAGTATTGGGTTCGTATGCCCGGTGACCGAGGACGTCACCGTCCATCACAAAAGCACCATTTTCTGATAAATACCGAGCTGCCGTCGACTTTCCCGACGCGATGCCGCCGGTCAGACCAATGATCATATTCTATAAATCCGAATTTGGTTTTTTACGGAGATAGGGCCAGAACCTTAAATTCAAAACATGTCACCCATTCTTTCAACTGCTTGCGCTTGAAACTACGCCATGGCAAGCAAACCTCTGTTGTATAGGCGTTTGATGGAGGCGGAAATGGCGAGACCTACAAAAGTTGAGATTACCGAAGTTGGCCCGCGCGACGGGTTGCAGGCAGAACTGAATTTCATTCCAACCGATGCGAAAATTCGGTTCGTGAACTCATTAATCGCGGCGGGTGTGCCGCGGATAGAGTTCTCGTCATTCGTCTCCCCGAAAGCTATTCCTCAATTGTCCGATGTGGTCGAGGTTTTCGAGGGTATAAATCGTTCCAAGCCGTGTACGCTCGCGGCGTTGGTGCCGAACGCCCATGGGGCGATCCGCGCCGTTGAAGCGAAGGTCGACGAGATGATCGTCTTTATGTCGGCTTCGGAAAGTCACAATCAGAAGAACGTTAATCGTTCAATCGATGAATCTCTGGATGGTTTCGAGCGCGTGGCCGAGATCGCGGATGCCGCCGGCATTCCGGTCCACGGCGCTATCGCTACCGGATTTGGTTGCCCGTTTGAAGGCGACGTCTCGCTCGATACTATCGTGAAGATCGCCAAGCGGTATCGCGATTATGGGTTCAAGGGCGTTGGCCTCGGCGATACGACCGGCATGGCGACGCCGCCGATTGTCACCAAGTTCGTGCGCACCTTGCAGGACGCGGTGCCGGAGTTGGATATCGCGCTACATTTCCACAACACACGTGGCATCGGTCTCGTGAATGTCGTCGCCGGACTAGACGAGGGGATCGAGAAATACGACGCATCCTTTGCCGGGATCGGCGGGTGTCCCTTCGCGCCGAAAGCGACGGGCAACATTTGCACCGAAGACTTGGTCTATATGCTGGATGAGATGGGAATCGAGACTGGGATCGATATCCGCCAGATGGTAGAATTGGCCTGTGATGTGGAAGAAACCGTGGGGCGAGGGTTGCCTGGCCAAGTCATGAAGGCGGGACTGCGGCTCGATCTCCATGAGATGGGTGATGTCGCCACGGCGAAAGGCTAGCCGGATTAAATCATGAGCGAAACTAGCGCTGTGTCCGAGGGTGCCCTGACAGGCATTCGGGTGATCGATCTCACGCGCATTCTGGCCGGGCCATTCTGTACAATGTTGTTGGCCGATATGGGCGCCGAAGTCATCAAGATCGAAAGTCCGAGCGGGGGTGACGCCATCAGAACGCAGGGCGTGATCAAGGATGGCATGAGCTGGTATTTCGCCCAGTTCAATCGGAACAAAAAATCTGTCACTCTCGATCTCTACACAGATGAGGGAAAGGCAAAACTTTCGGCATTGTTGGAGAGTGCGGACGTACTCGTGGAGAATTTTCGCCCCGGCGTATTGGCGAAGATGGGCTTTGACGAAGCGCGATTAAAGCAACTCAACCCGAAGCTGATCGTCGGCAGCGTTAACGGCTACGGCTCTACCGGACCCTATGTCGATCGACCGTCCTTCGACTTCATCGCGCAGGCGATGAGCGGGTTCATGAGTCTAACTGGCGAGATTGAAGGGGAGCCGATGCGCGCTGCCCCTCCGATGGCGGATTTGATCGCAGGATTGTATTGCGCCTTTGGTGTCGTGACGGCGCTTGCCGCCCGCTATCGTACAGGGGAGGGGCAGTATATCGAATCCAGCCTCAACAATAGCCTCATTTCGATGATGGCGTTTCTCTCGGCGGAGTATTTCGCGACTGGCAAACCTCCGGCGCGGAGCGGAAACAATCATGCCATTGTGGCGCCTTACGGCATGTTCAAGGCGAAGAACGGTGCCATTGCGGTTGCACCGTCGAACGAGACTTACGCTATTCGTTTCCTGGATGCGGTAGGGCTTGGTCACTTGATGGAGGATGACCGGTTTCGGACCAACGCGGACCGGATGCGCAATCGGGTTGAGCTGTTGGAGGTAATCGACCGAGAGACAGAGAAAGAAAGCGTTGATCACTGGATCGAAGTGATCAACGGCGCGGGCTGCCCCTGTGGTCGAGTTATGGGACTCGATGAAGTTTTCGCCGATCCGCAAGTACGAGCTACCGAGATGGTCTTGGATGTGGATCACGGCAACAGCGGTATAATCCGAATGACCGGGTTTCCCGTAAAAATGTCGAAGACACCTCCACGCATTCAACGCCCGGCCCCGCAACTTGGCGAGCACAACGACGAGATTTTAGGCGAGAGTTAGCTCGCGAAGACGCCAAGATCTATTAAATCTTGGCGTAGCTTGTCGGGTGTCTCGAAAAGTACGGTCTGGAAACCGACACCCTTTGCCGCTTCCACATTTTTGAGACCGTCATCGATGAACAATGTCGCGGCGGGATCGACGTTGAACCGATCGCGAGCCATCTTGAAGATGGCGTCGTCGGGCTTTGCCATGCCGACATGGCCGGAGATAATGACATCGTCAAAGAATTCTAAGAACGCAAAATCCTGTTCTACGCGCGCCCAGGTCTCGCCGGCCCAATTCGAAAGGACGAATAGCGGGACACCGGAAGCGTGCAGTTCTCGTACGATCTCAAGCGTGCCTTCGAAGAACCCGCGGATCGTTTCTGGCCACCGGTCCACATAGAGTTGCATGGCGTCGGCATATTCGGGATAAATTTCACTTCGTTCCGCGATGGCCTTCGAGAGCGGGTAACCCGCATCGACGGCGCGAAACCACTCCAAGTCCAAGACTTCTTCCACGAGGAACTTTAGCTGTGTTTCATCGGGTGCGATCTCGTGCAGAAGATAGCCCGGGTTCCAGTCGACGATGACTTTGCCGAGATCGAAAATGAACGCGTTTAGTGGGGGAGTTTCTTGCATGAAATGTCGCGAATGTTCTCAGTTGGAAGACTTGATCCGTTATCCAGAGAAGAATGCCAAAATTCGCTTGTTTGCAAGTGAAGGGCTTTCGTAATGCACAAAATGCCCGGCGTCCTTCGCGATCTCTACAGTGATATTGGGAAAATACTCCTCGATTCCGTCTGACCATTCGGGCCTCAGGACCGTGTCGCTTTCACCCCATAAAACATAGGTAGGTATTTGAATAGGGGCGAGAGATGGCACACCCGCATCGATGATTTTTTGGCGGTAATCGGCCACAGCTCGGTACCAATTGAATCCTCCCTGCAAGTTGCCGGGCGTCATGAAGTTATCTACCCAGGCCTCAAGGTCTTCATCGAATTGGCCGTCCGCATGTGCCCAGTGATTCAGGAAATGTTGGAAGTAGACCCGGCACGTATCGCGGCTTTGGCCGACGAGTTTGGCGGACCAATCTAATTGATGGAAGGCTTGGTACCACAGCTCCTTGTAGTGACCGCCATCGAGCCAGCGTGTTCCGATGCCGGGATGTGGACAGTTGAAGAAAAATAGGCCGTTGATACGATCCGGAATTCGGCGGGCGATATCTTGCATGACAAAAGCGCCGACATCGTGTCCGACCAAACCCACTTTCGGGAGGTCGAGCGCATCAATGAACTGAACGATATCTTCCGCATAGTTGCCGACATCCGGAACGGCCTCGGGATTTTCACTTTCTCCGAAGCCGCGAAAATCTGGCGCGATGACGTCGAATCTCTCCGCGAGGACCGGTATGTTCTTCCGCCACGTATACCAGAATTCCGGCCATCCATGGAGAAGGAGGAGCGGCGCGCCATCACCTTCACGCACATAATGCATTTTCAGGTTCGGAAGCGTCACATGATCGTGTTTCCAAGCGGTCATTGTTTGCACCTATAGGTCGCTAGCGGTACAAGAGATTTAGCTGATCCTTACCGAGGTTGCACCCGTGTTCGTCATGCCGAACGTCCTTCGTTGCACCGCCCTGACAATAGTCACCCTATTTGCTGTGACGGTCGCGGCGACGGCGCAGGATGCACGGTTTTTTCGCATCGGAACCGGCGGGATCGGCGGTACCTATTATCCCATCGGTGGAATCATCGCGAGTGCCATCAGCAGCCCGCCCGGATCGCGCTCCTGCGACGAGGGGGGGAGCTGCGGTGTGCAAGGCTTGGTCGCCATCGCGCAAACTTCGGGCGGTTCGGTCGCCAATGTGGACGCCGTGGCCACGGGTCGGTTGGATTCAGGCTTTGTTCAGTCCGATATTGCCTATTGGGCGTATACTGGAACCGGTACCTATCGAAAGAAAAAGCCGCGCAAGACAATCCGCGCCATTGCCAATCTCTATCCTGAAAGTGTCCACGTCGTGGTCCGCACGAAGACAGGCGTGAAATCGATGCGGGACCTAAAGGGGCGGCGGGTATCGTTGGATGAAAAAGGGTCGGGTGCGCTGGTGGATGCGCGGTTGATCTTGGAAGCGTTTGGATTGCGCGAAAGGCGCGATTTGAAAGCGCAATATCTCAATAGTAAATCCGCGGCCCTCAGACTCGCTGCGGGGAAGCTGGATGCCTTTATCGCAGTCGCTGGATATCCGATGGCGTCCGTGCAGCTAGCACTCGGGAAATCCGACGCGCAAATTCTGTCGCTTACCGGAAAGCCGATCGAGCAGCTTCTCGCGAAGTATAAATTCTTTAGCCGGGACACTATCCCTTCGGATGTCTATGGAAATGCCGAGCCGATTCCCACGATCAGCGTCAACGCACTTTGGATTGTCCCGGAGGCTGCCGACGAGGAATTGATCTATCAGATCACCAAGGCAATCTGGAATGAGAAGTCGCAGAAACTCCTCGATGAGGGGCATTCGAAAGGAAAATTAATCCAGATGTCGACGGCGCTACAGGGTGTCAGTATACCTCTGCACCCAGGTGCCCGGCGGTTTTACCGCGAAGTCGATTTAGCTGAATGACCGATAGTTCGCGCAATTCAGGCGCATGGTCGACGACGCCATACGATTACCTCGCGAGCCGGAAAGCTTCCTATGGCGCCGAGCGTTTGCGTCGATCTTGTTATCTCACCATGCGCGATGGCGTACGGATCGCGACCGACATCTTTGTGCCGGCAGAGGCAGGTTGGGAGACACCTTTACCGACGATCGCTGTATTCACGCCGTATTACCGACGCTTCGAGTTGACATCGCAGGCGACGGTGGAAACCGAAGAAAGCCCCAACGCCGGCTATATTCGCGATTTCTTTACTCAGCATGGCTATGCGGTCGTAGTTGTCGACGTGCGAGGCTCGGGTGCCTCATTTGGAACCCGTGATGGTTTCCGATCCCCGAAGGAACGTTTGGACTATGCGGAGATTGCGGATTGGATTGTGGTGCAACCCTGGTCGAATAGGTCCATCGGGTCGACGGGTATTTCCTATGTTGGTGCGGCGGCCGATTTCCTAGCGACGACGGGGCATCCCGCGGTGAAAGCCGTCATCCCGACCTTTGCGGTCTGGGATACTTTTGCGGACCACTACAATCCGAACGGTTTGCATGTCTCCTTTCTCGGGCCCGAGTACAACGCTTTGATGGAAGCGCTGGATCTTGCCGATCCGGAAAAGCTTAAGAATTATTCTTATTTTGCGGATCCGGCCTATGCGGGTCCGGCACCGGTGGATGAGGATCCGGACGGTGTATTGCTGGCACAGGCGTCGGCGGAACACACGGCTAATGTTGACATGACGCAGTTCATTCGAGAATTCACCTATCGCGACGACGGCCTGTCCTATGATCCGGACTATACCGCACCAATGATTGGCCCTGCCTACTATGCCGACGCGCTCAATCCGGATGTGGCATATTACAGCGTCTCCGGTTGGATGGATGCGGTGTACTTCGCGAATGCGGCAACGCGGCGGTTCATGTCTTTGCCGGTCGAGCGCAAGCATCTGCTGTTAGGGCCATGGGATCATGGGGCGCGTACCAATGTCAGCCCGTTTCGCGCGGCGGAATTACCCGAGTTCGAAAAGATGGGGGCTTATCTCCGATTTTTCGACCAGTACCTGAAAGGGGAAGAGGTCGGGTTCGGCGAGGAAGCACCGGTGCATTATTTCACCATGGTCGAAGAGCAATGGAAGGCCGCCGCTAGCTGGCCTCCGCCCGAGGCTGAACCGCATCGCTATTATTTTGCCGACGGAGGCACATTATCTCGGCAAATCCCGGACACGGCATCGGCCAGCGATACATACCGCGCGGATTTTGCCATCGGAACCGGAACGCAAACCCGCTACGAACGGGCAGCCGCCATCGGAGTTGAGGCGTATTATGCCGATTGGCATGGCCGGGACGCGGGAATGCTCACCTATACGACGGCGCCGTTATCCGGAGATACGGAAGTGACGGGGCACCCGATTATAACGTTGTATGTTGCGTCGAGCGAAAAGGACGGTGCGTTCTGCGTATATTTGGAAGATGTGGCACCCGACGGTCTGTGCCGTTATGTGACGGAAGGTGTCTTGCGCGCCTTACATCGGCGCACGTCGGAAGCGCCGTGGAATCTCAAGAGTGTGGGGCCGTATCGCAGTCTCAGTCGGTCAGATGCGGAACTTTTGACGCCGGGCGAGGCTACCGAACTCTGCTTTGATCTGATCCCGACGTCTTGGCTATTCCGGAAGGGACATTCCATACGGATTGCTGTGTCGGCGGCGGACCGGGATCATTTCTCACGTATTCCTGGCGGGCGGCCGCCAGAGCTGACGTTCTTCCGCGATGCGGCACGAGCGTCCGCTATCGAATTACCGGTAATACCGCGCGGAAGTTAAGCGCCGACTGAGCCCGACATCGGAAACATCGGATAGGACTGCGCGACTTTCGTGCCAGCGTCGGTATCGTCTGCAACGCCATTGGGACAGGCGAAGTTACTAGGAAAGACCGAGTCTTCGACAGGTACGACGGGGAGTACCGCCTCGACCGCGTCAACGACATCCTGTGACAAGCGGATATCGACATTTGCGATATCTCCGCCACTCACATCGATGCGAGGATGGTGAATGGCGTCCGTTAGGCTTAAATCGCAATCGACCATCAAGGAGAGATTCTGCATCACCGCCGGCATAATCCGCCGGCCACCCGAAGCGCCGATGGCGAAATTAAATCCATCGTCTCGGCTGACAATAGCCGGGCACATATTGCAGAGCGGGCGTTTACCGCCGCCGAGCGAGTTCGGGCCACCTGGGCGGGTGTCGAACCACATGATGCCGTTGTTCATTAAGATGCCGGTCTCCGGGAACACAACCTTACTACCAAATGCACTTAACAAGGTCTGCGTCAGCGTCACCATATTGCCCTCGCCGTCGATGGTGGTGAGGTGCGTGGTACAGGCTGGGTCGCGGCTGTCGTCGGCGTCGCCCATGGTCGCGAGACGCGTCTCATAGGCGGCATTCAATGCGGCGGCGTATTCGCCGAAAGACTCTGCCGTGGGTGATCCGTCATTTGCCGTGATTTTACCGTCGATCCGGGCAAGCGTGTCGAACATGGTGGGGCCAGCGGTGAGGCCCGGTGCCGCGAATACCGTGGCACCTCGATAATCCATTTCGATTGGATCGCGCTCGACCGCTTCGAAGGAAGCGAGGTCGTTTGCATCCATTTTACTGCCGCCCGCGGAGGCGTCCCCAAGCAGCTGCTCGGCGATTGCACCTTCGTAGAAATCGCGCGGGCCAGCTTCGGCCAGCCGCCGGAGTGTCGCGGAAAGGTTACCCATGGAACGTCGTGGCGGCGGTTTCCCCTGCGTCGCAACTGGCGGCAATCCGTCACTCAGGTAGACATCGCTCGAGGTTGGAAATTCGCGAAGCTCTTGGGCGGCGCCACTGATCCGCAGGGTCGTGAACCAATTGAGTGGTAAACCGCCTGCAGCCAAATCAACCGCCGGTGCGATCAAATCGGCCCAGGATTTGGTGGCGAAGCGCTGGTGCGCCAGGGCAATTCCGGCGACTTGTGTCGGCACCGCAATGGAGTGGTAGCCATAGACATTGCGGTCGTCGAGCACGGCAGGCCATTGGAACAGATCACCAGCACCGTCACCCTGGACTAGAGGATAGTCGGCCGGGTCGAGATGTTTCGGCGCGATCATGCCGAAATCGATGACGCGAACGCGCTTTTCCTTGGCGAGATAGACGAGCATGTAGCCGCCGCCGCCGAGACCGCTCATCCACGGCTCGACGACCGAGATTGCGAACGATGTGGCTATCGCCGCGTCAATGGCATTCCCGCCATCACGCAGTACGGCCGCGCCGACTTCAGCGGCGATGGCGTTTTGACTGGCCACCGTGCCCTTTTGACCAGAAGCCGAAGGTTTGCGGAGCGTCCAGTTTTGTGACCGATCGGGCCCGATATTCGCCATCGCCGTGTTTCCTTAGATTATTTTGATGCCTCTTTGATATAAGCCATCAAATTGTCCATCTGCTTTTTCTTCTTGATCCCGGCGAAGGCCATGCGTGTGCCTTTGACGAGTTTTTTCGGTTTTTTAAGGAATTTCCGAAGCGTTTCATCATCCCAAGTCAGGTTCGAGGCTTTCATCGCCTTCGAATACTTGAATTTCGGAACACTTGCAGCTTTCCGACCCATAATGCCGTGGAGCGAAGGGCCGATCTTGTTCTTTCCAGCTTTCATCGTATGGCAGGCCTTACATTTGTTGAAGACCTTCTTGCCTTTTTTGGCATCCGCGGCACCGGCGGTGCCGGAGGCCAGCGCGAGTGCGATAAATGTGGCGGCGACGATACTTAGCTTCTTCATGGCTTCCTCATCGGTAATTTGTAAGTCCGGAACTCCCTTACTCTTATTGGCGAAGGGGGGGGGAGCCCGCAAGGCGAAATTCAGGGTGCGACTATATTACGCTAAAACCTTAATATCCCTATGTGCTGGTAAGCGTTGGGTCGTCAACGCCAGCTTCCGCAAAACCCCTAGCGCGAAGGAGGCATGAATCGCAATGACCGCATGGTATTTCGCCCGCGGCATAGCAACTCCACGTCTCGTCGATCGGTGCATTCAATTTGCCTGCGAGTCGAACGATATCGGCTTTTGATTTGTCGATAAGGGGCGTGGCGATCGTGAACGGGACGCCGTACTGCGTACCGAGTTTGCTGCCGAGGCGCAGGCTTTCCGTAATCGCTGTGTAGAATTCCGGTCGGCAATCAGGATAGCCGCTGTAGTCGATGGCATTAGCCGCGATGACCAAGGTCGCTTCCAAACTGGATGCGTCGACACCGTTAATTTCTATTTCCGCCAAAGCCTTACTTTCTAACCAAGCGGCGGCCATCGTCAGGAAAAAAGTATTACGTAGCGGCACGTAGGTTGAGGGAATGCCGTCGGCCATTTCGGCGGCGCTACGGTCGCTTGGCATCGACAGAGTTTGTGGTTGTGTCAGCGACGAATGCGCGGCTAAATCACGATAGAACGATACATCGACAATGCTGTGCGACAGCCCCAGGCGCGCGGCGACGGCCGTCGCGGCACCCAGTTCCTGACGATGGGTTTGACCGTAGTCGAAGCTCACGGCCGAAACCTTCATACCCTTATCGAGAGCCCAAGCGGCTGCAGTGGTTGAATCAAGTCCGCCGGAGAGCAAAACCAGTCCGAGGCGTGTATCCGTCATTGTCCGTCCCAAGAAGTGAGGCGCGCAAAATAGTCACGACACACCGCGTCGGCAACTACCCATTCAGTATTAAAGCTCGATGACGATTTTTCCGAAATGACGGCCCGTTGCCATGTAATGGAACGCGTCTCTTGCATCCTCCATTGCAAAAGTCCGGTCGATTACGGGCCGCAATTCATGCTGGGCTATAGCGCGGTTCATGTCCTCGAACATATTGCGGTGGCCAACATAGATCCCTTGGACACGTAATCCTTTTCGCATAAAACTCATCGGGTTGACGCTACCTTGGGACAATGTGCCGATGACGCCGATCGTGCCGGCGATCCGGGTC